>DEUM01000058.1:0-22053 GCA_002362575.1 Lachnoclostridium sp. UBA3262 | reverse complement strand
TGAGTTATTGAAAATAAAAAATATAATGGGTAATAATAAGGAGATTGAAATAATGCTGGAAAGTCAGTATTATTCAGAATTGGAGAGAATAAATAATATTAAATATGATGACGATTTTGATTATGATTTTAATCACGAATTATTTGATAAATTTTTAGGGGAGGAGTTGAAAGAAATAATAGAGTATGATTATGAGAGTAAAGATCGTAATCTAAATGGATTTCCTTCTATATGCAAATGTCGTGGTGAAGAAGATATTGAAGTTAGTTTATGGGATCGTTTGAATAAATACGAGGATTATTTTCGAAATAAACTTGCTTTTAACAGTGATTCGATTTTGCTAAGTGAAATAAATGAAAATATTAGAATTATAAAAGCAGCGTGGAAAAATTATAAAAAAGGCAATATTGAAATGGCAGTTAATCAGATCAAAAAAATAATTTCTAAAATAGAAAATGATGATTTTTTTGTGTCTGAATTAGGTAAATCTTATGCAATAAAACAAGTAGCCTTTTTCGATGATATGAATTATAATTCATCGGGCAATATAGGAATTGAATATAAAAGTATTTATGAAAGAATGAAAGAACATCCTGTAACTCTTTTTAGGGGAAGAATTTCTGAAAAATGTTTGAATAACAGGATGGATTTATTGCATCGCCCATATAAAAGAAATGAAAAAATAGATAGACAACGTTTTACGTGTAATGGAATGCCAGCATTATATCTGTCTAGCACAAGCTATGCGTGTTGGCTTGAATTAAATAAACCTAATAAAGATTTGTATATTTCGTCTTTTGTTGCAAATGATGACGCTAAGAAATTAAGGATATTAAATCTGGTAATTATAGAAGAATTGATTAATGGCGTTTTTAATCCGTCTTTGGATGCTGGAAGTAGGAAAAAGGAACTGCAAGATAAAATGATTTCTTTTTTTCCATTAGTGTTGGCTACGTCATATAAATATGTTGATTATCATGAAAATCAAGAAGAATATATATTTCCAGAGATTGTAATGCGGTGTCTTAAAAAATTTGATATAGATGGAGTGGCATACTTATCAAAAAATCTTGATCATGATTTGCAATTTCAGATTGGAGTTAATATTGTTATTCCAATATATAAAGAGCATTTAGAGCAGGGGGGATATGGACGTGTTTGCAAGATGTTTAGTATGTCTGAACCAAAAAAATATTCGGAAAGTCAAAAAGAATTATATGAAGAATATAAAAATGGTTCGTATATTTATGATATATATTATGCACAAGGAGATGGTTATCAACCAATCACTAATAAAGAAGATGGTTTGAAAAAATATGGTGAAACGATATTTGCAAGCTTTGATAATTATCTAGTAAACTTGGAACATATTAGGTATGATGGATAAGCAGTATTCTAATTTCGAAAAATTTTCCTATGCTAAATATAAGTACACTGGCATAGCACAAGATTCAAAGTGCTCATATCTTGCGATTGAGATAGATGGAGAGGGGACTTTTAATGAGTATTTGGAGACTGTCAGAAGAAGAATATCATACATTGAAGTAATCGGGAGAATAGAAAGCATATAACATTACTTAAGTTATAATGGCTTGGGGATTATTTAGAAAAAGAGGTGCTGTTTATAATGAAGTATATTTTATTGGATACCAATATAGTAATTGATATGGTTGTGGATAGAAAAAATCAAGTATCAAGCGATTTACTAAAATCTTTTATAAAGCTGTTGGATTATGATCAAATCAAATTGGTTCTTCCCCAAATAGTTGAACACGAAACATACATACACTTAGAAGAGGAATTGAATAAAGTCGGTAAAAATATTGAGACTGCGATGGATAAGATAAAAAATTTATATGGGGTGCAAGGCTATACTATTGCTGGGTTGGATATGCAAGACTACAAGAAGCAATCAAGGAATCATTTGAATGAAGCGTTAAAAGTGTTTCAAGAGGGAAAGGAGAAGTATAAAGATGAACTTTTTAATGTTGTAAAGATGGTGTTTGAACATAAAAATTGTATTAGGATAGAAGATGATGAATTTTTAGATGTATCAGTAATAAGAAGAAAAATTTATAAAAGAGCACCATTTCATAAGGAACAAAAGGAGTCTTATGCAGATAGCTTAATAATTGAAACTTTGATTAACATAGAAAAATACATTGAAATTGAAAATGACGATATAGTTTATTTTGTTACAGGAAATTACAAAGATTTCTCTGAAACGGATAAGGATAAAGATTCACTACATCATCAAATTATAGAGGATTTAAGAAATAAAGGTATATACGGACAAATTAGGTATATACGGCAGTTTGCCAGATTGATTCAGGAAGAATTGAAAAATGATGTTCAAGAAGCTAAATTAAGTGAAGAATTTCAAAGGGAATTGGAACAGGAGGAAGAGGAAGAACGATTATTATTAGAACGAGATTATGAAGATTCTATTAGAGAAAGTGCTGGATTGTCGGCATTGGGGGATTTTGAAGATAAACTTCAAGAAAATTTAGCAGATAGTGGTTTTCAACATTCATTATCTCGAATTTTTGAGAGGATTACAAAGTCTTATGGAACATTAGACGAATTTTTAGTGTTTTATGATGAAGATTTATCAAATTGTATTGGTAATAGTAATATAGATAATATTGGTTCAATTCTTGATATTTTTAGCAAGTTGTTTGAAAATACTGGGGAACAATATTTTGTTGAAAATAATATTTCTGGTTTACAAGAAGTTATGGAATGGATAGATAATCAAAAGTTTATATTAAAAGAAATACCTTATGATGATTATTTGCCAGACTATATTGACTTTGGAGATTGCATAAAACTGTACGATTATAAGCGGCGTAAGATATATTTATATTTAGATGATTTGTATATTTCGCCAAGTAATGGCTCTAGTGACCAGATAGACATATATGTAAAAAATTCAGATGATCAAAAATGTGCTGAAGGATATATAAGTGTAACATATGGTTTTATTGAGTATGATGAAGATGGTGGGGCTGCTGATGGATGCGAAGAAGATATAAATTTTTGTTGTCAGGAGATAATAGATTATCTTGATGGGATAGCTAGTGAATGGGAGGAGTTTATTAAAGAACAAGAGAAAATAGTGGAGTATCTAAAAAAGGCATTTTCTTTAAGCTAATATATTTAGCTTAAATTTTGACAAAGCTGGATTGAAAAAAATTTTGTCCCATACTTGACAGATGCAGGATTCCCCATCTGGTGGTATTTGGCACCGACCATTATCAATACGTTTTTAGAGAGCTATGATTTCGCCAGAAAGACAATCGTTCCCTTTGCGACATCCGGAGGCAGTGGCATGGGAGAGACGAACACGAGACTTGCGCCAAGCTGTCCGGGGGCAGTTTTGCTTACCGGGAAAATGCTGAATGGAATACAGTCACAGGACGACCTGAAAGCATGGATAGAAAGTCTGAAGCTATAAGCATTTGTAACAGAGAGGAGGTTGCAGGATGAAAAAAGTATTATCTATTTTACTTGTTGTGACAGTTATTTTCTCACTCAGTGCTTGTGGAAAATCCGACACACAGGAGAAGCTAAAGAGTTCTGAACAAACAAAAGAACAAACGGGAGAGCAGATAGCAAAAGAGACAGAAACAAATGAGAGCAAACAGCCTAAGCAAGATGACACAAAGAAAATGCTTGTCGCTTATTTTTCATGGGCAGACAATGCCGTACAGGACGATATAGATGCCATGACATCCCCTAGTGTAACGTCTCCCGGCAATGTAGCACAGCTTGCCTCATGGGTGAAGGAAGAAACAAGAGGAGATTTGTTTTCGATTCAGGTAAAAGAGCCGTATCCTTCCGATTGGGATGGCTGTCTGGACCGGGCAAATCAAGAAAAGGGCGACGGCACACGTCCGGCCCTCAAGGCAAAAGTGGAAAATCTGCAGGATTACGATACCGTCTATCTGGGCTACCCAAATTGGTGGTATAGCTGTCCGATGGCGATATTATCATTTCTGAAAGAGAATGACCTCAGCGGAAAACAGGTTTATCTGTTCTGCTCCCACGGAACGGGAGGTCTGGCAAGCAGTGTACAAGATATTTCGGATGCTTTGCCGGATGCGGATATTTCAGATAATGTTTTTGATGTTTATGAGGAGGATGCCGCCTCTGCAAAGGATGAGATTGTAAAGTGGCTGAGATCCATTGAATAGTGTAGCAAAGAAATAGCTCCGGAATGGAGAATAAAAGAAAAATAAGGAGGACAATGAAATGTTAGGAAATTTTGCTTATTGTAACCCGACAAAATTGTATTTTGGGGAGGATTCCTTACAGTATCTGAACACAGAGCTGGAAAAGTATGGAAAGAACATCGTGCTTATATATGGCGGAGGTTCAATAAAGAAAAATGGTATCTATGATGAGGTAATTGAGATACTGAAGAAAAACGGTAAAAACATTGCGGAGATTTCAGGAGTTATGCCAAACCCTACCCTTGAAAAATTATATGAAGGGGTAGAGATTGCAAGAAATCATAAGGTGGATTTACTTCTGGCAGTGGGCGGCGGTTCTGTCTGCGATTACGCAAAAGCAGTATCCGTATCGGTTCATTGTGAGGAGGATCCGTGGGGAAAATATTATCTAAAATTTGAGGAACCGGACTGTGAAACCGTTCCGGTGGGTTGCGTACTTACGATGGTTGGAACCGGTTCGGAGATGAATGCGGGAGCTGTCATTACAAACCATGAGAGCAAGATGAAGATTGGTCATGTGTTTGCAGATGAGAAGATTATGCCAAGGTTTTCTATCTTAAATCCAAAGTATACAATGACACTTCCTCACTATCAGATGGTTTCCGGAATCTATGATATCTTCAATCATATCTGTGAGCAGTATTTTTCCGGGGAAGATGATAATACCAGTGATTACATCAGCGAGGGATTGATGAAATCCCTGATTCATTCCAGCAGGATTGCGAATAAAAATGATCAGGACTATGAGGCAAGAAGTAACATCATGTGGACTGCTACATGGGCGCTCAATACCCTTGTCGCAAAGGCAAAATCGACGGACTGGATGGTTCATATGCTTGGTCAGGCAGTCGGTGCCCACACCGATGCCACTCATGGTATGACGTTGTCTGCAGTTTCCTTGGCATATTACAGATATATAATGCCTTATGGACTGTCTAAGTTTAAGAGGTTTGCAGTGAATGTCTGGGATGTGGATGCAGATGGCAGGACGGATGAGCAGGTTGCTCTGGAAGGACTGGCAGCTATGGAAAATTGGATGAAGGAGCTGGGGCTTGTGATGAATCTTACAGAACTTGGAGCGACTTCAGATATGGTAGAGGGAATAGCCGATTCAACCCTTGTTATGGAGGGGGGATATAAGGTATTAGAGCGTGAAGAAATTGTGGATATTTTAAAAGCGAGTCTGTAGATAGGATGAATTGAATTGCAGTATTTGAGCCGCCAGAGTTGTCAGGCGGCTCATTTAAACGGAAAAGAAAGGAGATTGTGGATGAAGTTAAAAATGAAGATAAAAGTCTTTATTGACTTTTTAATGACAATGCTGCTTCTTTTGCTCATGGCATTTCAGATTACAGGGCAGGAGTTTCATGAGTGGTTTGGAGCAGGGATGCTTGTCTTGCTTACAGCGGAATTGTCATGTCGAGATATGTGTTTGATTTTGTCAGGATAAGAGGACAGATGGCGCTGGCCAGACAGATGCACATGGCAGCCTCGTATTGGGGATTTGTGCTGATGAGCGTGCATCTGGGGCTTCATTGGGGCATGGTCGTAGGTATGGTGAAGAAGAGATTTCAAGGCAGAAAATTGCCAGAGGCTCTCCCATGGGTTTTGAGAATTGCGGTGGTGCTGGCTGCTGGTTATGGGGCGGTATGTTTTTATAAGGCAAAGATTATTTCTTATATGTTTCTTTAAATTCGGTTTGCTTTCTTCGATTTTGGACGTCCGGGTACTTTGGTATTTATAGAAAATATAGCAATGATGATACTGTGGGTACTTGTAGGATATTCTGTTAAATGGTGTAAGAAGTCAAGGAGTAATTTTCAAAGGGAGTGATTGAATTCACTCTCTTTTTTGCGTCTCCTGAAATTTTATTTGACCAAATCTGCCTAAAAAGCTACCAAATCTGCCAGAGTCCTATATTTTCAGTTTTTTTTGTTATAATTAGGAAAAAATGAGGAAAAGACCGAGATAGGAGGCATATGAAAATGAAACGGAAAATTCGTTTTATTGCAGGAGTTCTTGTTTTGGGTATATTGTTCGCAGCATGTCCCGGACTGTCTTACATAGTTTCGGTATTTGCAGAATCGGAAGATAGTCTGGTGGAAGAATCGCAGGCTCAGGATGAGGCGAAGTGGCAGGATGAGAATGGGGACTGGCAGGTTGGTTCATTTGCAGAGGCGATTGCGAACGTCAGTAATTCAGGGGTAGTGGTACTTCTGTCAGATGTTTCGCTCACAAGCGAGATAACCATTAAAAAATCAGTAGTAATCACTTCCAATGAAACTCAGAAGCCCTGTGTCATAAGAAATGTGGGACAGGATACAGATGACAGAAAAAATCGTGGAAGAATCTTTACTGTTACTGCCGGCCAGCTTAGTCTGCAGGATATTATTCTGGATGGTGGAAGGGAAGCGGGCGTTACCGCTTATCATCCGCTAATCTGCGTAAGTGGTGGTGCGCGTCTGGATATACGAGGCGGTGCGATACTGAAAAATGCAGAAAATGTGTCTCAGAGTATGTGCGGTGGTGGAATCAACATCAGGCAGGGACAGGTTTATCTATATGATGGTTCCCGAATCACACGGTGTAAGGCGCGACATGGTGGTGGTATTGATGTCAATAGCAGTTCCAACCATATGAGCGCCATGCTTGGAATAGCTGGCGGCAGCATTGATGGGTGTGAGGCGGATGACGGTGGTGGTGTATATGTAAATATTGGGGTGCTCCAGATGTTGGGTGGTAAGATTACAGACAATCATGCGACGATGGAAGAACAGCGAACTGGCGGGGGTGGTATCTATGTGGCAGGAGGCTCAGCGGGTACGAAAGCAGCAGCTGTCCGCATAGTAGATGGAAAAATTATGAATAACACAGCGGAATCAAACGGAGGCGGCATCCTTATACAGGGCGCATATACACAGGTTCAGTTGGAGGGAGGTACCTTAAAGGAAAATGCAGCAAAGTGTGGCAGCGGTGTTTCTGTGTTACACGGAACCTTGAGGCTGTATGGCGGTACAGTGACAGAGAATACGGCAGGCTTATACGGTGGTGGTATACTGGGAAGTCCGTATAGTGTTATCGAGTTGCAGGGAAACCCTCAGGTGTTTGGCAATACAGCAGGAGATGCCCCAGGTCAGTTTGATAATTTGTATCTGGATGGAGCAGAGGATGAAACCCCTTCTGAGGCGACATCGCCGATTCGACTCACGGGTGCGCTGGCAGAAGGGGTGCAGCTGGGGATGAGCCGGTGGATTCGTCCTGACGAGGACGAGCATCCATATCGTGAGATGATTGTGCCGGGCACAGGCTATGCGATTTCTAAGAGCGATTTTGAGCGGCTATGTGATGACAGACAGAACGAAGATAAGGAACTGTATGCTGATAACATGGAAAAGTATGCGCTTATCCCCTATGATGGAAAAATAGTAATGGTGCTGGCGGTTGGCATAACCCTTGACAGAGACAGCCTTTCGCTGAGAGCAAAGGGAGATACCGCAACGCTTATGGCATCGGTAACACCGGATAATGCACCGGTAAATGAAGTTACATGGACTTCATCTGATGAGAGCGTGGCGATAGTAGATGAAAACGGAAAAGTGACTGCCGTGGGAAAGGGAACAGCTCTCATTAAGGCAACGACGGTGTCCCCTTATCACGAGACAGCGTCCTGCAATGTGACCGTGGGGAAATTTCGGCTGACGACCATGGCAGAATATGGGGAAATCCAGTATACATCAGATGCGGGCGGTTCGGATGGGGACAATGAAATTTTTGAGGAAGATGACCGGATTATATTGAAACTTGTCCCAGACGAGGGATATCAGTTAAAAGAGGGCTCTCTCAAAGCCTGTCAGACGGACGATGAATCGGTGTCGGTTGGGATAGAAGGAAATGTACTCAGTATGCCGGATTACAATGTGACTGTGACGGCAGAGTTTGAGCCAATTTCTTATCCCATTACTTATCGTCTGGAGGGAGGCACATTGGAAGATGGCGAGACAAACCCTGGCATTTATACTGTAGAAAGTAAAGAGATTATCTTACATAACCCTACCCGAAGCGGCTACAGCTTTGTGGGCTGGACGGGAACAGAATTGGAGGGAACAGAAGCTGTCGTGAAGATTCCGTCGGGTTCGATGGGTGCACGTGAGTATACTGCAATCTGGAAAAAGGAAGATAAAACGTCAGGTTCGGATCCATCCGTACCGACCGAGAAACCAACGGAGACAGAAAAGCCGGAGGAGACCGAGAAACCAAAAGAGACCGAAAAGCCGGAGGAGACCGAGAAGCCAAAGGAGACGGAAAAGCCGGAGGAGACCGAGAAGCCAAAGGAGATGGAAGAGCCGGAGGAGACCGAGAAGCCAAAGGAGACGGAAGAGCCGGAGGAGACCGAGAGACCAAAGGAGACGAAAAAGCCAGAAAATGCGAGAACGACAAGCCCGCAGACGGGCAGCCACATCCTCTGGATGTATGCCTCTGCGTTTTTGTCAGTACTCTGTATGCTGATTCTTACTTTTTTCTATGAGGAGTGGAGAAAACAGCAATCCTCTGCGAATCGAAAAAGGGAAAAGACATGGGAGAAGGAATAGTATGAAGGTAGTGTATGTTGTTTGCATGATGTTGTTTGCAGGAATTTTACTTTTTTCTACTATGGCTGTGTTTTCTTATCATAAAGATGCCGGACAAAATGCAAGAGAAAACGAGGAAGTCATTCGGGAAGTTACCCAAAGAATGTCGGAAGGTGATGAGGGTAAGCCAGTTACGAAACAAATTGATTCGGAAAAATTAAAGCGAATCAATGCAGATGCCATTGGCTGGATTACATTTAATGATTCGCATGTGAATAATCCCCTTGTCCAGACCAATGATAATTCATATTATTTGAAACATTCATTTATGAGAAAGGAAAATGCAGCCGGTTCTCTTTTTATGGACTACCGCAATGAATCCTTTGATGACAGGAATGTGGTGATTTATGGTCATAATATGCTGGATCGCACGATGTTTGGCTCTCTAAAGGATGTATTTCAGGAAAAGTTCTGGGAGAGTTCAGAACGTGATATTATCAGGGTAATCGATTTGGAGCAGCATTTAAGGAAATATAAGATATTCAGCTATTATGTAGTGGAGAAGGAGGAGTATTATATTACCACTTCTTTTTCTGATGCAGCAGCTTATACTGATTTTTTGAGAGAAATAACAGTCCGAAGTTTTCGGAAGCTGGATGTTCCAGTCACGGCAGACGATCATATTCTGACGCTCTCCACCTGTGCAGGGGCAGCTGGAACGAACAAAAGGAGAGTTATTCATGCGAAATTAATCGAAATCTCACCCCTTCCCTAAAATTAAATTTGACTTGGTTATGTTTTTATAATATAATGCTTGAAGGTGAACAAAATAATGATAGGAGATATCTAAGATGAAAAAATTTTTAGCTTTATTGTTAAGTGTGATTATGGTAACTTCAGCGCTTACCGGGTGTGGTTCTGAAGGTACAGCAGATGATTCGGGAAAAGACACAAACGCAAAGAAATGGGTTATTGCTACAGATACAGTGTTTAAGCCATTTGAATTCACAGATGCACAGGGTAATTTTGTAGGTATTGACGTTGATATTTTGGCGGCAATTGCAGAAGATCAGGGATTTGAGTACGAGCTTAAAAGCCTTGGCTGGGATGCGGCGATTGCAGCGTGTCAGGCAAATCAGGCAGATGGTATGATTGCCGGTGCTTCGATTACGGAAGACCGTAAAAAATCCGGCTGGATTTTCTCAGACGGCTATTATACAGCTACGCAGTGTATGGCAGTAGCGTCTAATTCTGCTATTACCTCTTTTGAAGATTTAAAGGGCAAGCAGGTAGCTGTTAAAACAGGTACACAGGGTGCTACATATGCAGAGAGCATTAAGGGAAAATATGATTTTACAGTTTCATATTTTGAAGATTCACCTACTATGTATCAGGCAGTTTCCGGCAAGCAGGCTGTGGCATGTTTCGAAGATACACCGATTATGGCGGCTTCTATCAAAGATGGAGAGCTGGCTATGAAGATTGTTGAAGGTTCAGAGAATGAAGGTTCTCCTTATGGTTTTGCAATTTTTAACAGTGCGAATCAGGAATTGCTTGATAAGTTTAACGCCGGTCTGGCGAACATAAAGAAAAGTGGTAAATATGATGAAATTATTTCTAAGTATCTTGGAAAGTAATAATTGAAAATGAAGTAATTTGGCAAGACATCATGTTAATGGTGTCTTGTTTTTTGAAAGGAGAAAATATATGCTTTTAATCATTCGTTCCTATGGTGAACTGCTGTTAAGGGCAATGTTCAAAACGTTGGAGATGGCGTTATGTGGATTGTTTTTTGCATGCATTTTAGGTTTGATATTTGGTTTGCTGAGTGTACTGAAAAATAAAGCCTGCAATATCATTGCAACAATATTTGTAGATGTTATCAGAGGTGTGCCTATGATTGTTCTGGCATACTTTGTGTTTTTTGGTGTTCCGTATTGTTTCAACACGATGATAGGAGTTTCGTTTAATCTGACAGCGCTTCAGGCAGGTACCATCTGTCTGGCATTAAACTGTGGTGCGTATATGGCAGAAATTATCCGGGCGGGTATCCAGTCAGTAGATAAAGGACAGATGGAAGCCGCAAGAAGTCTTGGACTTCCATACTGGAAGGCGATGCAGAAGGTAGTTCTTCCACAGGCAATAAAGACAATGATTCCCAGTATTATCAATCAGTTCATCATTACGTTGAAGGATACATCCATTCTTTCTGTAATAGGATTCCCTGAGTTGGTCAATACAGCAAAAAATGTAGTTGCGATTACATTTAAGTCATTTCAGGTCTGGATTATTGTCGGTATCATGTACTTTATTGTTATCACGATATTATCTAAATTTGCAAAATACCTTGAGAGGAGGATGAACCGTGGACGAGAATAAAAATGCTGTAAAAATACATGTTTCACATTTGAAAAAAAGTTTTGGGAAACTGGAAGTGCTAAAAGATATTAGTACAGATATTTACGAAGGGGAGGTTGTTGTTATCATCGGTCCTTCAGGGAGCGGCAAGTCGACTTTTTTAAGGTGTCTGAATCTCTTGGAAACAATTACGGACGGCGAAGTGATTGTGGATGGAAATAACTTAACAGATAAGAGCTGTGATATCAATAAAGCAAGAGAAGAAATCGGAATGGTGTTCCAGCATTTCAATTTATTTAATAATATGGACGTGTTGAAAAATTTGATGCTTGCGCCGGTCGAACTAAAGAAAGTATCGAAAACGGAAGCAGAAGAACAGGCAATGAAAATGCTTGAAAGGGTAGGACTGTCCGATAAGGCGCATGCATATCCTTCACAGCTTTCGGGAGGGCAAAAGCAGCGTGTGGCGATAGCCAGATCGCTGTGTATGAATCCGGACATAATGCTTTTTGATGAGCCGACATCGGCATTAGATCCTGAGATGGTAGGAGAGGTGCTTCAGGTCATGAAAGATTTGGCAGCAGCCGGCATGACGATGGGGATTGTAACTCATGAGATTGGGTTTGCCAGAGAGGTGGCGGACCGTGTTATCTTTATGGATGGGGGATATATTATTGAGGAGGGAACGCCGGAGGAAGTAATCAATAATCCGAAGGAGTCCAGAACCATTGATTTTCTGAATAAAGTATTATAGTGACAGTGCTAGAGTCAGAAAATGAATATTGAGGAGGAATAGTAGCAATGACAATATTGAGGGATTTATCTATACTTTGGTCACTGTTTCATATACTGATTTTGTTTATACTTCTATACCGTTCCCGTTACTCCCAGAGGAAAACCTTTATTATGACGGGGATCTTTATGGGACCGTTGGCGCTTTTGAATGTAGTGGGATTGATTTTATATGGAGCGGAGTTCATGGGAAAGATCTTTGTGCTGACCTGCACCCTGCCAAGCCTTTTATTTTTCTGGCTCATGGCGGAAAATAGGAAGGGGCAGTTCTATTTTACATTCTGTCTTGCAGATACGGTATCCTATTGGATTATTGTTGTGACCAATATTGCAGATTTCTATTTCGGGGGGCAGCAATATATCCTGATGTTTGTTGGACGACTCCTATTGTTCCCGCTGATAGAATGGATAGCGTATCGCTATATAAGGAAGCCGTATAGGGAATTGCAGGAGTCAGTGAAGGGGAGATGGGGGCTTTTTGCAGGGATGACAGGGCTTTATTATCTTCTGCTTGCTGTCATATCGAATTATCCGGTAGTCGTGACGAAAAGACCACAGGAACTTCCGGCCGTTATATTGATTATGCTATTGATGCCTATGACTTATGCAACGATTTTTGCCGCCCTGTATCGTCAGCGCCAGCTTCTCATAAACCAGCGAATCGAGAGTCATTTAAGGGAGCAGAAGAATACGCTGGAGGCACGGCTTGACAATCAGCAGAACATCCGGAAGATGAAGCATGACATGAAGGGCTACACAGCTACACTGTCTGGTCTGCTTGCATCCGGGAAAACACAGGAGGCACTAGAGTATCTGGCAGTCGTAGATGGAGAGATGGATGCTTTATTGGGACAGTTCTGTGCGAATCCATATATCAATGCGACGCTTGTTTATTACAGCCGGAAACTGGAAGAAATTTCGGCAGTGTGTAACGTGAATGTACAGCTGGGAGATGAGGAACTGCCCTATGTGGAATTGTGTCAGATACTGGCAAACGGAATGGAAAATGCATATGAAGCCTGTATGAAGCTTGAGAAAGAAAAGCGACAGGTTTCCGTACGCATGCAGTATCACAAGGCGTATCTTTTGCTTCGGATTAAGAACCGGTGTCCGGATGACCTGCATGTGGAGCGGGGGGCGATGGTTCCTACCAGCAAAACGGAGCAGGGACATGGCTTCGGGCTTCCCACGATAAAGGAGATGTCAGAGCGAATTGGCGGAGATATGGTCTGCTATACGGAAAATGGTTTTTTTGTGCTGGATGTGATGGTCAAACTGGAGAAATAAGACAAAGTGTACCCCAAAAACTGCAAATGGTTCCCTAATACTTTAAAAATTTTTATTTTTTTATATAATTTTTATATATCACTGCGGATATATTAGGCATATTTCGCAAAAAAACAATAAGGAGAGGGCTATGAGTGAACCTAAGAGTAAACGTATTTTGGTAGTGGATAATGATGCAATGTATTTGAGAATGGCAGAGTACATTCTGAAACAGAATTCCTATGAGGTAGTATTGGCAAGTTCTGGTTACGAGGGAATCGGTAAAATTCAGAACGAAGATATTGATTTAGTACTTCTGGATATTGAGATGCCAAACCTGAGTGGAATGGAAACCTTAGAAAAGATTCGTATGTTCAGTGAATACAAAGACCTTCCGGTTATCTTCCTGACTGCATCCGGAGATAAAAAGGATGTTGTGCATGCCGGGACGCTGGGAGCGGTTGGCTATGTAAGGAAACCGTTTGAGCCAGAGGAACTGCTGAGTCGTGTAGCAAAAGTATTTGAGTAAAAGAACAGGAGAGTCTGTCAATGAAGATTGAAAAGAATACGGAGGACGAGTTTTTTTACCAAAATGATGTGAAGGTTACAGAAACAGCTATCCGGGTTATTAAATGGTTTGTTCTGGTATTTCCGGTTATGATGCTTTTATCGGTAGTCGGTGTATTTAACTGTGAAATTGAGGATTTGGTAATACTGGCACTGCTGGCCTGCATTGTTGCCATCGGGCCGTCGGTCGCTTACCGGTTTCGTCCGCCGATTATTGTAATGAAGTATGTTACGACACTTGCACTGGGTGCTATGATTGCGCTGATGGGAACCAATGTGACAATCGGTATCTATATGACATATGCGCTTGCCATGGTATTTAGTATCTTTTACTATGATGAAAAATTTACGCTTCGGATTGCTATTATTAGCTATGTGCTGCTTGTAATCTCGGTGTATTTCCGTTCGCTCAGTGTGTCTCACGTAGGCTTTGACTCAGCTTTCGCATGGTTTGTGGGCTACTCAATGGGATTTTTGATTGAAGCAGTTGTTATGGGCAGTATATGTGTTACCATTGCCCGAGTCTCCCACAATATGCTTGAAAAGCTGGCGGATACAACGCAGAAGGCAGATTTGGTTGAGCAATGTCGGCGCGCTGAGGAGGAAGCAGAGAGAGCAAACCGTGCCAAAGGGGAGTTCCTTGCCAATATGTCCCATGAGATACGGACACCTATCAATGCTGTCCTCGGAATGGACGATATGATTCTGCAGGAGTGTGAGGATGAGCAGATTCTGGAATACGCAAGAGACATTCAGTTTGCTGGTAAGAATCTGTTATCCCTGATTAATGATATTCTGGATTTGTCAAAGGTGGAATCCGGGAAAATGGAGATTATACCTGTTGAGTATGATTTCAGCAGTGTACTTCATGACACAGTGAATATGATTTCCATGAAGGCGGAGGATAAAAACCTTGCTATGAAAGTAAAGGTAGAGCCTCAGCTTCCTTCTCATCTGTTCGGTGATGAGATTCGTATCCGTCAGGTGATTCTGAATATTTTGAATAATGCGGTAAAATACACAAACGAGGGAACAATTAGTTTGATTGTAGAGGAAAAGCGCAGAGAAGGGGAAAATGTCTTTATTGATTTTTCTGTGGAAGACACAGGAATTGGCATTAAGGAAGACGACCTCGCCAAATTATTTGAGAAATTCCAGCGGATAGAAGAGGAGAGAAACCGGAATGTCGAGGGGACAGGTCTGGGTATGAATATCACGGCGCGTCTGCTGGAGCTGATGGGAAGTAGTCTGAGGGTGGAAAGCGTTTATGGCGAAGGCTCTAAATTTTCTTTTACCCTGAAGCAGAAGATTGTCAATGCAAGTCCGATTGGTGAGTATGAAAAGCGTTTTCAGGAGAGCCAGCGTGCAATGGAAAAGGAGACGTTCCTTTATGCGCCGGAGGCGTCAATTTTAGTCGTCGATGATAATGAAATGAATCTGAAGGTAGCGAAGGGACGGCTGAAACGGAGCGGGATTCTGCCCGACACGGCGGATTCCGGAGAATTGTGTCTGCAGATGGCGGCAGAGAAGCAGTACGATATTATTTTCCTCGACCACATGATGCCTGAAATGGATGGTGTGGAGACCTGTCACAGGCTGCGGGAGAAAAATCTTTTGCCGGAAGGCACTGCTTTGGTTGCCTTGACGGCAAACGCTATTGTCGGAGCGAAGGAAGAATATATAAAAGAGGGATTTGATGATTACCTTTCCAAGCCGATTGAGCCAAACGAACTGGAAGCGCAGCTTGAGAAATATCTGCCGGAGAAGATTGTGTCTTATAAAACAGCGGAAACCGGGACAGGAAAAAATTCAGGCGGCGGAGATAGTGTAAAAGAGAAAAAGGAGGAAAGCAAGGTGGAAGCAGCTGCAGAATCAAAAGAAATTGTTGAAACCACCCCATCCGAACCAGCATCCGATGAGTTTACTATGGGAGAACTGCAGCAGTTGTTTGCAAAGTGTCCCCAGCTGCATGTGCTGCTCGGTTTAAAATATTGTATGGGAAGCAAGGGATTTTATCTGGATATGCTGAAAGCCTTCCTTGACGGAGATAAAAGGACAGCCATCTCGGAAGCGTTTGAAAAGAGGGACATTAACAATTACCGTATTCTGTCCCATGAGATAAAAGGTACTTCCCTGTCAATCGGTGCACAGCTTCTTTCAGAACACGCAAAGGGGCTTGAGATGGCGGCAAAGGAAGAAAACTGGGACTACATACAGGAAAAACACAGTGAGGTTTTGGAGGAATACGCTGCCTTACTGGATGGAATAGCAGAAACGCTAACTTCCGGAATTTAATATTGCTATATAGTTTTAATTGCTATATAACCCTAAAACGGAACCGGCCTTGTCAAGTACATGGGCCGGTTCTTCTTTTGCTTAGCCCGTATGTGACAATTCACAAATTTTGTGACAAATGAAGAAATTATCGCCCGGTTACCAACTTGTTTCCATTATATTGTATTTAATTTTTCATTTTGCTAATATTATTTAAGAAAAGATACCGTTTATGTATTTCATCCCGGGAGAATGGTATCGCAGAGTAAAAATATAAAAAGAAAGGAAGTGCTGCAACAATGATGCAAAAGATTCAGAAGTTTGGCGGCGCGATGTTTACACCGGTGCTGCTATTCTCCTTCGCGGGTGTTATGGTCGGAATCGGTACATTGTGTACGACAGAAGCGGTTCTGGGTTCACTGGCTGCTCCGACTAGTATGTGGTACTTAATCTGGAACGTCATTTTACAGGGTGCATGGTGTGTATTCAACCAGCTGCCACTGCTGTTCGTTGTCGGACTGCCTATCGGTCTGGCAAAAAAGCAGGCGGGACGCTGCTGTATGGAAGCACTGGTTCTGTATCTGACCTTCCATTATTTTGTAAACACGATACTTACACAGTGGGGAAGCGTATTCGGAGTAGATTTTGCCGCAGAAGTCGGCGGTTCCAGCGGTCTTACAATGATTGCCAACATCAAAACATTAGATATGGGAATGTTTGGTGCGCTGCTAGTTTCCGGACTTGTCATATACCTTCACAATAAGTTTTTTGATACAGAATTGCCGGAGTGGCTTGGTTCTTTCAACGGTTCAACATTTATATTTATGATTGGCTTTTTCGTAATGCTTCCGGTAGCCCTGTTATCGGTTCTGATTTGGCCGAACATTCAGCATGGTATGCAGATTTTCCAGAACTTTGTTATGACAAGCGGTTCGCTCGGCGTGTGGGTATTTATTTTCTTAGAGCGGCTGCTTATTCCATTTGGCCTGCACCACTTGATGTACAGTCCGTTTTATTATGACAATCTTGTATGTCCGGGTGGCATCTATTCGTACTGGGCGACACAGCTTCCGCAACTGGCTGCTTCTACGGCTTCTTTGAAGTCGCTTTGCCCGGAGGCGGCGTTTACTGCAACCGGATTTTCCAAGATATTCGGCTGTCCGGGTATTGCACTGGCATTTTATGCAACGGCAAAGCCAGAGAAGAAAAAACAGTTGAAAGGTCTGTTGATTCCGATTACTCTGACGGCAATTGTATGTGGTGTTACCGAGCCGATTGAGTTCACTTTCCTGTTCATCGCACCGGTATTGTTTGTGGTTCACGCATTTTTGGCGGCGTGCCTGTCTACGACGATTAACCTTTTTGGCATAGTCGGGGTATTTTCCGGTGGCTTGATTGAGATGAGCTCGCTTAACTTTATTCCACTTATGACCACGCACTGGAAAGAATATCTTCTGCTTTTAGTAATTGGACTGGTATATACGGGAATCTATTTTGTCGTTTTCCGGTTCCTGATTCTAAAGTTTAACTTTAAAACACCGGGCCGTGAGGACACAGAGGAGACGAAATTTTATTCCAAGGTAGAGTTCCGGGCAAGGAAGGATGGCGGCGTCGAAATGGATAAAAAGACGATGCTTGCTGCACTGATTATGGAAGGACTTGGAGGCGCAGACAACATCGTAGACGTTACGAACTGTGCTACCCGTCTGAGGCTGAATGTCAAAGACGAAACGGTAGTAAAGGATGACGCTTACTTTAAGAGCATAGGCTCACACGGTATTTCCAAGAATGGAAAATCAATGCAGGTTATTGTTGGCATGAGTGTGCCGAGTGTCCGTGAAAAATTTGAAAATATTATGGCGAATCCTTCGGCATACGCTCTGGACACGGGAGACGAGGCGGTACAGCATGAAATTAAGGCAGTTGCCAACGGAGAGGCAATGCCGGTAACCGATGTGCCGGATGAAGTATTTGCTTCGAAAGCTCTTGGCGACGGCGTAGCTGTCATTGTGACAGATGGTAAGGTGTACTCTCCGGCGGACGGGGAAGTTTCCATGATTGCGGAAACACTGCATGCCTACGGAATCTCTACTGATGACGGACTTGAACTCCTCGTCCATATCGGTATCAATACGGTAGAACTGGAAGGAAAAGGCTTCACGCCGAGAGTAAAGGAAGGCGACAGAGTCAGCGCCGGACAACTGCTCTGTGAAGTAGATATGAAACTGATGAAAGAGAAGGGTTATCAGATGCACACGCCGATACTGATGACAAACGGAGATGAGTGTGAGGATGTCCAGCTGCTTTCGAATAAGAAGGCCAAAGCCGGACAGACTACAGTTATCACGTATAAAAAGTAATAAACGAAACGAATTACAAAATATAAGGAGGCTTTTATTATGTCGAAGAAATCATATGCTGTTACTGTTGCCGGAGGAGGCAGTACCTTCACACCGGGAATTGCCCTGATGCTCTTAGCAGAGCGCGACCGCTTTCCGATTCATAAAATTATGTTTTATGATAATGATGCAGAGCGTCAGGAAACGGTTGCAAAGGCTTGTGAAATATATTTGAAGGAGAATGCGCCGGATATTGAGTTTGGCTATACGACGGATCCGGAAACTGCTTTTACCGGCATTGACTTTGTTCTTGCGCATATACGTGTCGGTAAGTATGCGATGCGGGAGACGGATGAGAAGATTCCATTGAAATATGGTGTTGTCGGACAGGAGACGTGCGGCCCGGGGGGTATCGCATATGGGATGCGATCTATCGGCGGGGTATTGGAAATACTGGATTATATGGAAAAATATTCCCCGGATGCATGGATGTTAAATTACTCCAACCCGGCGGCCATTGTAGCTGAGGCAACCCGTCGTCTGCGCCCGGATTCAAAAATCCTTAACATCTGTGATATGCCGATTGATTTGGAAGAAAAAATGGCCAGCATGGTTGGGCTGAAATCCCGAAAGGAAATGCAGGTAGGATATTATGGTCTGAACCACTTTGGATGGTGGCACAAAATTTATGATAAGGATGGTAATGATTTGCTGCCGGAAATCAGAAGGCATATGGCAGTAAACGGTTTTGCAGACGGTATTGCAGAGACAAACCAGCATATTGATGACAGCTGGAAGGAAACATTTGCCAAAGCAAGAGACGTCTATGCGGTGGACCCGACTACGATTCCGAATACCTACCTCAAATATTATCTGTATCCGGATTATGTAGTGGAACATTCCAATCCGGAATATACCCGTGCCAATGAGGTTATGGACGGCCGTGAAAAAACGGTGTTTGGTGCATGTAAGGAAATTATCGAGAAGGGAACGGCAAAGGACTGTGGGTTTGAAGCGGATGCCCATGCAACCTATATCGTTGACCTTGCGTGTGCGATTGCTGAAAATACAAAGGAGCGGTTCCTGCTCATTGTCCCGAACGAGGGGGCAGTTGAGAACTTTGACCGGACAGCCATGGTAGAGATTCCATGTATCGTTGGCTCCAATGGCTATGAGCGAATCTGTCAGGGTGCGATTCCACAGTTCCAGAAGGGACTTATGGAACAGCAGGTCAGTGTAGAGAAGCTGGTAGTAGAAGCATGGATAGAGGGAAGCTATCAGAAGATGTGGCAGGCGATGACGCTCTCTAAAATTGTACCGAGCGCGCGCGTTGCCAAGCTGATTTTGGACGATATGATTGAAGCGAACAAAGGTTATTGGCCGGAACTCAAATAGGAAGTTAAAAATGCAGTTGCCAATGTAAATTTAGTTGGAATGGAGGATTTGTTATGGGAAAGAAAGGCGAGCAGGCAAAAGCCCTGCCAAATTATCATGAAAAAGACAAATGGTTTACGATTGCAAAGGTGCTTCTTACACTGGCGCCACTCGTTGCAGTTGCCTATTTACAGATGCTTTCCGGGGGAGGCAGTCTTTCTTCCCTGTTACGGCAAAATCCGCAGATTACTGTCACCTTTTTAATATCAATGGCGGGGCCGTTCACTGCTTATCTGCTGGGAATTGCACAAAAACATCTCTATGAGGGGGATGTGCCTTACATGATGTCACATCTGGTGATGCTGTTTGTGGCAGAGGCAATACTGAGAAATACAGTCTATATGATTATCATGACGGTTTTGATGTATTTCGTATATAAGATGACAGGAATGTCGCCGGCGGCTTCCCTGCGTGCAAAGTGGAAAGACAATTTTTTCAGGGATTTGTCCGGCTGTATCGTGCTGATACTGTTCAGTTCATTCTGCCTGTTCGTGTCTCTGCGCCTCGGCATGTAAAAGATTGAAAAGCATCGGTCTTTGACATCCGAAGCATATTGGATAAAAGTACCAGCCTCCTGCTTTTTCTTTAGACATCATTACAAAATCGTGTTATGATGTTCCTAGAGAAATGGCAGGAGGTTGGTTTATATGAGTATTGAGGCGCTGGTAAACCAAAATTATAAGCATTTCAGTGAGAGTGACCGTGCAGTTTGGGAATATTTATCAGAAAACCAGGCGGCATGCTCTGGTATGTCAATCGAGAAAATGGCAAAAAAATGCTGTGTGTCACGTTCCGCTGTTATGAGGTTTGCTAAAAAGCTTGGTTTTTATGGGTTTGCAGAATTGAAGCTTTATCTGAAACTGGATGGGGAAAAGGTATCTGCTCACAGTGAACTGGAACACATTTGTACACTGTATCAGAATGTTATGGACAGTATGTGTGAGAAAAACTGTGACTCTCTTTTTGAAGCCTTTGATGAAGCGAAACAGCACTATATCTTTGGGGAGGGCATGGTACAGTCGTCGGTAAAAAAGGAGTTTAAACGTATTTTTATGAGTGCCGGATATATGTTTTATGACGCGCCAAGCGGGCAGGAGATGTATAATCTGGTTCCCCTGCTTGGAAGTGATGATTTCTGTATTCTCATTTCCGTGTCCGGTCAGAACAAAAAAATGGTAGAGATTGCAAAGATGCTGCGTGTCCGTGGGGTGACACTGATGTCAATTACGAAAAACAGAGAAAATACACTTGCCCATTTATGTGATTTCTGTCTGTATGTCGATGAGAGCAATCTTGTTGAAACACCGATACACTGGCAGTATGAATCGACGACATCGTATTTTATTTTAATTGATATCCTGTTCCTAAAATATCTGGATTATCACAGGAGAAAGGAGTCCGAACATGCGACTGGATGATTTGGTCAGGGAAAACTACGACCGTATGGGAGAGAGTGACCATCGTATCTGGCAGTACATATGCAGTCATACAGAAGAATGTAGAAGGTTGTCGCTGCATCAGCTGGCAGAGGCGTGTGAGGTCTCCCACACTACGGTATCACGGTTTTTGCATTTGATAGGGATGGAGGGGTATAGTGAGTTTAAGACATTTCTCAAGTGGAACAGTCTGAGCCGTCCTGTATTTGACCAGCGCGGGGTAGAAGAAAACAGCTTTCATCTGACGAGAACAATAAATTTTATTCAGCAGGCAGATTGTACAGAACTGTTTGAGAGGATGGACAAGGCAGAGGGAATCTATGCGTATGGAAGCGGTTCTGTCCAAAAGGCGGCTGCCAAAGTAATGAAAAATTATCTGGTTTTGACAGAACGGCTGCTGCATGTAATAGAGGGAGAAGAAGAACGGGTAATGGCAGTTACGCAGATGAAAAAAGGAGACATTATGTTTTTGTTTTCACTGTCAGGAGATAACCCTGTTATGAATGACTATGTGCGGAAATTAAAAGAAATAGGAATCTTTTTAGTTGCCGTCTGTCGGGATGGTGCAAATGATTTATCGGAAATCTGCGACTTTTGTCTGCCATTTTTTGCACAGAAGCTGGATGTCGGGCGTCATGGTTTTCGCTATTACAGTACATCAGGGATGTTTTTGATTGCGGAAATGCTGATGTTAAAATATGCGGCGTATCAGGCTGATGTTACCAAGTCGAACCCATGATAATCGCTTCATCCTTTATGTTGTTAAGGCGGCGAGTATCCTATG
>DEUM01000044.1 GCA_002362575.1 Lachnoclostridium sp. UBA3262 | reverse complement strand
ACTCTCCGAAAAATATTGTTTCCCTCGTTTACAAATACGCCGCCCATGCATTGTCTGAGATGTCTGCTGTCGCTTTTCCTGCCTTTTAACAGTGCGTTCTCACTAAAGCCGCCAAAAGGCAGGTAAAAGCGACAATGCAGACAACGAGTTTTGCGAAGGACGGCGGAATGTTTTTGTAAACAAGGGAGACAATTTATTTTTCGTTGGGAGTGATGTTCCGGCAAGAAACGGTAGGATATCCGCCGCATAACTGCAAAGGAATGAGCAATTACCCTGTGCCATCATGGGTTCGACTTGGCATCGTCAGGCTACTTCAACGCAGCTTCAATCGTACTCCATGTAATCGCGCGCTCAAACCCGAGCTTCCAGAAGGCAACACCTGCCACATCACTTTTCTTCACAACCTCCAGCTTTTTCTTGAGAGAGGTCTCCTCCTCCAGCCATATTTTATAGATAAAGCCGTTTGCCTTGTACTGCGCAAAATATTGTCCGGTCGCTTCATCCCACTTCGGCTCGGTATCATTTGCACGCAGAATACTCTCCGCTCCGCTCATACTGTAAGCTGTCGGCTCTGGCTTGCCCTTACCGGACTTTTTCTCCTTCCACAGTCTGGTAAAAAACGGCAACCCTGTCACGACACGCTCCTTTGGCACTTTGGCAAGCGTATTCTTTATTCCATTTTTCACAAATGGTAAAGAGGATACAGAACCACTCTCCTCACTACCGTTATAATGCTCGTCATACGCCATAAGGATTACATAATCTACGATTCTGCCCTGTTCCTGTAAATTATAGTAGGCATTATAGTTTGCCGGCGTGTAATTATCAACAGAAACCACCAAATCATTCACATGGCACTTTAGTACCAGCTCTCTCAAAAACTGTAAGTACGCGGCGACATTCTTTTTCTTTACATTCTCAAAATCTATGTTGATACCATCCAAATCATACTGGATTGCTGCTGCCACCAATGCATTTACCAGCTTCGTTCTCGTTGAAGTCCTTCCGAGAATTTTCTGCAAATCCAGTTTCTTTGAATCACTTACATGAAAGTCATTTATCAGCCCCCATACCTGAAGCCCCGCCGCATGTGCCTGCGTCACATAGGAAGTATTTCCGAGAGAAGAAAAATTCCCCTTGTTGTCGCTCAGCGCAAACCATGTCGGCGAAATCACATTCATTCCCTTTGCCTGTGTTACCCCCGCTGGGAGGGAGCCACTGCTCACCGCATTTGTCACCTGATGCCAGCCGAGGCAGACGGTCTTATCCATGCCCACCTGTTTAAAGGATTCCGGCGTTTTCTCAAATTTCCAAGCCGCCTCCTCTGTCTTCTCAATCGAATCCACCGGGATATATCCCGACACACCGTCCAGTGTCATAATCGGCTTATATTCATTTTCTTCCTTTACATCTGTGCGTACAAAAACTCTTGTCCCTTCCGGCACCTCTGCCAGATAATCATATTTCTTATTTGGACCGGTGCGTACCCGGATATCCTCCGCCGTCACAGCAAAAGTATACTTCGCTGCCCTGTCTGACATGATGACAAGACGCCCCGGATTTTTAAATTCCTTGTAATAACAGCTTGCATGCTCCTGAATAAAGGATAAAGCAACATACCAAGTCTTTCCCTGTTTTCTCAAGATTACATTCTTTGCCTCCTGCTTTTCCCTGCCCTTCGTATAAGAAGCAGAATCCGCCGGCGCCTGAATCAGCCCATCCTTCGCCGCATAGCAGAGAAGCTTCTCCGCCGCATCGACATAAATGCGTTCATCCATATATCCGGATGCCACCTCGGACGGCACATACACCTGCCCGTCAAGCATAAGCCCTTTCTGCTCTAAGACCTTATTATCAGCAATCAACGCAATCTCATTTTTCCCCAGCTTAAATACTGTGTTTAAGTCCCGCTTTTTGTTACTCGGCGCAATGTACTTATAAACGGTGCCGATAATCAATACTACGACTAAAAGTCCTGCCAAAATAGAAGCTGCTAAGATTACTTTCCTTCGTTTATCCATTTTACACCTTCCTCCCTTCCAGAGCGTCAGCCCTTCGTACCTCCATACTGCTTACAAATCCAGAATTTTCCTCATGTTTCCCGCAAAAATTTTCTCTTTTTCGTCTTCTGTCAAGTCTGTCTGCATAATCCAGTCCACACTTTCCTTCTGGTCGCTCCACGGACTGTCAGTACCAAATACAATCCGCTCTGCTCCATGTGCCCTCACGAGATGGACAAACTCCTCCTTTGACAAAAGTCCGCTCACACCTTCGATATTGTCAAGCGAAAACGCCGTGTCGAAATACACGTTCTCTCCCGCCAGAAGCTCCTCTACCTGTTGCCACATACGCCAGCCTCCCATATGAGCAAGAATCAGTTTGTCCGTATCGGTCTCCCGTAACATCTCCTTCACAGACTCCGGGGTACAGTGAACCGGATTCGGCAGTCCGATGTCTTCACCCGCATGAACCATACAATAAAGCCCAAGCTCTGTCGCTTTTTCCACAATGCGCTTATAACGGATATCACTAAAAAATGTTCCCTGATAATCCGGGTGAAGTTTTATCCCCTTTAACCCAAGCGCCTTAACCCGCTTCAGCACCTCTTTATAATTTTCTGTATCCGGATGAATACCACCAAACGAGAGCAAGCCGGTTTCCTCTGCTGTCGCATTGGTCTGACCAGCCTCCTCGTTAATCGCATCCACCTGATGGGGCGACGTCGCCACCGGCAAGAGTACAGAATAATTTATACCTGCTTTTTTCATGGAAGCAATCAGTCCTGATTTTCTCCCGTCTACCTTTGCCGATACGCCGGAATTTGCTTCCAGCTTCGCAATCGCTTTTTTCACAATTTTTTCCGGATACACATGGGTATGTGCATCAATTATCATAACTCAAGTTTCACCTCTATCCTTCAAATCCCGCTTTGAATGCCTTCTGATTGATAGCAACGGTCTTCTCTGGAACGGTTTTCTCAATGACCGCCAGCCACTGTTCCTCGGTAAAGTCCATATTCTTGGCCGCCACTCCGATAATGACAGTATTAAATACACGGGAATTACCAAGCTTCTTTGCCTCCTCCATGGCATCAATCGAAACGACACGATAAGCTTTCTTTAATGTACCCAGAATATCTTCCGGATATTCTGCCGCCCCGGTCAGAACCGTCATCGGATCCATGCGTTGGTCATTTACAATCAAAACGCCATCCTTCTTCAGATAGTGTGCATAGCGCATCGCTTCTAATTTTTCAAAGGCTATCAGGACGTCTGCCTGTCCCTCCTCGACAATCGGCTCATATACCTTATCGCCATAACGGACATACGTTACCACGCTTCCCCCGCGCTGTGCCATGCCGTGAACCTCACTTAACTTTACATCATATCCGGCTGCCTGGATGATACCTCCCAGTATGCGGCTGGTCAGAAGTGTTCCCTGTCCGCCGACGCCGACAATCATTATATTTTTAGTCTCCATAATCTGTCTCTCCTTTCCTAGCGTGCCACACAGTCAATGGCATCAAACTTACAGAGCTGCTTGCAGAGCCCACAGCCATTGCACATGGTATCATCAATTGAAATCGTACCGTCTTCGTTCTTTGTCAATGCCGGACAGCCCGGTTTCAGGCACATACCGCACTTTTTGCACTTCTCGCTGACAGGTACGCATTTATTCGGGAACTTAACCCCCTTTAACAGAGCGCATGGTGCGCACGCAATGATGACAGATACTTCATCCTTTGCTACTTCCTCTTTTATAGTTTTCTCCATCTCTGCAATGTCAAAGGCATCTACTTCCTTTACATTTTTAATCCCCATGGACTTGCACAGATGATATATACTGATAGCCGGTACTTCCTCGCCCTTCAGCGTTTTTCCGGTAGCCGCATGATCCTGATGCCCGGTCATTCCGGTCGTCGAGTTATCCATAATAATGACCGTTCCCGTGCCCTGATTGTATACCATATTCATCAGGGAATTAACGCCTGTGTGCATAAAGGTAGAATCACCGATTACCGCTACCCAGTTCTTGATATATTCCTTACCCTTTGCCTTTTCCATTCCGTGAAGGGTTGATATACTTGAACCCATACAGAGCGTTGTGTCAATGACGTTCAAAGGCGGCACCGCTCCCAGCGTATAACACCCAATGTCGCCTGCCGCATGAAGCTTTAACTTATTCAGCACAGTAAAGGTGCTTCTGTGCGGACAGCCCGGGCACAAAATCGGCGGACGCGCCGGAAGATTTTTATAAGCCTCTGTTTCTACCTTCTGTCCGAGCACTTTCTCACGGAGCAGGTTTGCACTGTACTCGCCCTGACGAGTAAACAGCTCCTTTCCGACACACTCAATGCCCCATGACCGTACCTGTTCCTCTATAACCGGTTCCAGCTCCTCAAATATATATAATTTATCTACCTTAGAAGCAAACTCTTCAATCAGCTTTTTCGGAAGCGGATGTACCATGCCAAGCTTCAGCACCGATGCCTCCGGACATACCTCCTTGACATACTGGTACGGAATACCGCTCGTGATAAATCCAACCGAGGTATCCTTATACTCCGCTTTATTAATCGCAAACCCACTGCCCTCCTGTGACAGCCGGTTCATCCGTTCCTCTACAAAGACATGGCGTCCAATCGCATTTCCCGGCATCATTACGTTCTTTCTCGGATTTCTCTCATATGGCTTATCTTCCGGCACAACACGCTCCTCCAGCGTAACCGGTCCCTGTGAATGGGCAAGCCTTGTCGTTGTGCGGAGAATCACCGGCGTGTCATACTCCTCGCTGATACGGAATGCTTCCTTCACAAAATCCTTTGCCTCCTGACTGTCTGACGGCTCCAGCACCGGAACAAGGGCAGCCCTCGCCACACACCTTGTATCCTGCTCATTCTGTGAGCTGTACAGACCCGGATCATCTGCCACTACCATCACAAGCCCGCCATTTGCGCCAATATAAGATGCTGTATACAATGGATCGCTTGCCACGTTCAGACCTACGTGCTTCATGGAAGCAATCGCACGCACGCCGCTCATGGACGCACCAATCGCAACCTCTGTTGCCACCTTCTCATTTGGTGACCACTCTGCATAAATTTCATCATATTTTACAATATTTTCACTGATTTCTGTACTTGGGGTTCCCGGATATGCCGCCGACACCTTTACGCCTGCCTCGTAAGCACCGCGGGCAATTGCTTCATTCCCCAGCATAATCTTCTGTTCTGCCATCTTACTTATTTCCTCCATTCACCAGTTAAATTTCGTCATGTACCATCTTACCACAAATCTCGCCATAATGGGAGTAAAATTTCTCTTATTTCCTCATATACACATTTTTTTGGTTGTTGCCAATGTCTTCCACCTGCAGCCTGTCAATGCTTTGGATAAATTTCTGGAACGTGGAATACCCCAGCTTCTTTACTTTAAAATTCGGGTAGTGGTCGTAAATCTTCTGGGCAAGCTGCCCAATTCCAACCCCTGTCACTCCCGCTGCCTGTACCGTTTTCACGGCAAAATTTTCAATCTCAAGAGCGTCGCTTTTTAATATCACAATAATGCTTGACTTATTTCTCCTCAATTCAAAATTGTCAATCTCCTCAATAAACCTTGACAGAGAACTGTATCCATAATTACGAACGTCAAAATCCGAATATTTTTTTAGTAAAGTGCTTCCGATTTCCCCCAGCCCTGTGTCCTTTCCATTATTTTCGTTTGTTGTAATGATTTCCACAATGGCGTCTGCGATTTTCTTCTTCGCCACTACATTTTTCTTTTCCTGCCGCTCATTATTTTTATCCGCGCTTCCCTCTATCAAGAGCTCGATATTGGTAAACACAGAGCAGGCCGCCTTAAAGGATTTTGGTGTTTTCCCTTCTCCCATCCCGACTACTTCCATTCCTGACTCGCGAAGACGGCTGGCGAGCCTTGTAAAATCCCCGTCTGAGGAAACGATACAAAAGCCCTCCACATTTCCCGTATATAAAATATCCATAGCGTCAATAATCAGCGCCGAATCGGTCGCATTTTTTCCTATCGTGTTCTGGAACTGCTGTATCGGCGTGATAGAACGCTCTGCCAGCTCACTTTTCCACCGATGCATCTGATTGCTCGTAAAATCTCCATAAATACGACGGTATGTTACCACGCCGTGACGCGTCATTTCGTCTAAAATACAGTCAATATATTTTGCTGAAATGTTATCTGAATCAATCAGCAATGCAAATCTCTTATCATTCAAAATATCCCTTCCTTTCTATCGCTCACATCCGCGTGAGCATCCATTGTAAATCTTCGTCTTCTATTTCCTTATCTGAAAAGCCCGCCTGCTCTAAAAGCGAAACTGCCCGCTCGAACTCCTGCGGACTGACCTTCCATATCTCGTGCGAAACCAGCCACTGTAACTGTTCTCTGTAATTGATTGCCTCGGATGAAGGAATCATCCGGTTCCGATATGCGTGATACCGCATAATCAGTTTATCATTTCTGCCCGCATGGCGATAGCGGTACTGCCATATCAGCCTGCGGACAAGCTTTCTCCCTGCAAAGAATAAAATCACCAGCAAGACAGCGATAGCAAGCACTCCACCAAAAAAGCGAGCAATCATTGTAAGACTGTCATTTCCTTCTTCTGAATCTGTAGAAGCTTCCTCTGTGCCGTTCCCTCCCTGCTGGTTATCCGCTCCGGCATCGCTGATTAAAAAGTTTAGAAGCCGCTGCCACAGACCACCTTCGCTCTCCGATTCCATTGACATCGGCGTCACCTCCACCGGCCGCCAGCCATGCTCTGTGTCGTATACCTCAACCCACGCGTGGGCACTGGCGTCCGTGACGTCTACCGACACGACCGAGGATTCTCCCATCGGAAGATAGCCCTTGTAATAATCTTCTGTTTTCTCTGACGAAAGAATGGTTCCGTCTTCTTCTATGTTCAGTGGATCAATCGCATAGCCTTCCACATATCGTGTTGGGATTCCCCTGCACCGGAGGGCAAGCGCCGCCGCGCTGGCAAAGTGGGCACAATACCCCTTACGGTTTTTTGTCAAAAAATAATTAACAAAGTCCTCCCGGTACGGCGTTGCTCCCGGCCTCAGCGTATACGGAATATTCGCCTGAAAGTAAGCCACCAGCTTCCTGACTGCCGCATCCACTTCCCCATATGGTATCGTATACAATCCCGCTTCCCGGCAGAACTCCTGCACCACTTTCCGGTTTTCCTCCGGCACAATACGGTATTCATACGTGTATTCGGGTCGCAGATTTAGCGAAGGATTTCCCACAGCGGGATAATATTCATATTCCTGCGTCTGTCCCAGCCCCACACTTTTTGTCGTATCTGCCGAATAATAGGGCAGGTATACTCCCGGCGCCGCCGCTACATTCTTGATGAGCATACGCCCCCACGCACTCTGCTCTGCTCCAGATTCATAGAAGGAACGGTATCCGTTTACAGTATCGTCTTCCGTTATCCCAAGCATCTGTCTCCTCTCCATTACCCGGTTCCAGCGGTTTGCCCTTGGAAGATAATTACCTCCGGTAAATGTCTTAAGATAAATCCGCTGAAAGCTGTAGGGAACATAGGTCACTGTCAAATCGGTTTCAAAATCCCTCTGCACGGAGCTGATGCCGCCCAGCTTACCATTTACCAGTCCGCCATTATTAGGGTAGTAATTAAACAGTCCCATAATACCGAGCATAGTAAAATTTTCCATGATGTCCATCGTACTCTTTTTCATCGCACTCTGGGCACGTGACTGAGCATAGTTTTCCCTTGTATACAGGGTTTCCAAAATATGAATAGCGGCAAGGTTCAGGACAACTGCCACAGCGACAAGCATGAAGGCCGTCTTTCCTGCATAGACATATGATATTTTCTTTTTCCTTGGCTCATATGTATAACGCTGGTCTGTCATGGATACCCGGTAATGTCCATTTTTCTTTAGGATAAATGTAATCAGCAATCCGGCAGACAGCATGATAACGTAAAAGACAGAGGGCTCCCTCTCTAGATACAGAGGTAAAAATAACCCTCCCGCAGAGAAAACAGCCACAGCTATATAATTCATGCGTCTTGAAATTAAAACATTTGCCACGACACTGATTACCCAGCCGACATAGCACATCGCAATGGGTATGGTAACTTGATGATTTGTGATTTGCTCCCTGTATGTTTTTAGCGCATTGCTCTCGAAAAAAATAGACGCCCGCTCTGTCAGACGGTTTGCCACAGCAAATACACCACTGCTGATATAGCTGCGCAGCCATACGCCGAGCGCAAGCATGAGAAACAGAAGCAAAATATATCCCACATTCTGCCACATTTTATTGTAGTACAATAAGGAACAGTAAACGGCGCCAAGCAGGATGCCAAGATGGACAATCCACCAGACGCACCGGATATCTAAAGAGGTCAAAAAGCAACCGATGCACCCCATCACAATCAGGTATACGAGAAATCCTTTGAGAAGCAGCGTCAGGATGCGGGATTCTTTTTCTGCCATCTCCTCCATGTTAAGAAAAAGTCCGTCTGCCAGTGTGATTTTACCATTCTCTGTTTTAGGAGTTCTCCCTCTAAACATTTTCACTCATTACCACCTGTACCTCTCCGTCTTTTACCCCTACTAATAAATAATCAGTAAGATACGGATAACAATTTTTCAGATACAACTCCCATTCCGTATTGAACCTCAACGCCGCCGCTGTCTGGTAGAACCCGCAAAAGGCGGCGTCTATTTCATCCGGCGAACCACATCGGTACTCCTCCCAGCCGTATGTCCGCTGATTCCACAAAAGAAAGCAAACCGGCACATGCTGCTTAAGAATTTCTTTTGACAGATGATAGCTCCTCTCCAGCACCTGCTCCGTCAGCTCCCTCTCTGTGGAAAATTCGAGCACAATTGCCATTTCACTGCCCGCTACTGCCACGCGCTCCTTTATCATCAGAATATCTTTTTTAGCTGAAAGCTTCCAGTGAATATCACGGAGCCTGTCACCGGGAATGTATTCTCTTATATCGCTGACCTCGGCAAAGTCATTTCCCTTTTCCCTGCTCTCCTCTGTCTCGGACGCCCCCGACAGATAGCCGCTTATTTTCTCCTGTTCATAGCCGCCCTCCTCCGGCAGTACATTTATCTCACAGGCACCGGAAAACGGAATATGTATGCGCGCCAGTCCCATAATGTCCTGCACAATAAGGCTCTCGCAGGATATCCGAAAGTGACCGAGTCCGGTAAAATAAAGAGGCAGCGTAACGGTCTCCTTCCCATGCAGTTTTACCGGCATAGACAAAATTGTCCCGGACTGTTCCCCCCACAGGGTATTTTCAATGCAAAGCTGCCAGCCGGCATCCAGTGAAAGCCACCACGAATTATTTTGCAGGCGCAGAGTCAGAAACACCCTGTCGCCACAGCGCACCCGTTCCTGTCCTGCCCCCATACTGCCCTGAATCTCTCCGGCAAGATACCAGAGCCCCAGAGCAGACACTGCCGGCCAAAGGATAAAAAGAACCGTCACCGCCAGAAATAAATAACTGCGGAAAAATAAATACAGAAAAATATCAGCAAGAAAAAGAACCAGATAACCAGCCAGTCTAGTCGGCCTTACTTGAATTTTATTCCTTTTCTTCATCGTGGACTCCTTACCTCATGCAGCAGTACATCCATACATTCCCCTACCGTTTTTCCCTCTGCTTTCGCCCGTGAACCAAGCTTTACGCGGTGCCGCAGTACCGGAGGAAGGACACGCTGTATATCCTCCGCCGTCACAAAGTCCCGTCCGGCGAGCAATGCCATCGCGCGCGACATACTGAGCAGGGCAATCGCCGCCCTCGGACTGGCGCCACCGGAAAATAATTCCAGCGTTCTCGTCCGCTCTACAAGCGTTACCATGTACTCATAGAGAGATTCATGCACATGTATCTCTTCTGCCTCCTGCTGGAACTCCCGAAGCTCCTCAAGGGAAATGACCTTCTGCAGTTTTCCGACCTGATTCCACACCTCTCCTTTTAACAGTGTTACCGCATCCTCGTGCGATGGATATCCCATAGTCAGGCACACCATAAAACGGTCCATCTGGGACTCCGGCAGCATCTGCGTACCGGAGGAGCCGGTAGGATTCTGTGTGGCAATGACTGTGAACGGTTCCGGAAGCTGTCTTGTTTTTCCCTCAACACTCGCCTGACGCTCCTCCATAACCTCTAGCAATGCCGACTGTGTTTTCGGCGAAGTCCGGTTGATTTCATCTGCTAAAAACAGATTGCAGAACACCGAACCCTCTCGAAAATCAAACGCCCCTGTCTGGTTATTATACATGGAAAATCCAAGCAAATCACTAGGCAGTACATCCGGTGTAAACTGTACCCGGTGATAATCTAATGATAGTACCCGGGCAAAGGTGGTTGCAAGCGTCGTCTTTCCCACGCCGGGAATATCTTCCATTAGTATGTGCCCGCCGCCAAGAATCGCCGCCAGCACCATTTCCACCACATCTTCTTTTCCCTTTATTACCCGGTTCACTTCTTCCTGCACCCTTTTCAGTTTCTCCGTTCCCATGCTTTCCTCCATTCGTAAGCGTCGTCATTCTGATACAGCATCATTCTTAAACGGCGTCAATTTGCTGAACTCAAATTGGCGCCGCCGGACTTCCCTTATACAAGTACCTTTGATAAAAACTCCTTCAACCGCGGATTTTTCGGATTCTCAAAAAATTCTTCCGGCGGTTCTTCTTCCAGAATCATGCCTTCATCAATAAAGATTACCCGATTGGCAACCTCTTTTGCAAAGCCCATCTCATGTGTCACAATAATCATTGTCATGCCTTCATCGGCAAGGGATTTCATAAGGTCAAGCACTTCACCGACCATTTCCGGATCCAGCGCACTTGTCGGCTCATCAAACAGAATCACATCCGGATTCATGGCAAGAGAACGGACAATCGCCACACGCTGTTTCTGTCCGCCCGACAAGGTAGACGGATACACATCTGCTTTATCCTCCATGCCGATGCGGTGCAGCAGCGACATAGCCTGCTCCTTTGCTTCTTTTACAATCTCCTTCTTTGTCGTTTCTATCGGATATTTCTCTTTCTTTTTATCCTTGCTCCGAAACAAATTCGTAACCGGAAGGAAGAAGTTGGCGCGTTTTTTCTTTCTCAAACCCTGACACTGTACATGCACCGGTGCGAGCATAATATTCTGTAACACGGTTTTATTATTATACAGGTTAAAATGCTGGAACACCATACCCATGTGACGGCGGTGTACATTGATGTCCACCCGGAGGTCTGCAATATCAACTCCATTGAAAATAATCTGCCCGCCGGTCGGATCCTCCATACAGTTCAAGCATCGCAAAAAGGTACTTTTTCCGGAACCCGATGGTCCCACAACAACGACAATATCGCCCTTGTTGATCGTGACATTGATACCCTTTAACACTTCATTTTCGCCAAAGTGTTTTTCAAGATTAATTACGTCTATCACTTTTCCTCAGGCTCCTTTCCATGATTTTAATTCCTATGCTGATAATCACTACAATTACAATATATATGACTGCCATAACCAGATAAGGAACCATAAATTCATAGCTGTTACTTCCAATATAATTAAACGCTACATACAAATCCGCCGCACCGACAAAGCTGACGACAGAGGTTTCTTTAATCAGAGTAATAAATTCATTTCCCAGAGTAGGCAGAATATTTTTTACCGCCTGCGGAATCACAATTTTTATCATTGTCGTGGCAAAGCTGAGTCCGACTGCCCGTCCTGCCTCCATCTGCCCCTGGTCGACAGATAAAATTCCGCCCCTCATTATCTCTGATATGTAAGCGCCGCTGTTCAGCCCGAATACCAGAATGGAAACTTGAACGCCCGTCATTTTTACCCCTAAGATAGGGAGCAGTACATAGTAGCAAACAAGCAGCTGCACAACCATCGGCGTCCCGCGGAACAGCCCGACATAAAAAGAGCAGATACCGTTCAGAATCCGGGGCAGCACTTTATATTTAGGAATTACCCGGACGGTAGCTATCAGCGTACCAATCAGGATTCCGATAACAAGTCCAAGAATGGCAATTATCAGTGTATTCCGGAGTCCCTCCAGCACTTTCTGATACCCTTCCTGGTCAATAAATATTTCTATAAACTGTTCAATTTTCTGTCCAAAATTATCCATATCTTCCTCTATCTGTTCCTGTTCAGCATATTACAATCAGCCCGCCAGACAGACGGGCTGATGTATCATTTTTATTGCATTTTATTCATAGCGTCCGTAATACATTTTGCCGGAGCTGCATCAATTATAACATAGTCAAGGTTTCCGTTCATCAGGTCCTGAACAGCCAGTGAGCCGTTCTTATAACCAATCGTTGTTACGTTAAGTCCGGCAAACTCCATTTCCTTGTCGCCTTCACAATACTGCTTACCGGTCGTTCCGTTCTGAACACCAATTTTTACGCTCTTATCCTTTGTCTTCAAAATCTTTTCCACACTTGCCGCATCCTTGCACGCATCAAACTCTGTATTGTCCCCTTTAACAATCAGGCGCTGGGACGCACTGTAGTAGGAGTCCGAGAACTCTACATATTTCTTTCTGCTCTCCTTAATCGTAAGTCCTGCCATAGCAACATCACTCTTGTGCTGTCCTACGGAAAGACACACGGCGTCAAAGTCCATATTCTGGATAACCAGCTCTTTGCCCAGCTTCTCTGCAAATGCTGCCGCAACCTCCATGTCGATGCCATAGTAATCTTTACCCTTTGTGTACTCAAATGGCTCAAAGGAAGCATTGGTTGCTACGACTAACTGGTCTTTGCTTGAATCAAGCTCTGCCGACTGCACTGCCGTCGGCTCGCCATTACTAAAATACTTGTTGCAGATTTCATCAAACTTTCCATTCTGCTGAATTTCTTTGATAAACTCATTTGCTGCTTTCAATAGCTCCGGTTTGTCCTTATCCACACCAAACGCATATTTCTCATCTGTCAAATCCACATCAATTACTTTTACTGCCTGCTTCACCTCACTGCCGGAATCTGCATTATTATTCCCGGCATCTCCTGCTGTGTTGTCGGAACTGCCGCAGCCACATACGGTTACTGCCGTCATAATCACAGCAAGTCCCATTGCTAATAACTTTTTCATTTTCTTTCCTCCTAAATAATTTAGTCACGTAATTATACCACTTTCTCGGAAAATTAACAAGACTTTCTCTTAT
>DEUM01000001.1:37423-37568 GCA_002362575.1 Lachnoclostridium sp. UBA3262 | reverse complement strand
GGCATTTACCTTTTTAGTTGCTTCTTCAATAGAGACGCCAGCTTCTGTAAACCTCTCTGCAATGGAAGAGTTTTCTAATTCTTCTCTTGTCAGTTTTCCGGCTCTGGCTAATTCAAGAAGCCTTTCTTTTTCTTCATTTGCTGCA
>DEUM01000001.1:0-37075 GCA_002362575.1 Lachnoclostridium sp. UBA3262 | reverse complement strand
TTTTTGTAATCATCGCTTCCCTTTGAGGCAATGCCTGTATTCCGTTTGTCCATATCTACTGCTGTTTGGTCGTAATTCTCTAGATTGAACATACGGTACATGTCTGACAATTCTTTTGGTTTATCCGGATTTGCTTTGTTCCACGCTTTCAATATGATAGAAAGGAACTCTTTAATTTTATCATTTGCCTCTTTGAAGTTCATTTTTGAGAAATCAAGAGAGAACAAGCCGTTGAAAGCGTTCATAACATTTAGTTTGGTGTCGGGATTTTCACATGCTTTTGTGAGTGGTGATAATACAAGTGACTGTATGAATTGCTTTGCCTCATCCAGATTTCCTTCTTGAATATTTAGGTCGGACCATTGTATGGAACCAACCATTTTTTCAATGCTCTTTTGGAAAGCAGGGCTTCCATTTTTATACAAGTCAAGGTCTTCTACCCACATCATCATCTGTTCCGACATTTCACTATTTTTTGATTCCAGTTCGGATTGTTTGACCGATAAGTCTGTCTGTAAATCCTGAGAAAAGGTATTGTAAGATTTGGTAATTTTGCCTTTTTCATCTTCATTTAAATTTATTTTTGAAAAATCTATGGTGTATGTTGTGCCACCTTTATCATTTTCCTGTTTGATTGTTGCATTGAATAGTGCATGATATGCATCTTCTCCAAACTTGTTTTTTACATTATCTAGATATTTATTATAACTTATCTCATCTGTGAGATATTCTTTACCTTGTCCTTCCATTATATTGGTATATGTCCGCTTTAAATCATTTAGAGTCCTTTTGGCAATTTCTACTTGCTTTTTGTTGTTTGCTAAAACATTGAAAATGCCTTCTGAATCATCTGTACCATTCACATAGTCTTCTAAATGCTCACGCATATCACCTTTAGCTAAGTTGGTTTGCTGCTCTATTAGCCGCTTAATTGATTCTGTGACAGTGTCAACATCTCCGCCCAAACCAAGAATGGCATTTCCATTCTCATCATAATTTTGCGTGAGGGAAGGGAATAGTTCGGCAAGCTGATTATTTACATCAAGGAACCTCTCATATTCTTTTGGGGACAGACTTTCATTTTCATTGGTAAGTGGATCGACTCCTTGTACCAATCTGGCAAACTCGCCGGACAAATCGGTTGCTTTAGACGACGTGTCTGACATTTCGGATTTAAGGTTGCGGATGGACTGTGCTGTTTCTTCTGTGTTTGCCTTTGCTTTTTCAAATGCCTCTCGCTGTTTTTCTTCGTAGTTAATAAGATAATCAAGTCCTTGAATAGCTGCCTCTATACCCATTCTTAAGAGAATATTTCCGCCTATAGATGTTAAGCTGTTGCCAATAAATTTTAAACTGTTTCCAGATTTCTTTGCAGAGTCAGATAGGTCAGAGGCAGCTTTAGCATCACCGTCCATCCATTTTTGGAAAGAGGTTGATACATCACCTACACCGTCCCATGATTTGAGGAATTTTTCTAACTCGTTACGGTAGTCGGTGATTTTGTGAACATCAAATAAGTGGTTGAAATTTTTAACTTCTTCTATTGGTATAATACCTTTATTGATTTTTGCAAACAAATTACTAATTTCAGGTATTTTATCATATGTTCCTTTTATTGTTGGATATGTGTCTGTATTGATACTTGTCTTTTCTTTATACTGTGCCGCCTAGTATAAAAAAGACTTTTATTTGCTTCTGACAAATGATATAATAAAATAATATAAAGGAGGTATTATATGGAGTGTGTAAAATTGTGTAGGCAATGTCGAAAGGAATTAAATACTGATAGTAGACCTGGAACAGCGTATTTCCCATGGCTATATGAAGATGATTACGAATGTCCCAGATGTTCTTCAAAATTAGTTGATACAATAATTTCTGCTGAAGAATATATGATAATTGCGGAAACATCGAATACAATATTGTTTTTAGAAACAATGATTAATCTTAAAGCAAAAAATTTAATAGAATATCAACTAAAAATACAGCAATTTAAAACACAAATTCAACAGCAGGAGGCACTTGAAGAACAACAAAGAGAGAGTAAGAAACCTCATTGTCCTACCTGTGGTTCATCTGATTTAGAAAAGATTTCGGAGTCTTCTAAAATAATGGATAGTATTATATGGGGATTTGGAGGAAAACAAAGATATAAAACTTATCATTGCAATAATTGCGGGTATGAGTGGTGAAACTTCTCACGTATACTTTATTTTCCATATTTGTAAGAGCATTTTAGCTCTAATGCAATCTCGCTTTCGCGAGGTTCAGACTGTCTATCACAGCCACATACAATTACGCCTGCATGTAGCCAAACCTTGTCAGTCGTTGAGGGCGTGGCATATTGCGGACAACTTAGCCATTATCCCTGCTTTCAGCATGAAATCTTTCATGCCTACCTATTGATTACCCATTCCTTTTACTACCGCATGGAAGTTATCTTTTGTTCTAAAGATAAAGTCAGAAGCCATGTAGGCACAAAAGCATAAATCGCACGTAGGCTCTCGCCATATGTTTTTCGTCCTCCTTTGAATTAAAATGATTTGTTTAAGTAACTTAATCTATGTAAAAGAAACCAGAATGAGTATCTTCGAAAACTCTTTTTGGCTTCTATTATTTTCTTCTGTGTTATTTATTTTCTACAAGATTTTAGTGATTAAAACATATCCATGTAATCATCTGCAATATTCTAAACTATTGGAAATGACTTATACCCCATTTGATAGACACGCAGAATGAATGGTATAATCAAACCAACAGGAGGGATTGATTATGTCCAATAAGTACAGTGCAGAATTTAAAGAGCAGGCTGTAAAGCGTGTCTTAGCCGGAGAACCAGCGGCCAAGGTGGCAAGAGATCTCGGCATCAACGTCAACTCGTTATATACGTGGAAGTCCCGGTATACAGAACATCCGCATCAGCCCTTTGTCGGAAGCGGAAAACTTCGGGATGAAGATGCCGAACTCCGCAGACTGCAAAAGGAAATCAAAGACCTAAAAGAGGAAAATGAATTCCTAAAAAAAGCAAGCGCCTTCTTTGCGAAGAATCTGAAATAGCCAGATACATATACATGGAAGCCAACCGCTCAAAATATCCGGTGGCAAAGATGGCGCAGTGGTTAAATGTATCAAGGAGCGGTTATTATGCATGGCGGAAACGCCATCCCAGTCTGCGCGATATGGAAAACCGGCATCTGCTTGAGGAAATCCGCAGGATTTACAAGGAATACCGGCAGGTATATGGCAGCCGAAAAATGACTCAGGAACTGAACAACCGCCTGAACAAACCAGTAAACCATAAACGCGTGGAACGCATTATGAGAGAAAACGGCATTCATTCCAAAGTCACAAAGAAATATAAAGCAACCACAAACTCCAGTCATAACCTTCCGGTTGCACCAAACATACTGGGGCGTGATTTCACAGCAGAAAACCCGGCACAAAAAATGGTCAGCGATATTACCTATATACCAACAGAAGAAGGCTGGCTGTACCTGGCCGGAGTCATGGATCTGTGCGGCCAGAAAATCATCGGTATATCCATGGGCAGCCGGATGACAAAGGAACTGGTTATCAATGCCCTGGAAGATGCCATAAACCATTCCGGCAATGTAAAGGGCTGTATTCTGCATTCTGACCGGGGAAGCCAGTACTGCTCAAGTGATTACAGAAAAAGGGCAAAAGAAGCCGGATTTACCATAAGCATGAGCCGTAAAGGAAACTGCTGGGACAACGCACCAATGGAAAGCTTCTGGGGCAAGCTGAAACAGGAATGGCTGAATGAACAGCATTTTAAAACCCGTGAGGAAGCCAAAGCAGCAATATTTGAATATATCTGGATATTTTATAACCGTAAGCGTATCCATGAGGCCAATGGCTACCAAACACCGGAAACCTATTATCAGGCACATAGTAACCGGATGAAAGCCGCATAGAGGTTTTATCATAAATTCTCTAAGGAGAGTCCTTAACAGATAAAAGGACATCCAAAGGGCTCTCTGGTGGAGAAAAAAGCAGTAAAATCAAGTAAAACTACCAAAAAGAGAGAATACCTTTCGTTTGGCGTGTCCAAACGACGGGGGAAGGGTCAAAACATTGTCAAACCATGAAAATATGTACTAACTCTAATACCAATAGCCATATTTACACCAATGGATGCTAATGATGTTCCAAAGGATTTTAGGATAGATCCTGCTTTATTTTGAAAGATGAGAAAGTTGAAATTGTGTTGGCTGTGTCTTTGAGATATTGTTGGTAATTTATTAGGTTTTTTTAGAGTGATTTGTATCTTTTAGGAATTTAACTAGAGATTCGTCAGCAAGATTTTGTTCTTTAATATAATCATCAAACACATCATTGTCAATCATTGATTGAATTGACTCATGTGTTAAATTTGCCCCTATATCACTCATTTTTTGAAAAAAGTTAGAAGCTTCTTCACTAACATCTATTAACTGATTTTTAAATACATTTAACCATGAATTCGATCTTTTTTTGGAATCATATTGTACTGCTTTTAAAATTTTGATACAATAATATATAATTTGCTTCTGACAAATATATAAAATATGGAGGAAAACATGAAAAGAATTTGTAAAAAATGTGGTTATATAGATGTAAGTGAATTAAAAGCTTGTCCTATTTGTGCTAAGAATGAATGGGAAGACTATGAGTTATATCAAATAAAAAAAATATCTACAGACGAATCATTTATAAATGCTATGGTTAAATTGTATAAAACGGATCCAATAGAATACCAATTAAAGATACAACAATTCAAGACTCAGTTACAGCAACAAGAATATGCCAGAGAAACAAAACAGCAGCAAATTATTAGCAATCAACCTCATTGTCCAACGTGTGGCTCCTCTAATCTATCTAAAGTCTCTACTTTTTCTAAGATAATGGATAGTTCTGTTTGGGGATTTGGAGGAAAACAAAGATATAAAACTTATCATTGCAATAATTGCGGGTATGAGTGGTAAAACTTCTTGCGTATATTTCATTTTTCCATAGCTGTATACAGCATTTTGACTCTAATGTAATCTCGCTTTCACGAGGTTCAGACTGTCTATCACAGCCGCATACAATTACGCTTGTATGCAGCCAAACCTTGTCAGGTAGCGGATGGAGTGCTTTTGTTCAAATGCATGGTCAGACGTTCGACGGAATTCACTTTTTTAGAGTGCTCGAGAAGCTGGTCAACAATATCTGTCAGCAGGCAGCTTTGTGCAGCAAGCATGCTATAAAGCATATCAGCAGTAAAATTCTTATCCGGTCCGGAAAGATGATTTGAAATTTATTTTAAAATTTAAAATTTCCCGTTTCATTTGGTAAGTATTTGATGTAAAATGAGTCATAAGGAATCCTTTCTTTTTTTGTTTAGTGAGATTTTGGCTTGAGCACTTTAATTTTACATAAAAGGGGAAAAGATTCCTTATTTTTAGTTAATATTTTGAAAGTTGTTGATAACTATTGGAAACAACATAGGGGTTTGTGGGTAAAATGCGGAAACTCAAGAAGTTTTATCATTGTACTGTTAATAGAGATGTGTTATAATTAAATAACTGGAGGTGTTTGTATGGTTGCTAGTGATATTAATATTCTATTTTGTAAGAGTTGTAACGAAACGAAAAAGAATCTAAAATGGATAGAAGAATGGAATAATGCAGGAGCACCAGTTAATATATCAGAACAAGCAAAAAAATATTTTGTTGGATTTATAGGACTCATGGACGCAAATAAATTAGAAAATACATCAATTTGTCCATATTGCAAAGGTGCCTTAATCGACACGGGTATGTCAACGCTTGATTATAAAGACATACTTGTAGCAACAGACTATGACCGTGATGTTTTAGACGCTATGTTAAAATTAAAAAAATCCGATCCAATAGAATATCGGTTAAAATTGCAACAACTTAAAAATGCAAAAGAACAAGAAGAACAAATAAAAGAATTCAAACAGAATAAAAGTATGGGCAATCAACCTCACTGTCCAACCTGTGGCTCAACTGAGATAGGAAGACTCGTAGGCTTTGCGCAGGATGGCGATTTGATTCTTGGGGGAACAAGAAGATTTTTCCATTGCAATAATTGCGGGTATGAATGGTGAAACTTCTCACATATACTTTATTTCTCATAGTTGTATACAGCATTTTAGCTTTAATGTAATCTCGCTTTCACGAGGTTCAGACTGTCTATCACAGCCACATACAATTACGCCTGTATGCAGCCAAACCTTGTCAGTCGTTGAGGGCGTGACATATTGAGGACAACTTAGCCATTATCCTTTGTTCTAATTCCAGTTCCGTTTTGGGTTATCTTATTTTAATCTATAATAGCAAATATTCCTTCCGACTCCTTCTCGTTTCAGCACATCGGATGCTACCAATTTTCGAAGTGCACCTTCGATGGAGCTTATGTTGAGTGAAGGGCAAAGTCCTTATAGGCAGCCAGAATAGTTCCAAGCCAATATTTAATGAACGGAACCGCATCATCCGTACCTTCATGCCAACCGCTCTGCGCCTGACCAAGAGCGTTACAATACAGGTCTTTGTTTTTTGCAATTTTAGCTTCCAAGGAGATATACTTACCAACATAGAAGCCACTTCTGTATAGTAATAGAGTTGTAAGCAGGCGACTCATTCTGCCGTTACCATCGTTGAAAGGATGGACGCAGAGAAAATCGTGAATAAAAACAAGAATAGCAATCAAAGGCTCTACTTCCATATTTCCGATTACTCGGTTGTATTCTTCACAAATGCGGTCCAGTGCTTCTGGTGTCTCATACGGTGCAAGCGGAGTAAATAGTTTCTCCAATTCTTCAGGACGCTGTTTCAGATACATTTCCTGCTTTCCAGCCTTTTTATATATTGCAGCAATCAGACCAAGTACATCCGAATCCTACTTTTGGTTCTTAATTTCAGAATAGTTAAAAGCTCTCATTTCCTTACCTCCAAAGTTTTCCCTTAATTTGTAGAGAAAAATAAGGGGAAAGTAAATATTTAAGGGGAAATATCCTGAAATTACAAAAAAACAGGAGAGCAGCCCTCCCGGGCCACTCCCCATAAAGGAATTATTTTCCCATGAAGCCGGGAGATTAGTCCTCGATTAACACTAAGTCGAGGATATTGTTATCACTGTCAGCCATGAGGTCGCAAGTGATAGTGATAGAGCCCGGATCACCGGAGTTTGAGAAGCTGAGAGACATATTGCTCTGAGGAGCTACCTTGTAAGCAGTCAGCTTGTAAGGCAGGAGTTCGTCGTTCTCTGTCTTCATAACCGTATCGCCATATACAGTGAAGTTTTTCGGGAAGCTTGTGGACTTGATATTGATTCTCTGCACGCCGCTTGCCTTCTCCTTCATGTAATAAACGATTACTTTGCTGCCGCCTGTGAGGGCAGTAGAAAGAGTAACCGTAGATTCTGCTACAGAGCATGCAAGCTCTGTTCCGCAGTCATCGCCGTCCGCATATACGACAACGCTTCCTGCAACAGGTGCTTCCGGAATGGTAATAGAAGTTCCCGCTTCATCTACTGTCGTCTCCAGTCTGGTTACGAATTTAGCAGATTTGCTGACTTCGCCGCCGGTAATGAGCTGCCACAGTTTTACTGTCTGAATCTGTGTCTCGATTGTGAGAGTGCCGCCCTTTTCGCCAGCGAACTGAACGCATTTTGGATGTCCTTTACCGCCGTAAGCGAAAACCGATTCGCCGGTAAGCTCCGTCGTTGTCACGTTCGCAAAGTCTAAATTCAGAAAAGGTTTCTTTGTTGCATAGTCAACAAAAATTAAGTCGCATACCTCTCTGTTTGCCATGTTTTCATTTGTCATAATAATTTTCCTCCTTTGATTTGGGTATGAGTAGGACTCGTATCTGAGTGCTAGTCTGTAGTGTCTATTCGCTTGAACCATGCGGCTGCGTCAAAGGAATTATCTTTATTTCCCCATGCGGCAACGCTCATGGATTGAATCGCGTAAATGCTGTTGTTGGAAAGTCTGGAAAAACAATCCCATACCTGAAATACAGTTAAATCCCAGATATTTAAAATATTGAGGGACTGGCTCTTGTTAGCGACAGCGGAAATAATATTACCTAATTCAAGGTTCTCGTCAGATTTTGTCTGTTTTGCCTTTTCGGAGCGTCCCTTTTTCAGCTTTTTTAATATTTCCAGAGCTTTTTTACTTTTTACCACGGACAAATCTTCCTCCTGTTGAGGTTTAATGCAGTTCCGTTTGCAGATTAGGCTGCATATGCGCGGATAATTTTCTCTCGTAATTCTGCCCGTTCTTTTACCGTTTTCCTGAATCAGAAAGCAGTGATATCTGCCAGAATAGGAGACTTCCTCTTTGATAAAAAAGTTAAGAATGGTTTGTAAAAGAGTGGCGGAATTGTTGTCGGAGAGTAACAAATCAAACATATGGATTTGTGCCTTCTCGTGATCGGATAGTCTGTCATATCGCTCGGAAGCGCCCATCATTGAAAAATAAGTTTTGGCATCCAGCAGCAATATGGATAGATAATACTGATAAGTATGAAATCCGATAGAAGATATGTCCCGAAGCTTTGGTGAAATAACTCCACACGCATTTTGCACGTAGACCGGCTCAGGTGATAGTAATTCAAAATAGTTCACTTTCAAATGAATCCCCTCCATAAGTTCCGAATAAAAGCACTGTGAAAACAACGGAATTTCGGTATTCTTTTAGTGTTAAGAACAGTGAGTTTCGGAGTTTTTTTGTCATTTTTGTAAGTTTTCTTTTTCAATTAGCCAGAGGCTAGCCCACTGGTATTTTTTCAAAACGCCTATCAAATATTTGAATGTTTCCGGTTTCGGTCTCCATGAGTATGTCGATATGTTCTTTGCTGTCTTCAATCAACTCATAAAAAGAGGTATTCGGATATCCAAACAAAATATTCATAATTGTACCCGCGTATTTTTTATACTTGTCGGAGTCAAGCAGCAAAAGCAGATAAATCATTGTGTGCCGGTTGAATTTTAACTTGCCGATATATTCAAAGCATTGCTGCTTCCGTTCCGCCCACTGCTTATATTTTGTGGACTGCTCCTGTGTGTCATCGGCAAATATTTTCTTTGTGTCTGCGTGATAATTTTCCATATATTCCAATACCCGGTCAACCTGTTTATAATATACATGGTGGATGTTGAAATCTTCCATATTGATAATAGAAGAAAAGGGGAGCTTCCTGTTGTTTCCGTTTCTGCCCCGACAGCTGGACTGAAAGCGGTTAATTACCTTTTGCAGATAATCCATAGAGGTAGCGTGGAATTGATAATTTTTCTTGTGGGGATTGTAATACCCCTTTGCTTTTGCAAGATGACGGAAAAAGTTTGGTTTTATCGTTCGCCCTTCTTCGTCTTTTAAAATCCACTTTTCCTTTATTTTTTTCATCTCATGGTAGGTGTCCGTAGTGTATTCTTTTTTTGCCTTGTCAATTTCAATGCCGGACATGACGTCTAACTGACATATATCATAATACAGCTCTCTGACATCCTCATAGCTGCCGCCGCGGTTCATTTTATCCCACAAAATGGTATTCAGCTCCTGTGAGAGATTGACAATGTCGCCTATTTTATTATTGGATGTCCGGGCATCCAAATCTGCCTGCTCCGCCCGCGTGTATGTTCGCCTTCTTTTTGCTGCCGAGACATGGTTGACAGGAACCTTGAAGAAAGGGTAATTTCTCTTTGCTGCCCGGATTAAAATCGGGTTATCGGTAAGCAGGCTTGTGTCGGAATCAAAATCACTGCCGGACAGTCGGTCTAATATACTTTCCCCAATGCTGTTGATGGCGGCAACTTCTTTTGACAGATTGAAGTAGGTGTCTATTTCTTCATTTTCTACATTAGTTGGCAGCCATACATTGCCGATGGTTACATGGGGACTCCGGCTGCCCAGCAGCTGTTTCTGATAGGCAAACTGCTTTGTATGTATATGACCGACGCCGATTCTGCTCGTTCCGTCAAATGCGCCGATTGCCTGTAGCAGCATTTCAACCGGATTTCCGAGAAGCGTTGCGTAGCTGCCGTTTACGAGTACATGGCCGCACCGGAGATTTTTCACATAGGCCTTTGCCAAATCGCTTTTAAAGGCGTGATACAGTTTTGTGTCTGCAAACCGGTTATTCAGTCCGAGCAGACGGTATATGACGTCGTTTTTCGATGTGAGCGGAGTAGCCTTTAATTCAGTGTCCTCCGGATAGCGGATATGATACCTCAGAACGGCAGGCTCTGTTTTCAGCAGATAAAGATAGTCAAGGGAAGGAGTTAAAAATTCTTCCATTTCCTCCTCGGTAAGCTGCAGTGTATTGAGGAGCTGATAATGTGTCTGAACCATTCTTCCCTGAAAAAAGTGCGTTGCCTTTTCATGTTTTACGATACCAAAGAGGGGGCTGATGTGCTGAAACCATTCCCTTACTGTACCATATTTCATATACTTTACGCTGCTCGGTGTGGTAATAATCTTGATGTCGCGGATATCTTCTGCAATCGTAAATCCGTTTAGCTGCGATATTTCTGTAATGTGGTTATCGCGAAACCATGTCTGAATATTGCAGTTAAAGCAGGCGCTCTTGAAAAATTTGTTTCGCAGAAGAAGCATACCCCGTCCCGGATAGTTTTCAAACAGCGAAGCATCAAGCAGGGACTGCCCATCCCAGATGGAGTTTCGGATTTCTACATTTTGCTCATCGGTCACGAGCCAGCCGTTTTCTGACCGTGTTTCCACAACATCCTCCCGGAATACGGATTCGTAATCGTCGATGATGAGAAAGTTTTCCGGCTTTAGCTCCAGTGTGCCGATGATAGAAGACAGAGGTAGGGAAATATGTGCTTCCAGACCGGCTAAGTCTACTTCCTGTCCCTCTTTTATATGCAGCCCGCACATAGACCATTTCATCATCCGGCGGTATATTTTTTCGTCGATAAAGAGACATTTCCCTTCCCTTGCCGAGCCGCCTGAACGTTTATAGCGGACATATTTTTTCCCGTCGCAGTAAAAACCGTCGGTATAGAGAAGTGTCCGGAGTTCCTGCACGGTATGTAAGGTCTTGATGTTTGTTCTGGCATGGTACTGACCATTCTCCAGATAAAAATATTTTCCCAGTATATCGTCTGTAATGGGAACTTCTACATCCTCCTCCGTCTCAATGGCGATAAGCCTGCCCTCGTGTATACAGACATGGTCGTGGAAGGTAAGCGTTTCTTTATTAAAGCCGGATTTCACATAGGTATTTTTTCCTGCTTTATTAAATTCCTTGTCGCTGTACTGAAACGTAATATTGATAAGCTGCGTCGTGTATTCGTGACTGTTTTCTGTAAAGCTGAAATAGTTGTTTCGGTATACTTTCCTGTATGCCTCCCTGATTTCAAATAAATCAAGAGAAGCGTCCAGTGTGCTGTTAAATTTTTTTGTGTTTATTCTGCCCTTTTTTTCGCCCTTCTGATAGCGGATTCGGTATCCCTCCATCGGTGTTTTTCCGTCACTGATATAATGGTTTGCGAGATAGATATCCTTGGCGTCTACGGACAGAATACGGATTCCCTCATTTTCCAAATGTATAATCCTCCTGTTTTTTAACACTTTTATTGAATTTGTCCGCGGAAGTAAATTGTCTCATCCGGAATGGATTGGGATGATTGGTATTGAAATCCGCTAACGTAATTTCACCGGCATATTCTTTGTGAAGCTCCTCGCGTGATTGGGCGTATGCGGTTCGGGATGCCGGAGTGTTCCTTTCGTTTTTCAATGGTGCTGTTCACCTCCTTTTGCCCATGCTTTTAAAACCTTCCTTTTTTCTGAAGATATTGAAATGGGTATTAAAGTGAATTGCAGTTATTTTGGATTTAAAATGAATAATTGCAATAAAGTGTACCCGTGTGGAACATTCGCCAAAATGTCCGGACGGATTCGGCGCTGTCTGCGTCGTTTGTCTAACTATATCACGAGGACGTATATATGTCAATACATTTTTTTGGAATTATGTTATTGACAAAAGCAGACAACCAATTTATAATGAAAATAACCTGTGTAAGAAGGAGATGATGGGATGTATAATGCCGAACAAAAAGAAAGATATCTTGCGTATTGCGGGCAGGATAAAAGGGTAAGGTCGCTCTTTCAACATGTCGAAAAATACGAAAAAAAAGAGAATAAGGATATTTGTCTGTTTCATACAGACGAGGTTCTGGATATTCTTGTGACGATGAGCAAATCAACAGCGGCGTCTGAGCGTTCCAGACTGATTCGGTATTTTGAGTGGTGCCGGGCGAACCAATACTGTAAGGTCAACTGGCTGGATAAAAGGCTGTGTCCCCGTGATAAATTTATGGCTGCCATGGAGGCAGTGGAGGATAAGTATTATCTTTCTCATGACAAATATTTAGAGTATGTGGAGGTATTGAGGTCATCTGCCGACGGCGTCTACGATTTGCCAATATTTATGTGTATGTATGAGGGTGTGCAGGATTATGTTAATTTTGCCTATCTGACGACAGAGGATGTGGATCGAAAAAAGAGAAGGCTGTGCCTTCACAACAGCGGGGAGATAGTGATATCGGCAGAGCTGGCAGATGCGCTTTTGCAGGCGGGAAAAGTAGAGGTGCTAAATAATACGGCACAGAAATCACGCCTGACATTTGAGTTCCGAAAAAACGCTGTCTGGAAAAGCTCGAAGGACATTGGCGAAGCTGGGCAGATTACGAAATTCCGCAGACGCTTTGGTAAAATAAAAGAATTATTAGGCGATGAAAGGCTATCCATATCGAATATAAGCAGCTCCGGTATTTTTTACTATATAGTATCGAGGACAAAGGAGGACGGTATTGACATTTCAGAGGATTTACAAAATTCAAGGCTGAATAAGAACCAGTTAAATCTTAAATATCAAAAATATTTTCTGGAAAAAAAACTTGCTTTAAATTTTTGGGAATTTAAGTACCGTTTTCAGGACTATTTTCGCTATATTCAAAACCTGTGAGCAAACATATGTTCGAAAACGCCATTGACTATCGAACGGATGTTTGCTATAATATCAAAAAGTGATATACAGCAGGAGGGGAAGGGCATGAAAGAGATTCGTGTTGTAGATATTTTTGAAATGATACACGAACATCATCTGACACCGGAAGCGGAATGTTGGAGAGTTGACTTAGGAAATGGGAGATATGAGAAGGGAAAATCAGAGGAGGTTCTGGGAGAGACTTTGGAACTTGCAAACCCGGTTGTCAGGACGGATGATGACGGTGTTATAAAAATAGTAACGATAGATGTCTATTATGATTATCCGGATGATGACTGGCAGAACGGCAGGATGATTCGTTTCTTCCTGCACAGGAAAAAAAGAATACAACCCGTATCATTTTCAAACGGTGTTGGCGCACCTACTCGTGATACAGATTGTATTCCTACACTTTATTAACAATTAGACGGGCGTTACACCCGAAGAATTGTTTTGTACAGAATGTACATATGTAGTATAGCAAACTTGCCGTGGATTGGTCAATGGTAAAATATTGGCTTTTTTTCAGTTTTTCGTATTTTTAGCGAGTCGGCTGCCCGCATGGCTATCAGTAAAAATGCTTGCGCCGATACCCACCGCCGTATTATTTTTTAAATAAATCCGAGTGAGTGCCAGTTCTGGAAAGCTCCTAATATTCGCCATTATAGCGGTAAATCAGTAGCTTTCCTGTAATTTCTCAGGTATTGCAAGGGTAGAGACAACCGCTTTCAGCAGGTTTATGTCAAGTCCACGTTTAATACATTTTTTATAATCCCTTTAAAACTGTCCGGAATCTTTAACCTTCAACATTTGTTATTCCTCCAGACTTTTCCATAATTCATCAAGGGTATTAAAACATTCCCCGCCACCGTCTTCCAATTCTTTCATAGCAGCTATTGTTTCTTTATTTGGTTCATCTTCTCCGATAACTGCACCCTGTAAGTAGGCGATAACATAGCCCATTTTGTAATCTGGTACAGCATCCAACAATTCCATTGCTTTTTCTCTATTGCTCATACTTTGAATCACTCACTTTTAATAAGTTAATCATATCATACATTATATTTTGCAATGAGTCAATTCAAACAAAGATTGTATAGAAGATAAAAAACACGATATGCTTTTAGTATTTGCTATGCAGATAACAAAAATTATGTTATACTGAAAACCAAAAATATGATTACTATCCACGCTGGATACTGTTAAGATGAACAGTGAGATAGAAAGGAGTCTGCATGAATCAAAAAAGAACATTTTCAGAGAATTTAAAAGGGGCATGGGGCTTGCTTTCCATGAAAGATAAAATACTGCTCTGTGTGCAGAGCGTGTTATCTATTGCAATCATTGTATTAGTGAACCTGAGCATCAATAATATACTGCCGCTGAGGACGTTGACTACAGTTGACCTGCCTTTACTCTCACTGTTGTTTCTTGTAAGCGGTGTGAGGAATTTTCCAAAGCGAAAGCTTTCGGTAGTTTTTTGCGTTATGGCTGCCATAGCAATGCTGGTGCTGATGTGGGTGAGTTTATGAAATGTGCAGGATGTGTTTTTTATTTCGCCCAGTATGGCTGGACTCCATTTGAAAGAAAATTTAATAGTAAGTATTAAAATTTGTAATACTTCTTTTTTGGGGCTATATTGAAAAACATGAAAAATAATAATATAATAATTACAATATATATCCCAATTATACACAAATAAAACTCATAGGAGGCAGCGAAATGAAACGTATTCAATCTGTGATTGCACGGACTCTTATTTTAGCACTTGTACTAGGTATGGTGCCAGTGGCACAAAATATAGATTCCGATGCAGCAGCAAAGGTAAAATTATCCAGCAAAAAGCTGACACTTAAAGCGAAAGGCAAATCCAAAAAACTTTCTGTAAAGAAGGCAAAGAAGTACAAAGTTTCATGGAAAGTAAAGAATAAAAAAATTGCAAAGATTAAAAAGAGCGGCAAATATGCCGTGAAGGTAACCGGGAAGAAAAAGGGAAAGACAACGATTACCTGTACATTGAAAAAGGGGAAAAAGAAAAAGAAACTGACCTGCAAGGTGACAGTAAAGTCAAGTAAGACGATAAAAACGACTCCGGCTCCGACATCAGGGACAGGGAAAACACCTGCGCCTACGCCGACATCCACGCCGACATCCACGCCGTTACCTACACCGACTGTGACACCTACACCAAATCCGCCGGCAACGCCGACGCCGGACAATCTTCCATCCATTAAGCAGACATACAGTGGAATCTTTGATAATATAGGAATGTGTCTTGCATATAACCAGACATGGAATAACCGCAAAGATATGCAGGAAAAGGATACGATGGAATTCGTGGACAAGCATTTTAACAGCTTTACACTGGAAAATGAGATGAAACCGGAGGCTATACTGGGAAGACAGAACGTGACAGCAATTACTGTTGCTGAGGCAAAGGAACAGGGCTATATGATTGGTGACAATTATAAAGAGGCGACAGTTCCTAAGTTGAATTTTGGCAACATTGATGCTGCGCTAAAGATTGCAAAGGAACATGGAATCCGGATGCGTGCCCATACGCTAATGTGGCATCAGCAGACGCCGACGTGGTTCTTCAAGGAGGGATATCAGGCGAATGGCGAGACTGTTAATCAGGCGACGATGAATGCCAGACTGGAATATTTTGTCCGCACGGTGGTTCGTCATGTGCTGGATAAAGAGATAGAATTGACCGGAGAGGCAGGCAGTCTTGTCTATGCATGGGATGTTGTCAATGAATATGTACATTGAAGCAATGCGGCAACGAACCCGACATGGACTTCTGTGTATGGCGATTTAGGATTGAAGCCGACGTATGTGAAGGCAGCGTTCCAGTATGCCTATGACGAGCTGAAGAAAAAGAACATACAGGATAAGGTAACTTTATTCTACAACGATTATGATACTTACTTTAGTGTAGAAGATGAAATTGCCCTTGTGAATTATATCAATGAGGGTGAGGAAGCGAAGATTTGTGGTGGTATCGGTATGCAGAGCCATGTTGATGTAAGCCGCCCGACACTGGAGGAGTACGGCGCAGCATTGGATGCATTTCTTGCTACTGGGTTAGAGGTTCAGATTACCGAGTTGGATATCACGATAAATTTTGATACGGATGACAGCAACGGACGAGTACCTTCCTACAATTATAAAAATGAAGGTCAGACGAATGAAGATCAGGCAGCCTTTACAAAGGATTTCATGAAGATGATTGTGGAGAAGCAGAAAAACCGTGATAAATCTGTAAGTCCAAAAGGAATTACAGGAATTACCATTTGGGGAATACACGATGGTAATTCATGGAGAAAGGACTGCAAGCCGCTTTTCTTCACTCGTGTAAGAAAGAAGAATCCGGAAACCGGGAAATATTATTATGTTCTTGAAGCGAAACCATCCTTTGACGCATTGATTGCTGCTGCTAAGGAGTAAAAAATACAGCCTTGAAAGGCAAGAAGGAATCAGGAAATATTTGCCTTTCAGGGCTGTTTTACAAAAAACTGGTTGACATGCGGAGCATACTTATAGTATTATATTACTGTTGTTTTCACGGTAGCAGTTTACCGTGATTTGCTTCGATAGCTCAGTCGGTAGAGCACTTCACTCGTAATGAAGGGGTCGAGGGTTCAAGTCCCTTTCGAAGCTTAATGGATAAAAGCTATGAAACACCGTAGAATCGTTGGTTCTGCGGTGTTTTTTATTTGTATTTTGTTTGCTGGTTCGTCTCTCAAACGTATTTTACATACGGAACTTCTTGCAATTTGGAGGTGTTGCCTATAAGAAAATACAAGAGAGGAAGTAACTTTGAGATGTTGGAAATAGTTTTGAAGATTGCTGGAATGGTAATATCTACAATAGGTAATATTATCAAAGTAATCGACTTAACAGATAAATTCAGACATCAAAAAAGCAACCGCCGCCCGCCAAAGTAGTGGTTGCTTTTCTGCTAAGTAACTAATAACTGAGGCGAACCGTTTCTATAGGTACACCTTTTTATATTCAGAAGTATATCATAGTTACAAATTAAATATTGCACAAATGTTGAAACAATTTTTGTGAAATTTTCACTATTTATGGGAACAGAGAAATATCAAGCCACTCTTTGATTATATCGGCTCTGGCAGTTGAGGAATTACGATTTATCAAAAATTTTCATATCTTTTATCCTTCAATTAAAAAACGTTGAAATCCCTTAAACATAATGATACAATCAACAGTAGTTATGTTGTATTTTACCTTTCATAGTCCAAAGAACAGAGGGCAACTTCCGCATAAATTGTTTTCATATGCGAACACTAAATACCAATCTAAATTGGAAGGAACAACTTTAAAACGAAGGACCAGAGCAAGGAGGAATGTATGGGAAAATATATTATTAGCTGCTGTTCGACAGCAGATTTGAGCGAGGAGCATTTTAAAAGCAGGGACATTTCTTATATCTGCTTCCACTATGAACTGGATGGAAAAGAGTATTTGGATGATTTGGGAAAGAGCATAGCTTTTGATGATTTTTACAAGGCAATGCAGAATGGTGCAGAGACAAAAACTTCCCAAATCAATGCCAATGAGTTTGAAGAATATTTTGAGACATTTTTAAAGGAAGGGTATGATATTCTTCATGTTACTTTGTCTTCCGGAATTTCCGGTGTTATCAATTCAGCAAACATTGCCAGAGATATTCTCTCAGAGCGCTATCCAGATAGAAAAATCCGCATTGTGGACTCGCTTGGGGCGTCCTCCGGATATGGTCTGATTATGGATAAACTTGCGGATTTGCGCGATGAGGGGAAAAGCATAGATGAGGTGTATGACTGGGTTATCAAGCACAGACTGGATATGCACCACTGGTTCTTTTCGACAGATCTGACCTTTTATATTAAGGGAGGACGTATTTCCAAGACGGCTGGTTTTGTCGGCGGGATGCTGAATATCTGTCCTCTGCTTAATATGGATGATACCGGGCACCTCATTCCCCGATATAAAATTCGTACAAAAAAGAAAGTGATTCGTGCTATAGTTGATAAGATGGAGGAGTGTGCCGAGGATGGAAAAGATTACTCCGGTAAATGCTATATTTCACAGTCCGCCTGTTATGAGGATGCGAGGGAGGTAGCTGACTTAGTGGAAAAACGGTTTCCAAATCTGAATGGCAAAGTGGAAATCAACCATATTGGTACTACGATTGGAAGCCACACAGGCCCCGGTACGGTCGCCTTGTTTTTCTGGGGAAAGACGCGCCTTGACAAATAGTATAGAATACGGTAAAATACATTGTGATTCAAAATTGATTAGCCCCGTGTGCGTTTGCTAAAGACATGTAAGATGGTACTTGGCTTATTGCGTACGGAAAATAAAAAATTTATAAAGGAGAAATAGTATTATGTTAGAGAAAATGCAGGAACTGATCGCAGACCAGTTAAGTGTGGATGCAGACAGCATCACAGAGGCTTCTTCTTTCAAAGACGATTTAGGAGCTGATTCATTGGACCTCTATGAGTTGATTATGGCATTAGAGGAAGAATACGATGTTGAGATTCCTACAGATGACCTAGAGAGCATCAATACTGTAGGCGACGTAATTAATTTCTTGAAAGACAAAGGTGTAGAGTAATAAAATTGCACATATGCCTGGAAACAGGTCTTGGATTGACACCAAGAAGGGTATGAAAAATGTGCCCTCATCTTGGTGTTAATTGTTATGTAGTATAAATCATAAGGAAGGACAAGGATTTTCAGATGGGTAAAATTGCATTTGTGTTTCCCGGACAGGGAGCGCAGACAGTAGGAATGGGTAAGGATGTATATGAACATTCGGAGATAGCGAAGGAGATATTTGATAAGGCAAGCGAAGCAGTTGGTTTGGATTTAAAAGCACTGTGTTTTGAAGAAAATGAGAACATACATATTACGGAGTTCACACAGGTATGTTTATTGACGACCAGTGTGGCAATTATGGAAGTGCTCCGTGCGAGGGGAGTTAAGCCGGATGTGGCAGCAGGGCTGAGCCTTGGCGAGTATTGCGCACTGGTGGCGGCGGAGTCCATGAATTACATCGATGCGGCAAGGGCTGTCCGCAAGCGCGGTATCTTTATGCAGGAGGAAGTTCTGGCAGGAGAGGGCGCGATGGCAGCTATCCTTGGTATGGATGCAGGCGATATTGAGAAAATCATTGCCGATATGGATAAAGTTCAGATTGCCAATTATAACTGCCCGGGACAGATTGTAATATCGGGCGAGACAAAACAGGTAACAGAGGCGGCAGATAAGCTGAAGGAAGCCGGCGCAAAAAGAGCGGTTATGCTAAATGTAAGCGGCCCATTTCATTCCAGCTTATTAGTTGGTGCGGGGACAAAGCTAAAAGCAGTTCTGGATGAACTGGAAATAAAGAAGCCGGTCATCCCATATGTGGCAAACGTAAATGCTGCTTATATCACCGAGCAGAAAGATATTGAACCTCTGCTTGTAAAGCAGGTATCAAATTCTGTGCGCTGGCAGCAGTCAGTGGAAGTTATGGTGGAAAACGGTGTAGATACTTTTATTGAATTGGGACCGGGCAGAACACTTGCCGGATTTAATAAGAAGATTGCGAAAGCAATCGGGAAAGATTTGACGACCTTTACGGTAGGTACGATGGAGGATATTGAAAAGGTTGTGGAGTGGAGCAGAAAGTAAAAAAATGGAGGAAATCATGTTATTAGAGGAAAAGATAGCGGTAGTGACAGGTGCCGGACGTGGTATTGGGCGCGGCATTGCGCTTGCTCTGGCGAGAGAGGGCGCAATGGTCGTTGTAAATTATAACGGCTCAAAGGAAAGCGCGGAGAATGTAGTGGCAGAGATAGAGAAGGCAGGCGGCAGAGCGGCAGCAGTTCAGTGCAATGTCAGCAGCTTTGAGCAGGCGAAGGAGTTCTATGCCGGTGTTGTGAAAGAATATGGAAGGATTGATATTTTAGTTAATAATGCGGGGATTACCCGTGATAACCTGATTATGAAGATGTCAGAGGAAGAGTTTCAGGATGTGATTCAGACGAATCTTGCCGGAACATTTAACGGCATCAAATTTGTAAGCCGTCCGATGATGAAACAGAGATGCGGGCGTATCATAAATATTGCTTCTGTGTCCGGCGTGACTGGCAATATGGGACAGGCGAATTATTCTGCTTCCAAAGCAGGTGTGATTGGGCTGACAAAAGCGATGGCAAAGGAGCTGGCTTCAAGAAATATTACAGTAAATGCGGTGGCCCCGGGATTTATCGCAACGGACATGACAGATAAGCTGTCGGATTCTGTAAAGGAAGAAGCGTGCAAGACGATTCCGCTAAAGGAATTTGGAAAAGTAGAAGATGTGGCAGAGGCAGTAGTATTCTTAGCCTCGGATAAGGCAAGATATATCACCGGACAGGTTCTCTGTGTGGATGGTGGGATTGCCATGTAACTGAATTGTAGCAGAATGGAGGAAAAAATGAGCAGACGAGTAGTTGTAACCGGAATGGGGGCAGTAACCCCGATAGGAAACAATGTAAAGGATTTTTGGGAAAATGTAAAGAAAGGTACGGTGGGAATCGGACCGAACACGAAATTTGATACAACAGATTATAAGGCGCATCTGGCGGCAGAAGTAAAAGATTTCGATGCAACGGAGTTTATTGATAAAAAGGCAGCAAGGCGCATGGAGGATTTCTCCAAATATGCGGTGGTGGCTGCGAAGGAAGCATTGGCGGACAGTGGACTGGATTTGGAAAAGGAAGATACATTTATGATTGGCTGTAGTGTTGGTTGTGGTATCGGAAGCCTGCAGTGCGTGCAGACCAATTATAAAAAGCTGTTAGAGAAAGGTCCGAACCGCGTAGCTCCATTGATGATTCCGATGCTGATTTCAAATATGGCAGCAGGAAATATTTCCATTCAGTTTGGACTGAAGGGAAAAAATATCAATGTAGTTACGGCATGTGCAACGGGAACCCATTGTATCGGTGAGGGATTTCGCTCCATCCAGTATGGGGAGGCAGACGTCATGGTTGCCGGAGGCGCTGAGAGTGCCATCACAGAGATAGGAGTGGCTGGATTTACCAGCTTAAATGCGCTGACGACTTCAGAGGATCCGAAAAAGGCGTCGATTCCGTTTGATGTAGACCGGAGTGGTTTTGTCATGGGCGAGGGAGCCGGTATTCTTATTCTGGAGGAGTTAGAGCATGCGAAGAAGCGTGGCGCCCACATTTATGCTGAGGTAATCGGCTATGGTGCGACGAGCGATGCTCATCATGTGACTGCTCCGATTGAGGATGGCAGTGGAGACGCCAAGGCGATTGAATTTGCGATTCGGGACGCCGATATCAAACCGGAGGAGATTGACTATATCAATGCGCACGGAACGAGTACCCATATGAATGATTTATTTGAGACAAGGGCAATTAAGAGTGCCATGGGGGATGCGGCCTACCAGTGCAAGGTAAATTCAACGAAATCCATGGTGGGACATCTTCTCGGAGCTGCCGGAGGTGTGGAGGCGATTACCTGTATTAAATCGATTACGGATAATTACGTTCATGCCAATGTAGGTCTCGTAAATCAGGATCCGGAATGTGACCTTGACTGTGTGAAGGAGGGCATTGAGACAGAAGTGGATGTTGCTCTCAGTAACTCACTTGGATTTGGCGGACATAACGCCGTATTGATTTTTAAGGGGTATGCAGAGTAAGCGTTTAAGGTATGTAACGCTTAGAAACGGAGGTAAGTAGTAAGTATGCTGTTAGACATTAACGATATTCAAAAAATTATTCCACATCGTTATCCCTTTCTCCTTGTTGACTGTATCGAGGAGATGGAGCCGGGGATAAAGGCAGTAGGATATAAAAATGTGACGATGAACGAGCCGTACTTTCAGGGACATTTTCCTCAGCAGCCGGTTATGCCGGGGGTGCTTATTATCGAAGCGCTGGCTCAGGTGGGAGCGGTTGCGGTTCTCAGCTTAGAAGAAAATAAAGGTAAGCTTGCTTTCTTTGGCGGAATTAAAAATGCAAAATTCCGCAAGCAGGTCATTCCGGGGGACAGGATGAGGCTGGAAACGGAAATTATAAAGTGTAAGGGACCAATGGGAATTGGAAAAGCTGTTGCGACTGTAGATGGAAAAGTGGCGGCAGAAGCGGAGATATCTTTTATCATACAAGGAAATTAAATTTAGATACCCGCCGCCTTAGGTTAAATTGCACAAAACAGAAATACTATAGTATCGTCATTTTTCACAAAGATTCTGTAATCGGAGAAAAAATCACAAAAAAATGAAAAAAGTGGTATACTATAATTAGTTTGAAAACACATTGAGTAGGAAAGAAAGGAAGGTTTAACGTGTTTGAAGTAGGAGATTATGTGGTGCATGGTAATAATGGCGTGTGCAAGGTTGAGGCGGTTCAGACGATGGATGGAATCGGAGCAGATAAAAAGCGTGTATATTATACATTGATTCCATTGTATTCATCGGGCAGTAAGCTTTTTGTTCCGACGGACAGCAAGAAGGTCATCACGCGCTCGGTTATGACGAAGAAAGAAGCAAAGAAACTGTTAGAGGAATGGGATGAGATTGAAACTCTCTGGGTAGAAAACGATAAGAAAAGAGAAGAAATTTATAAAGATGCACTTCGGTCCTGTGACTGCCGCCAGTGGGTGAAGCTGATTAAGACTTCTTATCAGCGGAACCAGTCCCGGATAGAGAAAGGAAAGAAAGCGACTACGAGCGACGAGAGATATCTGCATATGGCAGAGGACAATTTGTTTGGAGAGTTGGCGATTCCGCTTCAGATGACAAGGGGGGAAGCGGAAAGCTATTTTATTAAGAATATCAGAAAATCTGGATAATATAGTTGTATTTTTTCTGTTAAGGAGTTAAACTAGATATAGAATAAGGAGGAGGTTTTGTATGAACAAGAAACAAATGAATCAGTGGACGGAACGACTGCTTGGTGAATTGGATACACAAGCCCAGAAATCCTTTCAAGTTGGCTTATTCGATCAGATTACAGATGGGGTGCTGAACGAAGGAGCTCCTGCAGTTATGGACTCACTTAACAAATTGCTGAACTGTGCAAATTTGTTGTTGAATCATGCCAGAGAGAATATGACGATGCTGAACCGGATCAACCATTCGGGAATGTGGTCCATGTATTTTGGGGAAGATGCACAAATTAACCGTGTTGTGTACACAGATGAATTTCGTGGGATTACAGGCTATGCAGACCAAAGTGATTTTGCAGATACATTCGAAGCATGGAAAGAAAAGGTGCATAAGTCGGACAGAGAGCGTGTCATGAAGGAATTTTATGACACGATTGAGGATACTACGGGGCAGAAGGTATTTGATACGGAATACCGGTTTCAAACGAAGAACAATGGGTTCCGGTGGATGCGTATGGCGGGAGAAATTGTTCGTCGTGGAGGAAAGCCTTTTGAATTTATAGGAATCATTACCGATATTACGGTAGCTCACAACAATGCGGTGGAGCTGGATATTTCCAACAAAAAGCATAATGCGATTGATTCGATATTGAATGAGGGTTCATGGAGTATGAATATTGTGGATGGGGACATTACGAACCCGGAAAATCCATTCTGGTACTCCGAACAGTTCAGGAAGCTGTTGGGATTCCGTGATGAGCAGGATTTCCCGAACTCTCCGGATTCGTATTCTAAGCGGATGCACGACGAAGATAGGGAAGCCGTCATGAAGCAGATTTTAAACTATGTAAAAAATGGAGGGCAGAAGGAGCCGCTTGAGCTGGAATTTCGTATTTGCCACGCAGATGGACGGTATCTCTGGTTCCAGATGACGGTTACGGCAGTTTACGATTCAATGGGGAAGCCGGTCGTATTGGCGGCAACAGCGCTGGATATCACAGAGCAGAAGCGTAGCCGTGAAATATTTGAGGCAGATATGGAAAAAAGTATTCAGAGTCTGGCAGCAGGACTGGATGAAATCAGTGCGGTTGTGACAGAGACAACGACAGATGTACAGGGAATGAACGAACAGCAGAGTAGTATTACAAAAGCTGCCGCCGCGGTAGATGAAAAAGTAAACGAGTCGCTGGAGATTATTTCTTTGATTCAGGGAATTGCTTCTCAGACAAATTTACTTTCACTTAATGCTTCGATAGAAGCAGCCAGAGCAGGCGAGGCAGGAAAAGGGTTTGCTGTTGTGGCAGATGAAGTTGGAAAGCTGGCGCTCTCCTGTAATGAAACCTCGATACATATTTCACAGAGCTTAAGCGAGATGCAGCAGGCAATAAAGCATATTCTTTCCCGCATTGAGGGTATGGATAAAGCCGTCCTATCTCAGTCGGCAAATATGGATAAAATCAATGCCATGACGCAGGAACTGAATGCTTTATGCGAGCAGGAAAAGAAGATTGCGCAGACTGTATTTTCGTAGAATAAATTGCTAAAATAAGAGCCCCATGTATTCAAACATCGGGGCTTTTATCTATGATAATGGAAATAAGTTATGGTTCTAATTCTTCCATCATGTCGGCAATTAGTTTTTTGACCGTTTCCACAATATCTGCCATGGCAACCTTTTTCTGTATGCTCTTGTCACGGTTAATAAGTTCTACGACAGATTCTCCCATATTTCGGGGACTGACTATGAGGCGAATTGGTATGCCGAGCAAATCTGCGTCAGAGAACATAACGCCGGGACGGGCTTTCCGGTCGTCGTATATTACTTCAATATGCTGTTTTTGTAACTCTCTATACAGGCTGTCGGCGTATGCCTTTGTCGCCTCATCATCTACCCGGAGGCAGCAGAGATGCACCTGCCATGGGGCAATGCTGATTGGCCAGATAGGACCAAATTCATCGTGGTGGACTTCACAGACCGATGCAGCAAGGCGTCCAACGCCAATTCCATAACATCCCATAATCGGATAATGGGAATTTCCCTCTGCGTCCAGATACTGCATATTCATGGATTCGGTATATTTTGTTCCGAGCTGGAAAATATTTCCGACCTCAATCCCACGCGAAATCGTAATAGTTTTCTTTCCGCATACAGGGCAGATACCGCCATCCTTAATTTTAGCAACATCTATGTATGCTGCGTCCGGGATATCGCGCTCCATACAAAGTCCGGTATAATGATATTCCTCTTCGTTGGCACCGCAGGAGAGATTATTTGTTCCCTGAAGGGATTTGTCATAAATAACGGTGTAGTTCCCTGTGACATTCAGGTTGACAGGCCCGATATAACCGGCATTTAATCCGCAGTCAGCGGTAATGACGGCCGGATGTATTTCTTCGCTGAGGTGATTTGTCAGCTTTGTTTCATTTACATCTAAGTCTCCGCGGATAAAAATGATGACGAAATCATCGGTTGCATTTTTCTGATAGACAACAGCCTTACAGGATTTTTCCAACGGTGTTTTCAGGAAGTCACATATTTCTTCAATCGTATGGATGTTTGGAGTGTATACTTTTGTCAGTTCCTCATCTGCAGAGTCCTTTTCATTCTCGACAATGCTTTCTGCCGCCTCCATATTGGCACGGTAGTCGCAACTTCCGCATGTGGCAATCGAGTCTTCCCCGACCGGTGTTAAAAGCATATACTCGTGGGACAGACTGCCGCCCATCATACCGGAATCCGATGCAACGGTTACTACATCCGGGATACCGGCACGTGCAAAGATACGGTTGTAAGCATTATAACAAATTTTATAATATCGCTCTAAATCTTCCTGTGATGTATGAAAGGAATAGGCATCCTTCATTGTAAATTCGCGGACACGAATCAGACCGGCACGGGGTCTTGCCTCGTCGCGGAATTTAGTCTGAATCTGGTATATCATAAAAGGATAGCAGTTATAGCTTCTTGCATAATCGCGTACTAGGTGGACGGCAGCTTCCTCATGTGTCATGCCGAGCACCATTTTCGTGCCGTTCCGGTCGCTGAAACGAAGCAGCTCGCTGCCTACGCTCTCGTACCGTCCGGATTCGTCCCAGAGGCTGGCGGGAAGTGCAACCGGAAATAATACCTCCTGTCCGTCAATGGCGTCCATCTCCTCGCGAATAATCTCCTCAATCTTTCTGCAAATACGTTTTAACGGCATATACTGGGAGTAAATGCCCTTTGTTACATCTTTCATATAACCGCCGCGCATCATCAGAGTATGGCTTTCGATAACACAGTCGGTAGGTTTTTCTTTAAAGCGTTCACCAACTAATTTGTCAAGCTTCATAGTTTTTTTGTATCCTCCAATCGCATATGTTTGTCTTGTCTCAGTCCTATGTTAGCACCTAGGTTTCGTATTGTCAACCGAGGGCAATCGTGATATACTGGCAGGCAGAGAGGAGAGACAGATGAAGTATAGAGCAGTAGTTTTTGATTTGGATGGAACGTTATTAAATACGCTTGAGGATTTGGCGGACGCTGTCAATGCGGCATTGAACAAGTATAATATGCCGGTATGTACAGTCGAACAGGTTAGGAAATATGTCGGAAATGGTATCGGGAAGCTGATTGAAAGGGCAGTTCCGGATGGAAGGGAAAATTCATTGTTTGATAATACTTTTGAGGAATTTTGTGACTATTATGGCAGCCACTGCATGGATAAAACGAAACCGTACCCGGGCATAATGGATATGCTCCGGGAGCTGAAAGAAAAAAATATGAAAATGGCGATTGTTTCGAATAAAGCAGATTTTGCGGTAAGGGAATTAAAGGAGATATATTTTCAGAATCTGATAGATACGGCGGTCGGCGAAAAGGAAGGACTGAGGAGAAAGCCGGAGCCGGATATGGTTCACTATGCGCTGGAGAAGCTGGGCTGCCGTCCGTCCGAGGCAGTTTACGTGGGTGACTCGGATGTGGATGTGCTGACTGCGAAAAACACGGGGATGGAGTGCATTAGTGTAAGCTGGGGCTTTCGCGGGAGGGAGTTTCTTCAAAATCACGGAGCAGAGACGATAATTGACAGACCTGCTGAAATTTTAAATTTTTTATAATTTCTTTTTCATAAATATTTTCCTTAAAACTGGTCACAATAGCATTGTAGTGAATGAACGGTTTATACCATTTGAGTAAAATCATGATAGGAGGAAAATGGAATGAGAAAAACAATTGTGGTTAGTTTTCTTACAATGTGCTTTGCTGCCGTTTTGATGGTAGGCTGCGGAGATAAGAACAACGATGCGACTCAGCCTACAACATCTGCAGAGCCGACTGCGTCGGCAGAGGCAACACAGTCCCCGGCGGCTGCGTCTGATTCACCAGCTCCGACAGGAGGAGATATGGGGGATGATTTGTCAGACGACGTAAAGGATGGCGTAGATGATGTAAAAGACGGCATTGATGATGCTGTAGATGACGTGGACGATGCCTTAGATGGTAACGACGATAATGACGATACGGCTAACGATAATGACAATCGGTGAGCAGGAATTGTTTGTTCTATGGAAATAAGAAAGGAAAAGGTGGAAGTACCGGACTGGCTGCTTCTGCCTTTGCTTTTTTTATATGATTAAAAATATTTCCTTGACAAAATAAATTTATTGTATTATTATGAACGTATGAACAATTGCTCATACGATAAAACATATAAAATAAGAAAGCAGGTGAGGATATGGCTGTTAATGATGTCGAGTGCTGTGATGATATCCATGTTCATGAGGAATTGGTGCAGCGCGTGCATGAAAATATGCCGGAGGAGGATAAGCTATATGATTTGGCTGAACTATTTAAGGTGTTCGGTGATTCGACCAGAATCCGGATGTTGTTTGTTTTATTTGAGGCGGAGATGTGTGTATGCGATCTGGCACAGGCGCTTAATATGACACAGTCGGCGATTTCGCATCAGTTAAAGGTGTTGAAGCAATCCAAGCTTGTGAGCAGCAGGAGAGAGGGGAAGCAGGTGTTTTATTCTCTTGCGGACGGTCATGTGAGGACAATTATTGCTCAGGGTATGGAGCATATTGAAGAATAATATAGGAAGGCAGTAACGGAAAGGTGAAAGCTATGAAAAAGAAATTTAAGTTACAGGATTTAGACTGTGCAAACTGTGCAGCAAAGATGGAGGAAGCCATCAAGAAGATCTCAGGAGTGAACGATGCGGTTGTCAGCTTTATGACACAGAAGATGACAATTGAGGCGGATGAGGAAGACTTTGATGAAATAATGGAACAGGTAAAGGCGGTTTGTGCCAAGGTTGAACCGGATTGTAAAATTCTATTGTAGGAATAGGAGGAAATATGACCAAAAAGCAAAAAAATATGTGTGTCCGCATTATTCTTGCATTTCTTCTCTTTGCGGGGCTGCTTGTTTGTGAAAAAATGGGCGGGCTGGCTTGGATAGAGGGAGAGGGTTTTCTCTGGGCTTTCTATCTGGTTCCATACATTGTAATCGGATATGACATTATATTTAAAGCAGCGAGAAATATCCGGCACGGACAGGTGTTTGATGAGAATTTCCTCATGATGATAGCGACCTTTGGAGCATTTGGAGTAAAAGAATATTCTGAGGCAGTTGCCGTTATGCTCTTTTATCAGGTAGGAGAATTATTTCAGAGCTATGCGGTCGGCAAATCACGCCAGTCTATCTCGGATATGATGGATATTTGCCCAGAGTATGCCAATGTTGAGAAAGATGGCAGGCTCGTCCAGGTAGAACCGGAGGATGTGGAAATAGGAAGCATGATTACGGTCAAGCCGGGAGAAAGGATTCCGTTAGACGGAATTGTCGTAGAGGGAGAGTCGCTGATTGATACGGCTGCGCTGACCGGGGAATCGGTTCCAAGAGGTGTGAGGGCAGGAGATGAGCTGATAAGCGGCTGCGTAAATGGCAGTGGTACGCTGAAAGTGCGTGTGACAAAGGAATTTGATGATTCGACTGTGGCAAAGATTCTGGAACTGGTAGAAAATGCGAGCAGTAAAAAGGCAAAGGTGGAGAATTTTATTACCCGCTTTGCGAAATATTATACTCCGGTTGTGACGATAGGGGCGGTGCTCCTTGCTATTTTACCACCTCTATTTCTTGGCGGAGGCTGGAGCGACTGGATTCAGAGGGCTTGTATCTTCCTCGTTATATCCTGCCCGTGTGCTCTGGTTATATCGGTTCCGCTCGGATTTTTCGGAGGAATCGGGGCGGCTTCTAGGCTTGGTATATTGGTAAAGGGCAGTAATTATCTGGAAGCGGTTTCTGAGGTGACGACCATTGTATTTGATAAAACGGGTACATTGACAAAAGGAGAATTTAAGGTAACAGAGATTCTTCCGGCGGATAATCTGCTGGCAAACGCCTTGTCACCAGACGAGGGAAAGAAAAAATTGTTGGAAATGGTGGCTTTGGGCGAAGGGTATTCCAATCATCCCATTGGGCTTTCGATTAAGGAAGCGTATGCAAAGGAGCCGGATATGAGCCGGGTGTCGGATGCGGAGGAGATTGCCGGTCATGGAATTTCCGTGCAGATAGATGGGCGCGAGGTGCTGATAGGGAATGAGAAGCTGATGCGGGATAGACATATCGCCTATGCTCCCTGTCAAAGTGCAGGAACTGTTGTGTACGCCGCCTGTCAGAATGAATTTGCCGGTACGATTGTCATATCCGATACCGTAAAGGAAGGCGCCGGAGAAGCGATTCGGGCTATGAAAAAGGTCGGTGTGGAAAAGACTGTGATGCTGACCGGAGACCGTGAGAAGGCGGCCGGGGCGATAGCGGAGGAAGTGGGATTGGATGAGGTTCATGCAGAGCTGCTTCCGGGGGATAAGGTGGAGCAGGTTGAAAGACTTTTGGGGCAGCAGGAAGGAAAAGGAAGGCTGGCGTTTGTCGGTGACGGTATCAACGATGCTCCCGTTCTGACAAGAGCCGATATTGGAATTGCAATGGGAAGCATGGGCTCCGATGCAGCGATAGAGGCGGCGGACGTGGTACTGATGGATGATGATATCAGAAAGATTGCGGCTGTCGTGCGAATTGCAAGAAAGACATTGAAGATTGTAAAACAGAATATTGTATTTGCGCTTGGTATAAAAGCACTTGTCCTTGTACTTGGTGCGCTTGGAATGGCAAATATGTGGGAGGCCGTGTTTGCGGATGTAGGCGTCTCCGTGATTGCAATATTGAATTCCATGCGCACGCTGAAACAGTCGTGATGGGTTATGCGGCTGGTATCCTATGGTTTCTTGTTCTTACATCACTTCCCGAAAAATTATGGTTCCTTCATTTGCAAATACGCCGCCCGAGTTTTGCGAAGGGCGGCGGAGTGCTTTTGCAAACGAAGGAAGCAATTTATTTTTCGCTGGAAGTGGTGTCTCGAGTAAGAAACGATAGGATACCCGCCACATAACTGTAAATGATTAAGTAAACACTCTGTGTCGAAGTAGGTTCGACTTGGCACGGTCATGTTATACCTATACGTGTGCGGCAAGCGGTTGTCCCTGCAAGATTTTCGTTTCATATCCGGCGTTTGTATTTTCCATTAAATCCGGACGCGGCAGTACGCTCCCCTTTTGTGTGAGCAGAATAATAGTAGAACCGCCATATTCAAAGAATCCTTTTTCTTCACCCTGTGTGACGGAACAGGATTCTTTGTGATTGGAAATTTTCCCGACCATAAGGGCGCCGACTTCCATCTGGACTATGTCGCCAAACTCTGTTGTATGAATGACCGTGTATTCACGGGTGTTTTCCTTGTAAATCGGCAGATAATCATTGGCAACGGGATTGACTGTGTGGAGCGTTCCGTCAATATGATAATTCTTTGACTGCTTTCCGGAAGCAGCATAAACATACCGGTGATAATCGTCGACCGTCAGTCGGAGAATAAAGGCATGACCTCCGCGGAACCGTTTTGCCAGACTGGGACTGCGGAGCAGGGAACGAAGTGTATACTCGGTATGTTTGACGGAAAAAGTGGTGTTTTCACGAATGGCGTAAACCGAAGCCTTACAGTCGCAGGGACTGATTAAGGTACCCGGAGTTTTATCTATGGGACGTTTATCCTCTTTGATTTTGCGCGTAAAAAAGTCATTAAAGGACAAAAATTTCTGCTTTTCATATTCGGACATATCAATCGAATTGTTCCGGATAAAAGATTTAATCACGCAGGTTGACAGACGGGTGGATAAAAGCTTTCCAAGCATGATGGAAACCTGCGGTTTTACGAGCGGCTTTAAGAGCATCCGTCCAAACATATTCGTGTATAGAAATTCAAGAAGTTTATCCTGATTTGTTGTATTTTCAATTTTTCTTCCGTCCAAGTCAATGTAATCCATAGATTTGATGTCCTTTCTAGGAAAAAGTTTTTTTCACCGTTCTTAGAAAATATTTAACACGCGGAGCATGACAATGGCAACAAATACCATCAGTACGGCAATTGCTCCATTCCCCGGTTTTTTAATTTTAAAATCGAGAATATAGAAAAATGCGACAAAAAGGAGCATCAGCGCCAAAATGATAGTAAAAGCTGCGTGGGAAACAAGCGGGTAAAACAGGAAGATAATAGGGTAAATGACAGTAATGGTTGTAATAGGCAGACCACGGAAATATTTCTTTTCATCGGTCGGCGGATTCATGTGCTTTAACTCCTCCTGTACATTGAAAAAGGCGAGCCGGATAGCCCCGCACAGAACAAATATTATCTCAATGGCAATTCCCCATGCGCTGTTCAATCCCATGTGGTAGGCAATAACAGCCGGCGTAACGCCAAAGCATATCATATCACACAGGGAGTCAATCTGCACACCGAAAATTTCCATTTCGCGGGTGCGGTTTTTCATCGCGCGCGCTATTTTCCCATCAAAAGTATCGCAGGCACCTGCCAGTGCCAGACACAAAATAGAATATTCATAGTGACCGGTGCATGCCAGCGACATGCCAATAATAGATAATGCAACGCCCAAGTAGGTAACGATTACTGAATGATTATAAAAGCCTATCATAATTCTCCTCCAATGTTTTTATTCTTTGTCGTATTGCCGGCGAGTGTAAGATGTGTAACAAATGATATGATTCCGCTGACAATGAGTAGCACGTAATAGCTAAAGCCGCGGCTGACCAGCAAGGATGCGGTCACGGCGGTAATGCCTCCGAAGATAGGAGTAAAAATCAGCAGGTACAGTCGTTCACTGATTCCCATTCCACCCGGGAGGGGAAGCATATCGACAGAGATAGAAATAATGGACTGTAGTATAGTAATGGTGATGGCGCTTTCCTCATGCAGTCCGAAACTGCGATACACAATATAAGTTATAAAAAATAAAAAGAAACGCTGAACAAAGGAAATCAATGTTGTGTTCAGAATTGCCAGTTTATTATTTTTCAAAAATACGGAAGCTTCTTTGTAAAGCTCCATTGAATTTTCCAGCCGCTCGGTGCGGTTATTCTTTTCCTTCATCAGATGAAGCTTTTTCAACAGGGCAAATCCCTTTGTGATAAGGAATTTTGCTGTGTTCGGCAGGAATACAAGCAGGCTCATAAAGGAAACGCAGAAAACGTTGAGGGCAATTCCCAGATAAAGGAAAAATTGTACCTCGACATTGAGCGTATGAATCAGCCCCTGCCCAAACAGGGCAATTGCGATACCGATAAAGACAAGGACAAACTTGTATTCTATTGTCACTAACATCAATATGATAGTAGCAGTTGGTATATCAATATTCTGTTTTTTCATATAGTAAATCTGCATCGGCTGACCGCCGGTAGCGGAAGGGGTAATGCAACTGTAAAAAAAACCGACAAAGGAATACCGGATGCAGTTAAACAGCGGAACTTTAATCTGTACCGTGTGGAGCAGATATTTAATTATGACAGATTCGCTGCATACATATAAAATAACAAGGGCAAAGCCTATGATAAGATAAATCGGTGCAATATCTGCCAGAGTATCTAAAATAATGCCAAAATCCTGATCCTTAAAAACTGCCCAGACAGTGACCGCCAGCAAGGCGACAAGGAAGATTGCATTAAGGATATTATTTCGTAACTTATTGTTCACAAGCGTCTCCTTTTAGCAGAAAGTAAAATTTGCTATTGAGCCAGTCAAAAAAGCGCTGTACAACTGTGTAGGTGCTGATTTTTTTGTTCAGCCAGAACAAAAATTCTGCAAGCAGCAGGCCGGCAATAGCATCTGCAATATAATGCTGTTTTGTAAACTGGGTAGAAGCGACTACCAACAAAGCAAAAATACAGGAAAAGACCTTATATCCTGTCGATACTTTTTTGCTTTCCCGGATCCCTGCAAAGCACAGCCAGCTGACCAGGCAGTGTATGGAAGGAAACAGATTGGTAGGCTGGTCAATGCTGTACAAAAAGGTCAGCATGCTTTCGCTGAATCCCCCACCGGTAACGTCAGGGCGGATATTTGTCGTAGGAAAACCAATATAAAATGCGGCACATACCAGCCGTGACATCATATCTGTAATCACAAAACGGTAAAATTTCGCTTTGTCATCCCGGTAAATCCGGGCAACCAGAATATAGTTTACAACCCAGAAAAGGTAACAGCCGAAATAGATGTACATCCATTCCGGAACAAGCGGAACCATTTTATCAAACGAGGTCGTCAAATCATAGTGCTTCCAGTCTGCGCATAAAATCATAGTACCGCTGTATACGAGCATATTTAGGGCAAAGCAAGATAAAAGCGGGATAATTCCGTAAAGTGGAATAATCGGATTGATATATTTCTTCAGCCATTTATACATAAGTAATTGTCCTTCATCTATATTTCTTCATGCCCAAAAGCATATGCTACTAGTTTACAATATTTTTATTAAATTTGCAACTTTTGATTGTTTAAAGCAGCGGTTTATGGTAATATATTCTCGGCGGAAATGGGACATCGTAAGTTTCTGCCTGAAAAAGGAAGCGACAGTGATAACGAGTTTTGGAGGGTAAGAATGGGAATTTTTGATGTTTTGACAGCAGTTATTTTAGGCATTGTGGAGGGTATTACGGAGTGGCTGCCAATTAGTAGTACCGGACACATGATTTTGGTAAATCAGTTTATGCAGTTTTCTGACGACAAGTTTCAGGAGATGTTTCTTGTTGTTGTTCAGCTAGGGGCGATATTGGCGGTTGTCCTTTTGTTTTGGAACAGAATATGGCCGTTTAATTTTAAGGCAAAGTCAAATGGAAAACCGTTTGTCAATATGGAAATTATGCAGCTCTGGTTTAAAATTATTGTATCCTGCCTGCCAGCGGCAGTTGTAGGAATATTGTTTGATGATATCATTGATGAAATGTTTTATAATGCCATTGTGGTAGCGGGAGCGTTGATTATCTATGGTGTTTTGTTTATCATCATAGAAAATTGGAACAAGGGAAGACGGCCTGTTATTACGACAGTGACGGAGATTGGCTATAATACAGCCATTATCATTGGTATTTTTCAGCTTTTAGCAGCCATTGTGCCGGGGACCTCGCGTTCCGGTGCAACGATTCTTGGAGCACTTTTAATCGGTGTGGCGCGCGGCGCAGCGGCAGAATATACATTCTATCTGGCAATTCCGGTTATGTTTGGCGCCAGTCTTTTAAAGATTGTAAAAAATGGCATGGGTTTTGGTGCTATGGGTTATGTTACCCTGATTACCGGTATGGTAGTTGCTTTTGTCGTTTCCCTGTTTGTGATTAAATTCCTGATGGGATACATTCGTAAACATGATTTTAAGGCATTTGGATATTACAGGATTGCACTGGGCGTGGTCGTCCTTTTGTATTTTGCGATTTCTCACTCTGCTGTTGTGTAATCATACATAATGCCATCGGTTTATTGCTGCGGGTAGCCGAGATAATTCAGCAGCCCCACATAGATAGCATAAGCGAACTGGTATTGTTCATTTGCTAAAAGGAGAGAATCCTCATAATTGGATATATAGGCTAGCTCTATCAGAACGGCGGGCATTTGTGTCCGCCGTAATACATAGAGAGAAGGGCGGGCAATAACGCCGTTATTTTTTGTGCCGAGCCGGCGGACAATTTCATTTACAATGTCAACACCCAGATAGTAGCTGGGGGAGTTTTCGCTGTACACATAAGCCTCGGTACCGTTTACCTGTGGATTGACATTGGCATTGACATGAATACTGAGAAAATAGTCGGCGCCCCATGCGTTTGCCATATCCACCCGCTCACGGAGGCTGGAGCTATTGTTGTAGCCGAGAATTTCTTCCGGATTTTTCCGGGAGGTAGTAGCGTCAAAGCGTGGATCGGCGTTTAGAATGTCAGAGAGATACGCACCTACCATGTAGGTGATATCTTGTTCCCTTAGCCCAAACCCCTCTGCTCCTGCATTGAAGCCGTAAGGGTTGTGCCCCTGGTCTATAAAAATACGGATTGGCATAAGCGTTCCTCTTTTTTCGACGTTTAATATACTATATGTAAGAAGGGAAAATGTGTGATGGGTATTAAGGTGCGGCTGGATAAATATTTGTCGGATCATACAGAGTTAAGCCGCAGGGAGGCAAAGGCGGCAGTACGCAGGGGACGTGTCTCTGTGGATGGAGAGACAGCGCTGCGTGAGGACGTAAAAGTTCTATCGGCACAGGAAATCTGTATAGATGGGAAAAAAATTGAGGCAGAGCAGTATGCCTACTATATGATGAATAAACCGGCAGGGGTGGTTTCGGCGACAAGAGATGAGAGGGAGTGCACGGTCTGTGAGTTAATGGAAGGGATTCATAGAGAACTGTTTCCGATTGGAAGGTTAGATAAAGACACGGAGGGGCTTTTGCTTCTGACGGATGACGGGGCGCTTGCCCATCGTCTTCTGTCCCCGAAATACCATGTGGAGAAAACTTATTATATCGAGTATGAGGGCTTGCTGACGGCAGACGCTGAAGCCCGGTTTGCTGAGGGAGTGGATATCGGGGAAAAGAAGATTACCAGACCGGCGCGGCTTAAAAGAAAACAGGATGGGCAGGCATTTTTGACGATATCCGAAGGCAAATTCCATCAGGTAAAGAGGATGATTGCCTGCGTTGGCGGACGGGTAACGTATCTAAAACGTCTGTCGATGGCAGGACTGATGTTGGATGATAAGCTGGCGGCAGGCGAATACCGGAGGCTGTTGCCGGAGGAGGTCGAAACGCTGCGGAGGGCAGCAGAGAGGGGGGATGGACAGTCATATGGCAAAGAAGAATTATTATGCGGTAAAGAAAGGGAAGACACCGGGAATTTACCGGACATGGGAGGAGTGTAAGAGCCAGACGAGCGGAGTGACCGGAGCAGAGTTCAAGGGTTTTGCAACGTTAGCGGAGGCAGAGGCGTATATCAGAGGGGAACAATTGGCAGAGGCACGTCCCGACGGACAGATGACGGTAAAGGAGATGGAGAAACCGACTGTTCCTGCGACCGAGGGGGAAGCGGTTGCTTATGTAGATGGCAGTTATAATGTAGAGACGGGGGAGTACAGCTGCGGTGTTGTCTTTCTTTATCAAGGAGAGGAACTTCATTTGTGCAGAAAAGGCGAAGATGAGGAGCTTGCTGAGATGCGAAATGTAGCCGGCGAAATTTTCGGCGCAGGGCTTGCTATGGCAGAAGCCGTCCGCCGGGGCGCTGGGAAGCTTACGATTTATCATGATTATCAGGGGATTGCCTCATGGTGTCTGGGGGAATGGAAGACAAATAAAGAGGGAACCAGAGCCTACAAGGCGTATTATGATTCCCTCAAGGATACGATAGATATCAGTTTTCAAAAAGTAAAAGGACACTCTGGTGATGCTTACAATGAGCTGGCGGATAAGCTGGCAAAGAGCGTTATTTTTTAGGGCAATTGCCTAATTATTTGCGGCGGGTATCATACAGTTTCCTGCCCGGGATATCACTCCCTGCGAAAAATAAATTGTCTCCGCCGTTTATAAAAGCATTTCGCCGCCCTTCGCTAAACTCGCTGTCTGCATTGTCATTTTCCCTCGCCTTTTGCAGCATTGCCGCCCGCCGGTCCTTATGCACCACCTTTGGTGCTGCCCGCAGTATAGCTTGGCTCTAGTGGTGCATTAGTACCGTTGCGTGGCGGCTTAAGTGAAAACGGGCTGCCAAAAGGCAGGGAAAATGACAGCAGACA
>DEUM01000007.1 GCA_002362575.1 Lachnoclostridium sp. UBA3262 | reverse complement strand
CAGAGCGATAAATCAAAATAAATACTTAAGATGGAGGTGATTTGTTAATGGCTTATACAGATTTCAAGAGCTATTTTCAAGATAAATATTCCGATATGCTAGCAGAGGCAATTCAGGCCTTTGTCAATAAACATCATGATGGGATAGGATTTCATGGAATCAATGTCCTGTCTATCGCAGACCAGAAAGTTGAAAATATTGAGGTGAAGTCACTTGTATGCCATGAGGATGGCATTGGTGACTTGCTTCGCATGGAAGTAAGAACTGCGGCGGATATTGTCGAAATGAGTCTGGGCACAAAAGCAATAGAAGCTGGTCGAAAAACCAGATGGTTTATTGTGCATGTAACAGCAGAACTCCATCAAGGTCTTCACGATGTAAAAGTATTTAGAACAGAAGAAAATTACTATGGAGAGTTTGATCCAGAAGACGCTTTGGATGCATATATGATTCCATACATAAGCACTGATGACCTTGAAGATATAGCAGATGACTTTTTTGAACGTTACTGTTTGGATGCCATTTACAATGAATGGCAACTTCCTTATGACCATATTATGCGTAAAATGGGAATTCAGGCAGTGGAGTCAACTCTCCCGGACAATGTATTTGGGCGCATGTACTTTAAACCAACAACAATAAAATATTGGTGCAATTATTATCCGTTGCCTAAAACAGAACTAGAAGGTAATGTTCCGGCCGGAACTATGGTTGTGAATAAAAATCACCACTTCTTAGGAAACTTCGGTAGTGCATTAAATACTATTGCTCATGAATTGGTACATTGGGAATTACATCAGAAATTTTTTGAGATACTTGCCTTGCTTGATGAAAACGCCAATCAGTTATCATGCGAGGTTGTGCCTGAAATACCATCAGAAGATATGACAGGAATACAAAAAGCGATATGGTGGGCAGAATGGCAGGCCAATAACCTGGCACCGAGAATTGTGATGCCGAGAACTATATTTTTGGATGCTCTTCAGGACTGCTATGATGATAACTTTTCACCGGTGTTTTACCAAGGAGAACATTTGGAGACTGCGTTAGAAAAGGTAGCGGAGTTATTTGGTGTTTCCAGATATGAAGCCAAGGTAAGAGCAATACAGCTTGGAATAATGGAGGCGGAAGGAACTTTCTTGTATTCTGAGAAGTTCTATGTGTATCCGATCTCTTTCAAAAGGCATTCATTAAGTAAAAATTAAACCTATGCGATTGATAGAAAAAGCTACGAGCGTTTGTTGAAAACAGATGCTGAGTTTGCTTTTACAGCACAATGGTATGTGGATGGATAGGCAAGTGGTAGATAACTTGTTTCTAAAATTAAAAATATATGGACTAAAGGATGATGCAATGGAAAAAATAGGCGAGCTGATTCAAAGGATTTGAATTTTTAAATATGGATAAAATTTCCGTAGCACAAAATCTCAGACACCAAGGTTCTGTGATGTAATTGTTGGGGGAGTGAGTTACCTTAAAGGGAAAACAGGATAAGGTATAAATCATTGATTGAGATAATTTTGTATATCAAGTCAAGGTTGTAAAGGAAATGGCTACAAATAAATAGTGAAGTTGCCACAAGCAGTTTCATATTTTATTTGGAATGGAGAAACTGATTAGCGTCAATACACTTTAATTCGTAAAATCGACATCCAATTTATTGGGAACCCCATTATATTAAGGGTGTCTGACGATGGATTGTATTTTTTTATGATTTTCTTTAAATCATAGTAGAACATTCGGAAATCTGCCGTATCAAGCAGGTATTTTAATGAAATTACGGTTGCAAACAAATCAGATTTGCCGTAGTTATATAGAGAACCGGTTTTAGAAATCCGTAGTTTTTTATGGGCACTACAGTCCATAATTGCGTTACCATGCCGAACATTAAAAAGACGGTTTCCGTGGGCGCAGATATTACGTGTTTTGGTTAGTATGACCAACATTTTACCTAATTCAGCACGTCCGATTTGATGGAAATCATTGCATACTAAAGTTTTGCAATGACCTTTTAGATAGCGATACATAGAAGTGGTTTCACCGAGAGTCAGATCAGTGGTTAATACCCAAAGAGGAACATCTTGGTATAATGATAAATGGTGTTTTATCTGTGGGGATGCATTTTTCCCATATATCTTTTGATTTATTTTTTTGAATAAAATGCGTACTTGATTTTGACGTTTACCATAATCATAATTGGCAGAATTTTGGTAATCATTCATACTATTTCCATATAAATTTGAAAAGTGGTATGAGATAGAGGACTTAATGTTTTTTTCGACAATTAAAATATATTTCAAAAAAACTTCTCGCAAATCAGCATCAAAAAGATACATTTGATAAATGTCATCGAATGTAGTATCAGATATGTAACGGTTGGTTGTGCTATCTTTGAAGACTTCTTTGTATCCATTGATAAGTCCATAATAACCAATTTTGCTTAGAATATGAATAGCAAGGTTGTCGTCCTCAATGATTAAATTCTTGTTCTTTAAATGTTGGATTTGAGCCTTATAATCCATGAAAGTAGTTCTGTTTGATGCCATAAAAATCTCCTTAAAAACGAAACGGCCCCCGCAGGAGCCGCCCGGGTTACGGGCTTCTCAAGTTTCCGTAACTCATTCACTGGTATTACTATACAACAAATTTGGCATTTTGTCAAATAGAATCCAGCTATTTAGTAGTATACGCTGCAAGTAGAAAAGTATGCAGTTTATGATTTTCTAAAAGAAATTGATCCTTTTTAAAAAATAAGAGGTGACCGTGCCACGGTCACTAAAGTGTCCGAACTGTTATCTTTTTATTTCTGTATGCTGCATGTAAAATAGTCTTACAAGCTAAAAAGACAGCCGCATTGCAACGTGTATAGGATTTGTTTATATCGAATTTGGTGGTCTGTTGCTTGAAAAAGAAGGAAGGAGAGGCAGGAGAATATTTTGGATGCTTTAAGATTGGCAAAAAAGCTGGCGGTTCTTGGAAGAATATACGCATTGGGCTTATTAAATGAAGATGAATATACAAAGGTCAAAAACAGAATTATGCGGGAACATGGGATAGTTACCTTTGAGGCTGTATAATTCTTTATATAATAAATACAAAAAATTTAAAACTTCATTTTGTACATTGGTTAATATTTCATTATGGCGGTATGGTGAAATCAGAAACAGAGAGTTTCTAAAATATATATCCAAAGGAAGGAGGAACAGGTATGGCAGGAGAAGTGGAAGTTATCAAGGCGGTAGAGGGGAATGGGACCAGACGCAGGAATATGATTGGCAATGGGCTTTCCATTGACCGGAAACGGGTGGCTGCCTATGTGCGGGTAAGCACGGATGGGGAGGAACAGCTACAGAGTTTCCAGTCGCAAAAAGAGTATTATCAGGACAAGATTTCCAAAAACAAAGAGTGGGTGATGGTTGGTATCTATGCAGATGAAGCAATTACCGGAACTAAAACGGTCAAAAGAGACGGTTTTCTGAAAATGATTAACGATTGCATGGCAGGCATGGTTGATGTCATTCTCACGAAGTCTATCTCCAGATTTTCCCGTAATCTGGTAGATACCCTTCAATATGTCCGTATGCTCAAGGGCAAAGGGATTGCGGTTATTTTTGAAAAAGAAAATATCAACACGCTTTCCATGGAAAGTGAGATGGCGTTAGCATTGCTTTCTACCCTTGCGCAGAATGAGGTGGAATCATTATCTGCTAATGTAAAACTGGGCATCAAGATGAAGATGAAACGGGGAGAATTGATGGGGTTCAATGGCTGTCTCGGTTATGATTACCACCCGGAAGACAAGTCGATTACGATTAATCCGGAAGAGGCAGAGGTGGTCCGTGAAATATTTGACATGTATCTTAGTGGATATGGAGCACCAACCATTGCAAAGGAGCTGACCAGACTTGGGAGGAAAAACAAAAAAGGGGAGGCGAAGTGGACAGACAGTGGAATACGTTCGATTATCAATAATGAAAAATACAAAGGAGACCTTCTGCTGGGAAAAACATTTACGGTAGATCCGATTTCTAAACGCAGGCTGGAAAATATGGGAGAGGAAGAGCAGTATTATATCAAGGAACATCATGAGCCCGTTGTTTCGCCTGAAATATGGGATGCGGCACAGGAGATTAAAAAGAGCCGTTACCGCAGGAGTACCATGTCAGTACCGGGAACAAGAAAGAAGTACAGCAGGAAATATGCCTTCAGCAGCATGTGTGAGTGTGGGTTTTGTGGAAAGTATATGACAAGGCGTGCCCATAATAAGACTACAACGCAGACAAAACCAGTGTGGAAATGTCGGACTGCAACCAATTTTGGCATTGAGAACTGCCCACACAGCAAGTCGATTGATGAAGCAATCATTGAAAATGCCTTTCTGGAGATGTTTCATCTGCTGGCAGATAATTTTGATGATGTGCTGGATTCTGTTATCCGTTCTGTGGAAGAAACCTTATCTGATGATGAGAGTGCGGTTAAACTGCAAAGGCTGGATAAATCACTCAGTTCTATGGAATCCAAAAGAAAGAAATTGACCGATATGCTCTTGGATGATAAAATTACAAAAGAGGCATACGATGCGAAGTATAATGAACTGACACGAAAAATTAATCAGGCAAAAGGGGAACGTGCCCTGTATTCTGCCAATGTGGAGGCACAGCAGCATATCAGTCAGAGGATGAGGGAAATTCGCACCTGTATTGCAGAGGCAGATATGTTGGACAAATTTGACCGGGTGGTTTTTGAGAGCATTGTGGATAAAGTAATTGTAGGAGATATTAATGAGGATGGCACCGTTGATCCGTACAAGCTGACATTTGTGCTAAAAGGGATGGAGGATAGAGTTGTGTCAGATGCAAGGAACAGGTATAAAAATTTGAATAAGAAAGTTGTTTAGTTTTGGCATTGTTAAAAAGAAAGGACTGAGGGAAATGAACACTCATAATGACTTTTTGAATAATGCAGTGGATGATGAATTGGAAACGGAAGGCATAGGGGATTTGACCACGGATGTGTGTTCGAATATGCAAAACGACACGGAAAAAATGTGTTTATCTTTGCAAAACGGCACATGTGGAGGGGGTATGCTTGCTGTCCAAACTTAATGTCAAGTATCATTGAGGTGGAGTTGGATATGGATGAGATGGATTTGGCGAAGGCGGAGAGTAAAGCCACCTATGATGAAATAAAGCAATATGTGTTAGATAAGGCAGGATTTAAAGTGTCACAATATATATAGCACAAGTTAAAAAGGAAACATGGACTGATAGAACGAATCAATTATAATTTAGTGGAAAAGAAATCAAAAGCTCCACAAGTGCCACCGAAAGAGGAACAGGCAATTGAAGATGCATTAATATATTTTAAGATGATTTAGTGGGACAAAAGAATTTCAAATAGTGGAGGTGTTGATTATGGCTAATATTGAAAGTATCAAACAAAAAATACTCCAACTGGACGCAGGGTCATTTCAAAATCTTTGTGATTCCTATTTATATAAAATTGGCTACCCTAATATAGTATCTCTTGGTGGAGAAGCAGGTACACGAAAGACCACTCTAGGGACACCAGATACTTATTTTATTGCATCAAATGGAAAGTATGTTTTTGTAGAATATACAACTCAAAGGACGAGCTTATTTGTAAAAATTAAGGATGACCTTAAAAAATGCCTTGACACATCAAAGACTGGCGTTCCGCATGATAAAATTTCTGAAATTATTTATTGCCATACTTCATCAAATCTTACGCCCTTTCAAGATAATGAGGTAAAAGTTTTATGTGAAAATATTGGAATCAAGCTTACAATTATCGGGATTGATAAGCTTGCAGAAGACATATATCTTTTTCATCATAATCTTTCACGTGATTTTTTGGGGATATCAATAAGTACGGAACAAATTCAATCGTATGATGATTTTATTAATACTTATAATTCGAATAGAATGGCGGCTCCAATTGATACTAAATTTCTATTCAGAGAAAAAGAGCTTAAAGATATTGGCGACGCTTATCTGAAAGCGAATGTTGTTATACTCAAGGGTTCTGCAGGTACAGGAAAAACCCGATTAGCTTTGCATTATGTAAAAAATCACTCAGATACTAATAATGAAAAGATCTACTGTATTCATAGTAATGCTTTACCGATATATGAGGACTTGAAACTTTTTATAGACAGACCTGGAAACTATTTTCTTTTTATTGACGATGCAAATCAATTGTCAGGATTACAACATGTTATTCGTTATGCCAGTATGAAGTCAGAGGGGTATAATGTAAAAATACTTATTACAGTGCGGGATTATGCTCTTCAAAAAGTAATAAATGATGTTCGAAAGATTACTTCGTATGAAATTATAAACATAAATGTATTTACGGATGACGAGATTAAGAAATTACTAGAAACTTCATTGGGAATCCTAAATCAAGACTATCAAGAAAGAATTATAAGAATTGCAGAGGGCAATGCTCGCATTGCTATACTCGCAGGGAAAGTGGCATGCAATTCAAAGCGTTTGGCTTCTATTAATGATGTGTCACAATTATATAAAGATTATTATGAATCTTCCTTAGAGGATAATCAATTGTTTAACAACAAAAACATGTGTATGACTGCTGGTATAGTTGCTTTTCTAGAAGCAATCCATTTAGAACATATGGATGCATTTTTGCCGATTTTGCAGGAAAAAGGTTTAAATCGAGATGATTTTATTGAAAATATCCGTATGCTTCACGAGCAGGAGATTGTCGATATTTGCAATGATAAGGCGGTCCGTTTTTCTGAGCAATGCTTATCAAATTACTTGCTAAAATATGTTTTTTTTGATGAAAAACTACTTGGTTTGTCGGAGATGATTAAGGCTTGTTTTCAAAGTTATAGAGAACGGACTATATCTTCCATTAATACATTACTTTATATATTTAAAAACGAAACTCTTCGCGATTTTGTTGAGAAAGAAATAAAAATAATATGGGATGAATTAGCGGCAGAAAAGTCCCCGGTTTTTTTTGAATTTGTTAAAGTGTTTTTTCGTGTTAATCCCACTGAAACACTTTTGATTTTGCAAAATAAAATTGAATCCGAAGAAAGAGTGATTTGTGGATGGTGTGATATTGATACTGAGAAAGGAAAAAACTATCAGAATGTGACAGATAATATCATTAAAATTCTTGGTGGTTTTGCAGATATGACCGATTTGCCAACAGCTTGTGATTTGTTTTTTCAATATTATTTAAAGCGACCGGATTTATATATGGAATTTTATCATGCAGTTAATCTATATTTTGGTATTAATAAAGATTCTGTACACTATGGTTTTTACACACAAGTAACTTTTTTTGAGAAGATGAAAGAATATTCAGATGACTGGAAACAAGAATCGGTTGCTACTCTTTTTTTACAAATAGCGGAAGAATTTTTAAAATTACATTTTTCGCCGGCAGAGGAAGGACGAAAGAACACATTCACCATATATCAAATTCCATTAGCAATATCTGAAGGTGTTAAAAAATATCGAAAGCTAATTTGGGAATCCTTATCCTCTTTGTGCGAAATTGAAAAGTATAGAGCAAAAGCTAGAAAAGTCCTTAGTTCTTATGGTCGCATTATCGAGGATATAAGTATTCCAGTTGTACAATTTGACTTAAAATATATCGAATCAATTTTGGAGTTGCATTTTCCGCCAGAAGAGTTAAGAAATTGTCTTTTAGCCAACAAAATAGCGCATATTTTGGGCCGTATGAACATTTCTTGTGAATCAGCATTTGCTAAATATTTTGCAGGAGAAAATTTTCAACTATATTTGCTTCTTAAAGGGCCAAATTATACAGAAGAGGCTGGTTATGAAGAACGCAAACAACTAAAACGGCAAGCAATTGATCAATATGTGTCGAATTGTGATTTAGAAACATTTAAGAAGTTAATTGATGTTGGTAATGATATTTCTAGATATGATGATCATACATCTTGGAAGGTTGGAGAAGGCTTAGGAATTGCTTTCGATGCTATTTCTCTTAATAAAGATTGCTACGTTGATGCAATTAAGTATTACATAGAAAAAGATACACCAAACAATTTACACCCATATCACTTGATAGACATACTTTTTTCTATATTGTCTGAATCGGAAGTGTATCAAATTATTTCCAGCAGGGAATATGGTCAGAAAAATGCCTGGTTATATGCTTATTATCATGAATTGCCGTCGGAGTTGATTACCCCAAAACATCTACAAGAGCTTTATAACTTTTTGGAAGATACTTCTGACAGAGATATTATTTCATCCTCAATGCGTGATGTGAGTTTTCTTGAGAAGTATAATGCAATAGATGAGCAAGTATTGATAAAGGGAGGTAAAATTATTTTAGCTAAGATGGAATATTCACCCTTTATAGTGCACATTTATTTTGATTCACTATTTATTAGTTATCATAATAAACCGCAGGAAGTAATCCAAAAATTCATTTGCAATTTGGGATTGCTAGAAGAAATTTATTGTGCCATGCTGTCTTATGATACTCATCATGATTATGACGGACAGTTTTTGAAAGAAATATATTTGGTTAGACCTTCTATACTGGATAAATATATAGGTTATTTAATAAATAAAAATGAGGGTTCTTTTAGTGACCATCAAGAAAGACATCGTTGCTTTTTTGATTTGGACGATTTTATAGAAATATATAATAAGATTTTTGAACAACTATTGAAGAATTGCCGGTTTCCCAAGATGTCAGTACCATATTTTTTGGAGTCTTTATTATTACCAACCCAAAATGCGCAAAATCTATTGGGAAGACAAGACAAGTGGATTCGACATTGTATTCGACTGTTCTCCAATGATGAAACAAAAATGTATTGTCTATTTTCATCCATATCGAAATTAGAAATCGAGAGAAAAAAGGAATATATTTTGCTGTTTCTTGAAAATAATCCATTGTTTGGAGATTTTGAAAGAATACCATTAATGCCTACTATTTGGAGTTGGTCAGGTAGTGCAGTACCTATGTATTCTGGCTGGATTGAGTTTCTTGAATCATTGCTTCCAAACCTTATAGGTTTAAAATGGATAAAGCATAAAAAACATATCGAAACACAAATTTGTTATTTAAAAGAGCAAATAGAAGCTGAACAAATTGATGAAATTTTAAGAGGGTGATTTGAAAATACATGAAAAACAGGAAGGGGACTGAATGGTGGAGAACAACAAAGATAATATAAATATTACAGAGAGTGAAATCATCATATATCAAACGGATGATGGACAGACGAAAATAGATGTTAAATTCGAGGATGAAACGGTTTGGCTTACGCAGGCACAATTATGTGAACTTTTCAAAACCAGTAAATCTAATATCAGTGAGCATATCAAGCATATTTTTGAAGAGGAAGAATTGGATGAAGAGTCAGTTGTTCGGAAATTCCGAACAACTGCAGTTGATGGAAAAAACTATAATACAATCCATTATAATCTTGACATGATTATTTCTCTTGGATATAGAGTAAAATCCAAGATTGCTACAAATTTTCGTCGGTGGGCTACCGAACGATTAAAAGAGTACATGGTAAAAGGCTTTACGATGGATGATGGACGGCTGAAAAATCTGGGTGGCGGTAATTACTGGAAAGAGTTATTAGACCGTATTCGGGATATTCGCTCATCTGAAAAGGTTATGTACCGACAGGTACTTGACCTTTATGCAACAAGTGTTGATTATGATCCCAAAAGTAGTGAATCCATTGCGTTTTTCAAAATGGTACAAAATAAATTACACTATGCAGCACACGGACATACAGCAGCAGAAGTTATATACGAGCGTGCGGACGCCAGTCAGCCTTTTATGGGATTGAAAAGCTTTTCTGGTGATTTTCCTGTATTGAAAGATATCAGTATTGCAAAAAATTATCTCAATGATGAAGAGTTAAAGATACTAAATAATATTGTATCGGGATATTTTGATTTTGCGGAGATTCAAGCTATGCGCCACAATCCTATGTATATGGCAGATTATGTGGAGCACCTTGATAGTGTTTTAAAAACTACAGGTGAAAAAGTGTTGCAAGGAGCCGGAACGATTAGTCATATACAGGCAATTGAAAAAGCAACAGAAGAATATAGGAAATATCAAGATCAGAACTTATCGCCGGTTGAAGAAGAATATTTGGAAAGTATTAAAAATATTCACAGCACAGTGAAGAAAAACGGTAAGAATTGAATTTAAAAGTATATTTATGTAAATGCTGGGATAAAAAAGACACCCCTTTTAAGATATTGGTGGAAATATGAGTTTGGACAATGATAAACATGTTGAGACTATTGTGTTGATACAAAAGAAAACCTCGTAGGCCCCCTTATTTTAGGTACTTTGCAAAGCATTTCATGTTCACTTCGGAGGGTGAAAAAATCCGAAATAAGCACCTCAAAAACTACTTTGATGTTTTAGTGGTAGTTGATATTGGATGTGGGAACACAAACGGAAAATAAAGGTTTCCCGCAATCAACGTGTCTATGTAGTGTCCACCTTGCTGATAAAAAGCGGACAACAGGCTCTTAGAAATTGAACGGGATGGGCGTATCATTAGAAATAGTGGTACGCTTTTTTTAACCCATTTGCATCTTTGATTACTCTGAGCATAGTACCCACTATGGAGCGTTTACGTCGCAGTCCATGATTGCATTACCATGTCGGGCATTAAAAAGGCAGTTTTCATGAGCGCAGATATTGCATACTTAGGGATTTAGTCTGTTTCATCCGCCTCTATGGATGGAATCCGAATTACAAAGGTCGTTCCCCTTCCCTCCTCTGATATTACGGAAATCTCCCCTTGATGTTCAGTAATAATCGTTTTTGCAATGGAAAGACCAAGCCCCTGTCCGCCTTCCTCCCTGCGGGTGGTGTAAAGGCGCTGGAAGATATGTGAAAGCTCTTTTTCCGGTATACCACAGCCGGTATCCGATACATGAATGTAGGCAAATCCATTTTCTTGCTTTAGGGAGAGGGTGATTTTTCCATCGGCAGGAGTAAAATCTGCGGCATTGTATAGCAGATTTTCCAGAGCACGGGATAATTTCTCTGGATCTGCCATAATACGGCAGGATTGCCCGGAAGCCTCATAATAAAAATCCGGTCCGCTCATCTCAATAACGGGGCAGATACTGTAGTGAAAATCAGCAAGAAACCGGTTTAAGTCAAGGACTTCCATATGAGGTGGGGTGCTTGCCTCGGATGCCAGAGTCTGGATGGACTGCAGCCGATGGGATAAAAGCGCACACTGCTCCTCAATATAGGATATTTTTTCTATGGTATTCTGGTCCACCATGATATCATTGCTGCGAATGATTTGTGCCATGTTGGAGAGGGAGGTAAGGGGGGATTTCATATCGTGTCCAAGTTCGGTGATGAGCTGTCCCCGTTCGGAGAGGAGCTGATGCAGATGAAATGTCTTTTTCTCCACTTCTTCTTGAAGGTGGAGATTTAGCTGGATATTTTCCGCCATGATATCCCGGTTTCTCTGTATCATCAGTATGGCAAAGGCGACAACCATGCCGAAGGCACCATATTCCTCCGGCCAGCCGCCGATGGCAGGTTCAAAATGTCCGATTGTCAGGACACTGTAAAGAAGGCAGACGCCGTTTACGGCGGATGCCGCAAGTGGAATCAGGATGTGCGGACGTCCGGTCAGGCATCCGCAAAATGCGGAGCCGGTGAGAAGAATGGCGGCCAAAACCTTATACCAGGAAATGAGAATACCGTACCATTGTACCAAGGCGGGGAAGGCGGGCAGGATGAAGACAGGCAGGATGACGGAGGCAGCGCACATTCCGAGAGTGAGCATGTGGACGAAGGCGGGCAGCTTACGGTATTTTTCTGGCAGGAAGAGGGAAAATGCAATCTTAAGGGCAAACATAAGCCCGGTTAAGGCCATGCAGTCCTCTAAGGCATACAGGGAGCGTATCAGTGGAATTCCCGCAAGCCGGAGGAATGGATAGCAGATTCGCAGGGCAAAGGACAGACTTAGCATACCAAAATAGAAAAGGATGGGCGTAGAGGGTTTCTCCCTTTTGAATACCGTACAAAACAGTGACAGTGTCAGGGATGTGAAAAACAGCAGCCCATAAAAGAGGATGCGGTAAGCGGTAAGATGGCTGATGCTGTCAGGAGTTCCGATTGCAGGAGGATACCAGAGACCGCCATAGTAATGGGAATAGTTGGAAACCTGTATGATAAGCTCTGTGGATTTATCAATGGCAAAAGAATATGCGGTATCGCGAATGAGAGGGGAATACCGTCCGGGTACGGTTTCTCCGGCTCCTCCAAGATTTATGCCGTTCACAAACACCTTGGTGGCACAAAGAGGCTCGGGAAGATAGAGTGTCACTGTGCCATTTCCCTGAAGAAGCAGGCGGTAGGTGGCGCAGCCGTAAGGATTGCCGTCTGTATGGAAGGCAGAGAGGTTTGGATATTCCCCAAGCCATGTTATATAGCGTGGAGACGGGGTGCTGGCAGTAAAATCCTCCGGAACGAGAAGCTGGTCGGGATAGAGTTCCCAGTTGTCCACAAGGAAGCAGCTGCCATTTTCCAGTATTATGGATGTAATACCTTGCACGGTCTGCGCTTTTTTTGTATACTTATTGTCATAGACAGAAAGCAGCCGTATTCCTGCCAGCGTGAGGAAAATGGCAACGGTTACGGTTAAAAGCGGCTGTAAGGTTTTGCGTCTTAAAAATGTATGATTCATTCTATTATTTCACCTCGTATTATAGATAAAAAGGAGCACGGTTATGAAAAAGATACTAAATGTATTTGTACTGCTGTTACTTACAATATTATCAACATTATACATATCCCATACCGTTTACGCAACGGAAAATGAACTGCAGGCGGATACAGTGTCCACCGGACCGGAGCTGGTTTCGTGGATGGAGTCGCATATAGGGCTTGGCGGTACCGTGAGTCTGGCGGCGGATATTACGCTTTCTGATACATGGTATTATATGCCTGACAGACATGGACAGCCGACGATTACCGTGGATACAAACGGATTTTCCATTACCGTTACGGGAGAAATCAGCTTTCTCAGTGATGACCGCCTTACGTTCTATGGAACTCCGGATGAAAAGGGAGTGTTCCGCGTGGCTGCGGGAGGGCTTCTTTTCATGGAGGGATGTGCCATTGAAGAAAAAGCTGCTAATCCGGCAGAGGCGGAAAAAACGACTGGCAGGACAAAGGACGCCGGAGGGTATGTACTGGTGCAGGAGGAGGGTGCCGGACTGGTTGTGCAGAACTGCGCCATATCGGGGGATATCCGGTATGCCCAAATGCCGTTAGTCATATATAACACACCGGTTACTGCCGTTGCCAGCCCCGGACAGGAGGCAGTGGATGTGCTTCCCAGTGTGGTTGTCAGTCAGGTCATCCGGAAAGGACAGAAGTATTTTGGTGAAGAAATACCCGTCACATGGGAAACGGCAGGTACGGAGAAGGCGCAGCAGGAGAGACGGCGGTTTACCGTGCAGGGTACATTTCAGGGGGCGGCTTCTCTGGAACCTCCTGTATGCACGGTTGTCTATAATGATGCTCCCCTGACCTTCACAGATGTAAGTGCATCACTCAGCTATTCAGCATATGTATTCCAAGGCGGTTATACAAAACCGGAGGAGAAGCTGCCGATACGCGTAGCAATGGAATATTCCTTTGACCTTAACAACTGGATTTTGTATGATACGGAGTCTGTTTCCGATGTGGAGGAACTTTTTTTCATCGGAGTAGCAAAAGCAGATTGGGATACTTCTGCAAATCCGTATATTTATATCCGCCTTCGTTGCAGTGACGGTGGGGAAGAAATATATTCCAATGTGCTTCGGTTTGCCGTGGATGATTTGAGCAAAGTGGAAGATCAGGGTGGAAGCCGGGGTGGCGGCACGGCAATCGTAAATCCGCCAAAGGAGCCGGCTCCGGTACCGGAAAGTTCCGTTTCGCCCAAACCGAAGAAAAATGATGACAGCAGTGATAAGCCGGGCGCTGGGGAAGCGGATTCTGCCCAGAAGAATATACCGGTAGAAGCCAGACAGCAGGGCAAAACGCCGGTAATTTCTTCGGATGTGCTTTCGGATAAAAACAAAAGGAATACGGCAGATAATACCAAAACAGCAGGGAAACCGGCAGGTCGTTCCAATATAAATGGTAACACCATGGACGGCGATAACACACGGAAGGAACAGACCGAAAAAGCTTCTGGTTCCGGTCAGCTTGCGGACGCCACGGGTGATGTGAAACAACCAGACACCGGGGGAAAAAATAATGTAGGTGTTCCATGGGTGCTGCCGGCAGCAGTTTTGGTATTCGGAGCAGCCGCCGGTATGATTCTCTTTGTCAGACACCGCAGGCTGCGCTAATCAGCTTGCGAATCCGGAGCGAAAAAGTATCCCTTGCGCCGGATTGTCTGGATGTAATCGTGTTCCGGGCAGAGCACAAGCAGTTTTTTACGTATGCGTCCGATTATGACCTGCAGCGATTTTAACCCTTTATTGATCGGGGCTTTCCATACGGAATCAAAGATTTGTTCGTAGGTAAATATCTCCCCGGGGTGTCTGGCAAGAAAATAGAGCACATCAAATTCAAAGGTGGAAAAATCCGCTGAAATCTCGCCATAGCTCACACTGCGGTTTGCAGGGTTAATGGTGAGATTACCAAAGTACAGTGTTTTTGGCGGTTCCGCTGCCCGTCCGGCACGGATGCGGGCACGCACACGCAGCTCCAGCTCCTCCATGCTGTAGGGCTTGCAGATATAGTCGTCTCCGCCGATGGACAGTCCCCGGATACGGCTTTGTTCCTGCGTGTATCCGGAAAGGAACAAAAGAGGTATGCCTGTCTGCTGCCGTATCTTTTCACACAGAGTAAAACCATCCATGCCGGGCAGGTCAACATCCAGAAGAATACAGTCCAGTGAAGCGGACAGAATGATTTGTTCCGCCTCCTCCGCCGTCTGTGTACAGATTACCTTATACCCCATGGATTCAAAAAACATCCGGTTGTCGTCCAGTATCGATTTATCGTCATCTATCATCAGAATCCTGTCCATAGTTACCCCCTTTATACAATTATGATAGGCATTTATTAAATATTATAACATAAAATATTCGGTATTTTCATCCTGAAAGTAAACGGCTGGCAACAAATGTGCCAGCTGCTTTATTTTTGCTACAAAATATTTTAATATAGGACTTGTCATAAAAGTTTTTTGCTTTGCAGACATAAATAAAAAGGATTGGAGGAATTGAAAATTGAACCAAAGAAATTTAAAGAGAAAAGCCGGTTCACTGTTACTGGCAGTGGCAATGATAATAACTTCATTACCGGTGTTTAGTACGAAGGTTCAGGCGGCAGAAACGTCAGAACTTAGCCTATTTGCGTTTGCCACAAAGGAGCAGTTAATGACGGCATTCAGCCCGAACGAGAATGGAACCAGCGATACCGATACGTATGGAAAGCTCACTTTCGGTAAGAACAGTAAAAATGCAGTACAGAACTGGTATATCTTAGGACAAGACAACGGTGTGGCGGGAGAGAATACCGTCCTTTTTGCTGCAGATTCGATAGCATCAGGAGAATTTGCGGGGGATAGTTCATATACTGCCGGTGCCAATACTGGATATGGAGCAGAGGAAAAAATCATAAATGTATATGATAACCACTACGGAGCAAGTCAACTTTACAAACAACTGAATGAGATGGCTGGGAGCACAAACTATTTTTCTGCTGCAGAACAGAAGTTGATGAATGAGACCACAGTGACAACGCATGATAGTAAAAATGATGTGGACTATACTACTACAGCCAAGTTGTATGCACTGGCATCATTGGAGGCATCACTGGACAATTTTGATGTTAGAACTATAAAAGCAGGAAGCAGTAATCAGATTGAGATTTCGAGGGTTCCATATTGGACCGTGTTGCGAGATATGGACTTTTGGCTGCGCACGCCGTACAGCGCTCTTAGTAACTATGTGATGGAGGCGGGGCGGGGCGCTTATGTATCTGGACATTCTGTTAGAAGGGATTATGAGAGTGGGGTGTCACCTGCGTTCAGCCTAAATTTGTCATCGGTGCTCTTTTCATCTGCTGCGAAAACATCATCTTCCAGAGAGGCAGTGTCAGGAAAGATATACGATGGAACGTCAGGCGGTATAACGACACCCCATGATATGGCGGCAATGACATTGAGATTGAATGGAAACAATCAGAAAATCGGAACTGTGATATATGATACCACATCCGGTGGGATTGAGGCCCGAAAGGATGCAAATGCAATGGGAACGGTTTCTCTTGTGGTGCAGGGAAATGACGGAACCGAGAACTGGTACTACAGCGTACCAGTAGGTAAGACGACAGTCGTTACAAAGAGTCAGATTCAGACAGCTTGTGGGATAGCAGGAGAGATTAATCTGGCAGACTGTAAAATCTGGTTGGAAACAACCGAAGACAATCTGTCTTATGCCACGATGGCAGAAGCAGGAGAGGTCAATTCAACCATATTGGAATCAGGGAGAAGTGGTGTGTTTGCAGACGCAACTATAAATAACGGTTCGGACGGCACAGTTACAATTGACAAGGGGAGCGATGGAACCGTTGATATAACGGTCAGACTGCCGCAGGCACAGAGTATTGAGGTTTTTTCTGACGGAAAGATTACCGTCCCAGCCGGCGGGAAAGTCCAGACCAAAGGCGGCAAGGAGATAACCCTGTCAAATGGAGGAATGGTTGATACAGGCGGAAACATCACGGTACCGGCAGGAGGAAAGGTTCAGATTGGAACCGGAGAAGTAGTAACGCTGCCAGCTGGAGGAACGGTTGACAAAAACGAAAATGCAGAGGGTGGAACAATTATAGTCGGAGACATTACAGTAACGGCACCGGCTGGTAAAAAGGCAATAGCAGACAAAGATGGAAATATCACAGTACCGGTGGGAGGAAAGGTTCAGATTGGGACTAGAGAAGAACAAACGTTTTTAAAAGGTGGAACTATTGATCTGGCAGGAAATATTACCGAAGTGTCTTTTGAAGGAATCGGAACAGAAGAAAAGCCGTATGTGATTAAGACAGAAGAAGATTTGAAAAAATTGGCAGGACTGGTAAACAGTGGGAAGGACCCGAAAAAGGCTTATTATAAAATTGAGACAGAAGAGGGAATTACACTCACAGAAGAAAGCAGTCCATGGACACCGATTGGAACGGTAGAGCATCCGTTTACCGGAACGTTTGACGGAGATGGGAAGACTGTGAAAGGGTTAAAAATTAGTGGCGGCGAGCCGAAGGATAATCAGGGATTTTTTGGAGTCAATGCTGGAACAATCGAAAACCTTATCATTGAGGGAAGCGTGACAGGAAAAGACAATGTGGGAGGAATCGCCGGAAAGAACACCGATACCGGAATGATTAAAAACTGTACTTTGGATGTTACCGTGACCGGACGGAATGACGTGGGAGGCATTGCCGGAAAGAACGATGGCATAATCACAGGCTGTACGAACAAGGGAAGTGTGACCGGAAGCGGATCTTCCGGCAGTGGAGGCAGTACGACGCCGGGAGGAAATAAGCCAGGGACAACGCCAGGAGGAAGTAAGCCGGGGACGACGCCAGGAGGAAGTAAGCCGGGGACAACGCCAGGAAATAGCCTAATTGGTCTGACGCCGGAACAGAAGGAGAAAGTGAACCGATTAGCTAAAGAGCTGAATGTCCCGGTGGAGACAGCCAAGAAGCTTCAGGAGATGGCACAGGAGCTCGGCATCGAAACAGACACCCTTCTTTTGAAGGATCAGGACATTTTGAACCAGAAGTCTGAGGGAGATGTAAAAGGTTCATATTTCGCCAAAATTCAAGCGAAGGCAATAAAAGTAAAGAAAAACAGAATCACCGTCAAGTGGAGTAAAGTCAGGGGAGCAGACGGTTACCAGATTTACGCAGGCAAGTGCGGGAAAAACAACAAATATAAGTTGTTAAAAACCATCAAAAAGGCAAAGACGACCAGCTTCACATACAAAAAGCTGAAAAAGGGAACCGGGTATAAGTTCATTGTCAGAGCCTACAAGAATGTTGACGGCAAGAAATATACGGTTGCTGCATCCAAGAATGTTCATGTAGTGACAGTGGGTGGAAAGAGAACCAACCCGAAATCTATAAAAGTAAACAAGAAAACTGTGAAAATTAAGAAAGGAAAGAAATTTACAATCAAATCGAAGATTGTGAAGGCGAGCTCAAGGAAAAAACTTCTGAACCACAGAAAGCTTTCGTATGAGAGTGCAAACAAGAAGATTGCAACGGTCAGCAAGAAGGGTGTGCTCAGAGGAAAGAAAAAAGGGAAGTGCTATGTTTACATCTATGCGGAGAACGGAGTCTTTAAGAAAATCAAAGTGACTGTAAAATAGTGTTAAAATATCAAAGAGATAACCAGAAACGAGGACAGGTATGTAACAGAATCTGTCCTCGTTTTATAATGCTGACAGGAAAGATGAAAAAGTCTTGATGGTTGTCTTATTTAAGAAAGACAAGCAAATAAAGCCTTATAAAAACCTCTTGCCCCACTCTGCGAAAAGAGTTACAATAATAACGTTAATAGTGCGATATTCATCAGACGGAAATTATAAGTAGTCGGTAGTCCAGTCTATATACATGAGGGAAGGAGAGAAAAAAGTGAAACATTTATTTGAGATTCTTCCCCCACAATTTTTTAAACCGCTGACAGGCAAATATCGGCGAGAATATGCGGATTGTATCATGCTGCTTTTAAATTCTTTTAAGCCGGAAATCTCATATGGAGTAAATCGGGAAATTGTAGTCAGGGCATTGACAGATTATTTTGAGGTAGATGATGCCGAGATGACCTTTGATGATGAGACCTATATTAGTGATGCAAGGGATAAGGCGAATGGTGTTATTGCCATGTTGAAAAGTTGTGGCTGGATAGAATACGAGCAGGAGACAAATCACCAATTAAATGTAGTTTTATATGAATATGCGATTCCGATTATTGAGAGTATGAACAGGGTAATTCGTGAGGAGGAGGCAGAATATCAGGGTATTATCTCCCAGATTCATGCCAGCCTGCAAAATAAAGATTTATACAGTAAACCCTATGAGCTTATTATAAAGGGAGTACAGGAAAACACGGAGCGGTTGCTGTCTGAGCTGAAAAAGCTCAATGCCAGCATTAAACGTCATATGGAAAAACAGACGAATGACATGGAGGCAGACGAAATTCTCAATCATTTCTTTGAATATCACCAAAATATAGGTTCCAAAGCGTATTTGCGAATGAAAACGAGTGAGAATATTTCCTATTTCCGAAGTGCTATTATTGAGCGGTTGGAATATCTGTTAGAGACGCCGGAAATTATGGATAGGGCAGTATCTGGTTATATGGAGGTAGAGGAGAAGACGGATGAGACAGCAGCATATGACAATGTTGTGCAGATGCTTCTGGATGTGAAGTCTTCTTTTTATCGTCTGGATGATATTATAGATGAGATAGACCGTAAGCATACACGATATATGAGAAATGCAGTTATGCGTGCTAAGTTTCTTTTGGCGACTGGCAATAACTTGGAAGGAAAACTATCTCAGATTTTAAATCAGTATGTAGAGGAGTTAAATTGTGGTGGGACTGGAGAATCCGGAGAGGAGACAGAATCCGCAGTTCAAAATCTTCTGGCATTGTACCCACAAAATTATATTTCTCCAGAATCTTTGCAGAGTATAAAAGTTACGAAGAAATTGGGAAAAGTGGACGATTTGTCCACAGAAAATCGTATGAGTGAGGAGGAGCGGCAGCTTTACAAGGAGGCGCTTCGTATGAAAAACCGCAATCGATTTTCCAGAAAGAATATCAATGCCTATGTTATGACATTGTTAAAGGATTGTAGCCGGATGCCGGTAAATGCCGTACCAGTGGAGTCCCGCAGGGATTTGTTGCGAATTATTTATATTAGTATTTATGCCGGAAACCGTTCCAATAATTATACCATTCAGAGGACAGGGGAGCGGACAGAAATTGCAGGCTTTTCACTGCCATATTTTGAAATTATCAGAAAGGATACGTGATATGCTGGAAGTGTTTGAGGAGTCGGCAGCACAAAAAGAGAAATTTCGCATCGCTGCCAATAAGCTGTTAAATCAGTGTTTTCTTTTGAAGAAGAAAGAAGATACGAGGAAAGACTATGTTTTTGTAAGACAAAACAAGGAGTTGTTTATTCCGTATTTTGATTTGCTGGGATATGATTTGAAGATTAACGAAGAACAAGGTGTCATTGGTTTGGTGAATCAATTTGGGACGGGACGTCTTTCTTTGGGAAAATACGAGAGTATTTTCTTATTGATTTTACGATTGTTATATATCGAAAAGCGAAAAGAACTTGCTACGTTTTCCGAAGAAGTTACGATTTTGATGGAGGAAATTCGGGAAAAGTATGCGATGCTCAAAGTGAAGGCGAAGCCGATGCTGGATAAGGGGATGGAGAGGCATATGATTCGTCTGTTCCGTAAGTATAATTTACTAAAAAATTTGGATGGAGATGTTACCCAGACAGATGCCAGAATTATCATTTATCCATCTATTATTATGGCTGTGCCAGTGGAGGATATTAATGCTTATTTTGAGATGACGGAGCAGAAGTTAAAGGAGTATGCCGGAGGAAAAGAGAATGGAGAACCAGAAAAAGATTTTGACGAGAGTGCAGTTGATTAACTGGCATTATTTTGAAAATGAGAGAATTGCGTTCCATGGCTCAACATTGATTAGCGGAGAGAATACAGCGGGGAAATCTACGATATTGGATGCCATACAACTAGTTTTGACCACTAATACACGCAGATTTAACACAGCGGCAAATGAAAAGGGAAACCGTAATCTTAAGGGATATGTCCGATGTAAAATAGGAAATATTGGAGAAACCTATATTAGAAAAAATGTGGTTCCCGCCAATGTGGCTCTGGAGTTTTATGAAGAAAAGGAGAACCGCTATTTTGTTATTGGCGTACATATGCTTTCGCCGGATGAGGAAAGTGCGGTGGCAACAAAATGGTATGTGGAGGAGTGTCGTCTGGAGGCATTATCATTTACCGTGGGACAGCGCCCGGCATTGGCAGAAGAATTTCGTGCGAATGGACGTAAGATTTCGTTTATTGACCAGAAGCATGCAGCGAGAGATCGCTTTAAGCGGCGTCTTGGTAACTTAGATGACAAATTTTTTGATATTATTCCCAAATCGCTTGCATTCAAACCAATGGATAATGTAAAAGAATTTATTAACAAATTTGTTTTGTCGGAGAAACAAGTAGATGTGGCCGTATTGCGGGAAAACATAGAGACATTAAGTGAGTTGGAGAGTCTGTTAGAACGTTCTAAGCGGCAGCTTACTGCACTGGAAAAAATTATAGACAAGCATGAAAAAATTGAGAAAAAAGATTACGCAATTCGTGTGAATGAAATACTGTTACAGATTGCGGATTGTTCTGCGCTTCAGGACGAGCAGGAGAAACTCATCAAACAGATTCGGCTAAAGAGACAGTCCGTGCAGGCTAACAATGAAACATTGAATTTGCTGGAAACGAAAATTCGAAATGTGGAAGAACAGATTGTTGCAATTCAAGTTGACATGGCTTCAAATTCTTCAAACCGGCAACGGGAAAAGGCAGAAAAACAGATTGATGAATTAAATGTATCCATAAAAGAAAAAACAAGAGAGAAGAAGCGGTTAGAGGAGCAGCTTCAATACTTAAAAGAGTATCTTCGTGATGTGGCAACCTTGGGGTATGAGCCAATTAGCAGGCAGCAGTGGGAACTATTGGGAGGCATTGGAAAGCAGGAAGAAAAGAGTACAGTTGTCGGGGAACTGGAGGCATTTGGGAAGAAAGAGCAAAAAGAGTTAGAATTGGAATGGGCAAAGTATAAAGAAGAATTGCGCCGGCTTTCTAACGATATTGATGTTTGTCAGGAGCGTTTGCGTGGGCTGAATAAGCAGATTCTTCCTTATCCGGAATATGCCGATAAATTAAAAAAAGCCGTGGAGAAAGAATTTACGAACCGTGGTATTCACTCAAACATTTATTTTTTGTCTGAGCTGTTAGAAATAACTGATATGCGGTGGAGTGATGCGGTAGAGGGATATCTTCATACACAGAAGTTTTATCTGGTTGTTGAGCCCGAATATTATGATATTGCATTGTCGGTTTATGATAAAAACCGCAGAAGGATTCACACAGCAGGTATCATTAACAGCAAAAAACTGCCATTAGACGGTGAGATAGAGCGCCAGTCTTTGGCTTATGTGATTAAGAGTGAAAATCGCTACGCCAGAGCGTATGCCAATTATGTTTTGGGGCGTGTTATGCGTTGTGATACGGTTGAGGAATTGGGAAACCATGCGATTTCTATTACACCAGAGTGTATGCTCTATCAGAGTTATGTGGTTCGTCATATTAATCCAAAACACTATGAGAATCCCTTTATTGGTCAAAATGCCTATCGTGTACAAATTCAGAATGTCAGAAAAGAGATAGAGGAGAAGACCGGACAGCGAAGTAAACTACGAGAAAGACTGAAAAAATACTCTGATGTCAAAGAGAGTGCCGATAAAGTGAAGCTTGAATTAGTTAAGTTATATTTGAATACGCCAGATATATTACTTGATATGCAGCAACAGCTAGAGAAAGCAAAGCTGGAATTAAAGACGGCTTCCAATGATCCGACATTGATTGAACTCGAAATTCGATTGGAGGAAATGAAGCAGGAAAAAAGTGATTTGAATGGAGAAAAGAATAAGCTTACCAAAGAGAATAGCCGATTGAATTTACAGATAGAAGCTGCGGAAGAAGAAGCGGGTGATAAGGGAAAACGGCACGAATACCTTTTGCAGCAGTTACAGGAGTTGTCAGATGCTGAGGGGCTTGCATACAAGGAGGCAGAAGAAAAATACAGACAGAATCGTAAAACGAAATCGGCAAGAACGATTGCGGAAAATTTTGCACCACAACGTTCTCAGTTTTTGAATGAGAGGGAGGAGTTATTAAATGGTAATTATGGATTGCGAGCTCTGCAGATGCAGTTTAATCAGGACTATACGCTGGACTTTACGACAGGGATGGAAGGCATGGCAGAATACCGGGAGGCCAGACAGAAATTGCAGTCTGTAGATATTATTCACTATGAGGAGAAACTAAAATCTGCCAAGGAGGACTGTGAGGAAATTTTCCGCAGTGATTTTTTGTCCAGAATGAAGGAGCATATTGAGGCAGCGAGAAACGAATTTCGCAGTTTAAACAAGGCATTGAGTAATATTTATTATGGGGATGACAACTATCATTTTAAGATTAGTTTTGATAAGAGCAAAGAGGGGCTCTATCGAATGATAACTTCGGAAAATAATCAAGAAGGATTTAACCTATGGACGAGTGCGTTTGAGACAGAATATAAAGAAGAAATGTCTGATTTATTTGACAAACTGATGACGCGGGATGACAGTGGGAAAAAGATTGTAGAGGAATATACGGATTATCGTTCGTATTTGGATTATGATATTGAGATTCATAAAAGGGACGGCTCTGTACAGCGATTTTCAGATATATATGGGGAGAAAAGTGGCAGTGAAACGCAGGTTCCTTATTATGTTGCTATTGCCGCCTCCTATTATCAACTGTATCATTATGGTAACAGTGTGCGCCTGATGTTATTAGACGAAGCATTTGATAAGATGGACGATGAGCGCATCCGGTCTATGATGGATTTTTTCAATGGCTTGGGATTGCAAGTGATTTTGGCGACGCCGCCGGCTAAAATTGAGATTATAGGAGAGCATGTTGCTACAATCCTCACAGCGATTCGGGTGGATCAAAACAGTATTGTGGAGGAATATGACTTGTGAATCAGATTCAGGAAAAAGTGTTGCAGCGTTTGTTAGATATATATGAAAAAAGTAAAACTTTTATGGAAGCCAACAAGGTTAAGCAGAGTTTTAGCATTTCTGTAGCCAAAGTTTTTCCGAAATATAAAGATGATGCGGAGTATAATTTTTTCTGTGAGGTCAACGAATCTCTACAGGAATTGGAGAGTCTTTCATTCGTTTATTTGGATGAAGAAAGAAATGGTGTGCTAAAAAAGGTCGTATTAAATCCGGATATGCTGGCTGCATGTTATAAAGCATTAGGACGTATTCCGCGAAAGGAAGAACAGGCAGCGATTGTAGGGATTTGGGATGAAATTATTCCGAATAGTGAAGTGGGGGAAGAAAATCTGCAGCCGTTATGGAAGTATCTTGAGGTGCAAAGAGAACGGATGGCAAATAATAGGAGTGTGGAATATTATGAACATGATGTGGAGGACTATAGGGACTTGCTAAAATTAGCAGTGGAAGCTCTTTCTAATGAACAGGAGATTTTTGTCCGCACACTCTCCATCCGGCTGTTTGCTGATTCCAAACGTCTGGAGAGACTGGCGCCGCGTTTGAAGGCACTGTTGTTTCACTATGGTGAATACGAAGAAAAGGAATCCGTGTTAGAGGAATGTGGTATTGTACAAACGCCCACATATGTTATGATAAAGGGAAATGCGGAAGTCTGTCTTGGGGCACAGAGAATGGATTTGTCTAAAATAGAGGGGGATCTGGGGTTGTCAACCTGCACGATAAAGGAATTAAAATGGGTAAAAGTATTGGGAGAGCGAGTTGTCACAATCGAGAATCTGACCAGCTTTCATGAGTATATTTCTGATGGTGATTTTGTCATTTATTTAGGTGGGTTTCACAACAAGGTTAAAAGAGAGTTTTTGCGCTTTTTGTTTGAGCAGAATCCGAAAAAGGAATATCGTCATTTTGGGGATATTGATGCAGGTGGATTTTATATTCTTGAGCATTTAAAACGTAAAACAGGTATTCCATTTTTGTCCTTGTATATGGACACGAAAGTTCTGCAGACTTATAGGGAGAGCACTATGCCGTTGACGGCTAGTGACCGGAAAAGGCTTCATGCCTTGAATGATGAATTGCAGGAAAAGATTGCAGATGGGACGGCTACGGAGGATTATAGAGATACGTTAGCTTTTATGCTGGAAAATGATTGTAAATTGGAGCAAGAGGTGGTGGAAGTTTCCCGGGGGTTGATAAAACAGTCAGAACATACCAGGTATTAGAATACTGATTGGAATGAGAGTGATTACGATGAAGGATAAAAAACTAATATTGAAAGAAAAAATGGATGAGATTGAGACGGTGGTATATCAGACGTTAAAACCAAAGGGCTTTCGGAAACATGGAGGTACATTGCATCGTTTTGTATCAGAAGATATTTCGCAAGTGATTAATTTTCAGCGTGGTCCGGCGTATTATAATGAAACTCATTTAATGTGGGTTAATTTAGGAATTCGGGTTCCTGAGTGTGATGAGCGAAAATTTATTTTGTCAGAGCCGATGAAAAAATTCTACAAGGAGTATGAGTGTACCATTCGTTCCAGACTGGGAGAAATAGATGGTGAGAAAGAAAGGTGTTTTAATCTGAAAAGAAATGTTGCAAAAATTTCTTCTGAGATTATTGATGATATAGAAAATAAGGTTCTTCCGGTGTATGATATTTTATCCACCAGAGAAGCAATTCTTGCTCATCGTAGTAAATATCCTCATTTTGATATGCAGCGTTATTTGATTTTGTTGGACGAAGTGATGATTTATGGACATTTAGGTGATATGGATAAAGCAACGGAGCTTTTTGAAATGTATTATCAGAATCAAGTGAAAGAAGATGCAAAGCATCCTCATATTGCTTATCTTGACAAATTAGCTGTTAGTCTTCATCTTCGATAAAAAAATTTGTTTGGTGGTTTTTTATCTATTCGAGTTATATACCATATGAGGAATATATAATAAGGATGATTTAGATGGATTTAGTGATGATTTGAAAGAAAAAGTGGGTTTTATTCTCAGTAGGGAGTGGTAATATGGCGAAAAAATTAACAGAAAAGACACTTGTTAAAAAATTGAAATCATTGAGTAAAAAAGAGTTACAGGATATTATTGTTTGTTAAGAACCAGAAAAATCTTCACTATATAGACATTATGAAGGATTTGTATTTTGACATTAAAGTGGTAAAAAATATCGTGATACGGAAGATTTGTATCGGGAATTGTCAGAGGAATTTGATGAATTGGGGGAAAGCGATATAGCAAAATTTTTGAAAGAGGAATATGAGCTGGAAGCAGCTAGAAAAAGAAATGCCGATAGAGATAGTCTTATGAAAAGTATTGATAAATTAGAGAAGAAAATGCAGATTAATTTTGGCAGAAAGATTTATCCTAACGAATTATGTCCGTGCGGTTCGGGAAAGAAGTATAAAAAATGTTGTGGAAGAAAATAGATGTGTGTTTTGTAGCTTTAAGAAGCCAGGTAAATATGTGACTGCTATACAATAAAATTGACATTTTGTCATACAAACGCCACATGTAGGGATGGGTTGTGCAATTATGTCGGGGAAAGTAAAATCATTATTTTAATAAAAAAGATTTGACTATGTAGGGAGGTACCCAATTTGACAAGAAAGAAAGAGGAAATAACCATCCGCTCAAGCGCAGCGGAATATCTGACTTATGTTGCCTCCATTGGAGACCAGCAGGACAGTATTGAAATGCGTTACGAAGATGAAAATATATGGCTGACGCAGAAAATGATGGCCACATTGTATGATGTGGATGTTCGTACAATAAATTATCATATAAAAAAGATTTTTAATGACAGTGAATTACAGGAGAATGCAGTTATCCGAAAATTTCGGATAACTGCAGAAGATGGAAAATCTTATAATACAAACCATTATTCTTTAGAAATGATTATAGCGGTAGGATTTAAGGTTAATTCCGAACAGGCTGTGCAATTTCGTAAATGGGTAAATCAAATTGCAAAAGATTATACTATTAAAGGCTGGATTATGGATGTGGAACGGCTTAAACGTGGAACATACCTGACAGAAAAGTATTTTGATGAACAGTTAGAGCGTATTCGTGAAATACGAGCAAGCGAAAGAAAGTTTTATCAAAAAATTACTGACCTCTATGCAACGGCAATAGATTATGATAGAAACTCAGCAACCACAAAGAGGTTTTATGCGACTGTTCAGAATAAAATGCACTATGCTGTTCACGGGCATACAGCAGCTGAATTGCTTGTGGAAAGAGCCAACCATACAAAAGAGCACATGGGATTAACTATATGGGCAGATGCACCTGATGGAAAGATTAAGAAAAGCGATGTTACAATTGCTAAGAATTATTTGAGTCAAGATGAGATGAAGCAATTAAACCGCATGGTTACTGCATATTTGGATTTTGCGGAAAGTATGACGTTGAGACATATTCCCTTAACGATGCAGGATTGGGAAAAACGTCTAAATAGTTTTATTAAAATGTTTGAATATGGTCTATTGAAAGATGCGGGTAAAGTATCTGCTGAAATTGCAAAACTCCATGCAGAAACAGAATTTGAAAAATATCGTGTCATTCAGGATAGGCTTTTTATGTCTGATTATGATAAGTATATGCTGGAATTAGAGGAGAATGCAAAGAAATAAAGCTCTGATTTCAGGTTGCGACGGTATGTCTACTAAATGTCGAGCCTCATATTGAGATGCAACTGAAGCGGAACGGGGTGGTTACGCCGGAGGTAATATTGTTTTGAGCGCACCGGACAGGTATGATTATTTCTAATACTGGGGCAAATGATGAATGTAATAAGTTGGACAATTTTAAGAATGACCTTGAAAAGTTATATAATATGGTATCAGGAAATGTTTTCAATAGAGGAAGGAGATGTCGATTGTTTTCTTTCCTACTTTCTTTACAAATATTTTGATGAGAATCTCATTTATAATAAGACGCGTTATGAATATTATATGGGCTACATCAGTGGTTTTGAGTGGTATCTTACAGATAATTTCTATGCCTATGATTCGTTAACTAAAATGGTAAAAGAGATTTTGGAGGTTGCCTCTCTATTAGAATCTGATTATAATAATCCTCGGCTTGACGATATCAAAAAGAAGTTTTCAATTATCTATATGTGCAAAGACAGATATAGAGATTTCATTAATTGTGAGGATGTTGCTATTCAAAAACATATTTCGGTTGTAGTTGATTTCTATCGTCGTTTTTCAAAACGACTTACTTCAATGATGGAGAACAATAAAAATGCAACGGTAATTACTATTATGGGACCATAAGAGAATGATATATATGTTTCCACTAACATACAAAGTGGAATAGCTATGAAGCGATTTGCAGTATTGTCAAATGTCATGAATAAGATACTTGAAAAGCGTAAAAATATAACCATAACTTAGTAAAACCATGGTATTATGCCATATAGATAATTACCAAATATTTTATTTGACAGGAGGATACCCAAATGTACGATATGATTATTATTGGTGCGGGACCGGCTGGTATCAGCGCGGCGATTTATGGAAAAAGCCGAGGGAAAAAAGTTTTGGTGTTGGAAAAGAAACAGGTTGGCGGTTTGATTGGAACGGTTTCTACCGTTACACACTATACAGCAATCATAAGAGAGGAATCGGGCAAGACATTTGCGGAACGAATGAAAGAGCAGGCGCTTAGTGCCGGTGTGGAGATTCGTTATGAAAATGTGACAGAGACAAAGCTTACAGGCGAAATAAAGAAAGTTGTTACGGATAAAGAAAGCTATGAATCGAAAACATTGATTCTGGCCAATGGTGGTTCCGGCCGTATGTTAGGGATTCCCGGGGAAAATTTGAAAGGCGTCAGATTAAATGCGCCAAAAGATGGTTTGAATTATAAAGGAAAGAGTGTTTATGTAATTGGCGGAGCAGATGGAGCAGTAAAGGAAGCTATTTATCTGGCTGAAATAGCGGGAAAGGTAACTATTGTATGTGTGGAAGATGAACTCGCATGTATACAGGAATTTAAAGATAAAGTTGCTGTCCATAATAATATCGAAATTATGCCACATTCGAGCCTTACTGCAGTGTATGGCAACGAAGCGGTGGAAGAACTTGAATTTATAGATAACAAAACCGGAAAGAAGAAGATTGTAAAAGATGCTGAGTGTGGAGTATTTGTGTATGCGGGGATTGTTCCAAATACGCAGATGTACACGGAATTGAAGCTGGAGGATAGCTATATTCCGGTTGATGATTCCATGCAGACCGAAATCCCGGGAGTATTTGCGGCAGGAGATATCCGAGTGAAAAAAGTCAGACAAGTGGCTACGGCAGTTGCCGATGGTGCAATCGCAGGCATTCAGGCAGCAGCGATATGTTGATATAAAGAAAGGGTTCCCATGTGGAATCTTTTTTTATGTCAACAACAGTTCTCTAATCAAAAAATCAGCACTTTTTGTATTTTTAGCATACTATAAAGACACTAAAAAGTCTTATGAAACATATAGGAAATAGTAATGGACGATATCTTAAAACCCATGTTATAATAACCAAATAGGAGGATATTCCGACTATTTAGGATTTTAAGAAACTAGAAAATTTATTATCGAAAAAGTAGAAAAGCGGAAGTTACCATATGTTGAATAAAGGGGAGGTGCATATGGCTGCAACATTAGATATTATTATAATTTCAGCAAATGAATTTTCCATTCATAAGATAGTCAAATATATGAATGAAAATTATAGATTAAAAATAGAAATTTCAAAGTTGATTCAGATTGATAATTGGTTGTGGGAGGGAGAGCGTGAATTGTCTGTTGGAGAAACTTTGAATAGTTGTTTGAAAAATGGAAAAATCGTTGTTATAGGTTTGAAGTCTTCTTTGTTTAAGAATTTAGGAATTTTTGTGGAAAAAATTGATGAAAAATACATCTATACTTTTTGGGTTGATACAGAATCCTATCCGGAATTAGATTTGGACATATGGAATAAAGATATTTGCCTAAAAATATTTAAAGGTATCGAACAAATAGAAAAAGAATTTGGCGATAGAGTTGATGTTATTGCGGCAGGGATTGAGACAAATCTGGTGTACAAAAAAGATAGACTGGAAATGATTCATGATTCCGAAAATATAAATGTTTGGGGTTTTGATAAGTCTATTATTACGGATGATTTATTAGGGTTTGACCGTAGTAAAATTGGAGATAGAGATATTTTCGTTTATACCGGAAAATAAATAATTTGTTTGGGAGGTGCAGGTATGCAGGAAGAACTAGTGGTATGGGAAGGCATATCTAAAAATGGACAATACGACATTCAGGAAGTACACGAGGATGAAAGAGGACTTAAAATAAAGTTGGTTTCTGAAGATGATGGAAGTTTATTAGAACTGTTTTGGGTTGTTTTAGTTTTGGGTTATAAAAATGTTGATGAAAGTTTTTGGCTTGATACTTTAGAAAAGTTAATGCTTTTATATGGGGAATCATTCATAACAAGCCATACTTTTTTTGTGGTAAACAATTCTTTGCTTTCGCAGGAAATTGAGCGAGGGTGCAAAGGCGCAATAAAGAAAGAGCAAATGTTTCATTTAAAAATAGCTTCCACTAATTCTATATTTGATGTTGTAGCATGGGGTGAACCAAAGATAAAAATAATAAAGAAAGAGAATTCAAATGGAATTTATTAAAGATATAATCAATGAGTGGGATCCGATTGGTTTATTCCCTATGGCGCCAAAAGATGAGTATGAAGATGAAATTAATCAAATAACTATGATGCTACAGGACAGGGATTTATCAATAGAGAAGATAGAAGAAAATATAGAAAAGATTTTCACAAAATCATTCGGAGAAGATTTGTTCTACGCTTTTACATCAAAGCATAAGTGTAGGGAAATTGCAGAGAAGTTATATCATATGAAAGGGGAGCCGGACTAAAGAAATGAGCCACATTTTATTTGGGGATTTTTTTTCTGAGAAAACAGATAGCTTATCAAAGGAAAAAATAAGAGCTAAATTAGCTGAAGATGATGTGTATATTTTTTTTGATGAGCAGATGAATTTTTATAATGACGTATTTCAAATGTTGGCAGAAAATAAATCAAATAATAGCAATACTAGTTTTTGTTTAACATCAATAAATCAGAAATATAATAGTGATGATTTATTATATCCTTTTGACAAGTATGGGGAAGATGAATTATTTCCAGATGGAATTGAAGGGGATAGAGAGTGGTATGAACAATTATGTTTACAAAACTTAACTCAATTACAAAATTCAGTAACTAAAATACTTGAATTTTTGGAAGTGAAATTTTTTCGGATTTTTATAACGGATGGATATGATACTGAATTAGATGTCTGTTGTTGTACGATAGAGGAAATGATAAAAGACATATATAGACAGGTAACGGAAGACATTGGGTTGAATTCAAAAATTTATCTATTAGAAAATTAGCTCTAAAGAGTTAAAAAGAAAGTAAGATATGTTTTATCTAAATATTGGGATGTTTCAACGAGGAGAAATTAGATGGATGTAATAAAAGTGCAAAATCAGTTGAAAGATATTTTTATAAAATTGGGATTTGTGAATCAGATAATAAATGATAATGAATACTTAGTATTTCATGATACATATTGCAAAATTTCATACATACAATCAGTTGGCAGTTTTGTGATTGAATCAGCAGATAATTATAGAGATGCGCAGAAAGGAGTGCTGGAAGACAGCGACTGGTTTAGTATAGAAAACATAATAGAGAATCCCGAGGGAATCAAGGAAGTAATAATGAATTATTATATGTAAAATTCTCATGGGAACGTGCTGCAGAGGATGGATGAAGGCGGCAAGGTTATCAAGACCTGTATTTGTGACGATTTGGAATGGAGATTAGAATGAAAAAGTATGATTATCATTCAATTAAAAAAATAAACAAAAAAGGAATTTTGTTTGACGATGATTTTTTTCTGGATTTTGAATTGAGCAGGATAAATTGGGCGAAAACCCATAATGTTTTGGTTGATGAAACATATTGTGTTGCAGATAGGGACATAACGGCAACGAATCCTTATTTTGAGTTTTATCTTGATAATCATGTTGTTATATATTTTAATAAAAGTATGTTTGCCAATGGGCGGAAACATTTTCAAAATTTGAGATTTACGATTGAGGAAATGGGATATACAACGTATGATTTGAGTTGATTCTTGTAATTAATAATTTATTTGTCATATGAGACATATAAGAATTAGTATTGGACGATATTTTAAAAGCCATGTTATAATAGCCATAGCAGAGTTTGTTGTTTGATTTTGCGAAAATAAAATATGTTAGTTGGAGATAGAAAGAATGGGACTAGTAGAGATAGCGAGCAGTAAATCTGTTTGGCGTGGTATGGAATATTATGATAAGAAAAAAGTTCTTTCTTGGGAAAAAGCAGGGATAGATGCATATAATGGAATTGTTTCAGGGAGTGAAAACAATACTTATACGGTGCATATTGACAAAGCCCATCCAAGAAAGTCTATGTGCAATTGTCCATTTGCAAATGGGCGTAGGGTTATCTGCAAACACATGATAGCGCTTTATTTTACCGCAGAGCCAAAGGTGGCGGAGGATTTTTTAAAAGAAGTGGAACAGTGGGAGGCAGAGGAGGAAGAAAGAGAAAGGCAGCATTATGAAGATTTGAAATACTATGTAAAAAGCCTTTCTAAAGCGGAATTGCAAGATGAGTTATTAGAGGCGTTAATAGAGCTGGAAGATATAAGAAATTACTATTAATGAGAATGAAGGAGAACCAGCATGTACGAACTACACCAAATAGGAGCTAAAAGCTATTACATCGACTGCCCTGCCAAAATGGGCGTCTACCTCACAAGTGAAAACGAGGCATATTTAATCGACAGCGGAAACGACAAAAGCGCAGGCAAAAGGGCTCGCAAAATTTTAGATGAAAAAGGCTGGAGTCTAAAGGGCATATTAAACACACATTCCCATGCCGACCATATCGGGGGCAATCAATATTTGCAGCAGCAGACGAACTGCAAGATTTTTGCAGAGGGGATTGAAAAATGCTTTACCGAATATCCCGTATTAGAGCCGTCATTTTTATATGGGGGTTATCCATGCAAGGACTTGCGCCACAAATTTTTGCTGGCAAAGCCAAGTGAGACAGTGGATTTTTCGGACACGGATTTTCCAAGGGAAATTAAAATAATACCGCTTAGAGGACACAGCTTTGATATGGTTGGATTCCGGACTCCGGATGATGTCGTCTATCTGGCGGACTGTCTTTCCAGCAGGGAAACGCTCGACAAATATCAGATTGGATTTGTTTATGATGTGGCAGAGTATCTGAATACACTTGAGAGTGTGAAACAATTGAAAGCTAAAATATTTGTGCCGGCACACGCATCGGTTACGGACGACATAACAGAGCTTGCTGATTATAATACAGAGAAGGTATATGAAATTGCAGAACATATAATGCAAATCTGCGGAGAGCCGATAGGCTTTGAAGATATTTTGCAGAGGTTGTTTTCAGACTATCATTTAACGATGAACTTTGAACAGTATGTGTTAGTGGGAAGCACGGTCCGTTCTTATCTCTCGTGGCTTAAAGATAAGGGTGACGTAGAGCTATGTTTTGAAAACAATAAATTACTTTGGAAATGTGCAGATTCATAGAAAGGAAGGAGATATGCCACAGACAGTAATAAAGCACTTTGCCTCTTTAGAAAATGCACTGACTTCACTTTTTGGAAGCAGCGTAAAAATTGCAAAGAGGGAGCGGATAGCCGGGGGGGACATCAATGAGGCGTATGGGCTGAGTCTTACGGACGGAACAAAAATATTTATGAAATCAAATGCTAAAAAAAATGTTTCCTTTTTTACCGCAGAGGCGGCCGGACTGGATGCTCTGGCGCAGACGAAAGCGATTGGTACGCCGCACATTCTTTGCAGTGGGACAGATGAGGGACAGGGTGGCTTTTCCTTTCTGCTGATGGAATTTATCAATGGGAAAAAACGGATTGACGGTTACTGGGAGACATTCGCACATCAACTGGCAGCTATGCACAGGGCATCGGCAGAGAGCTTTGTTCCGAATGGGAAATACGGTTTTGAGAGCGATAACTATATTGGTGCAAGAAAGCAGATAAACACAGCGGCTGGCAGTTGGATAGACTTTTTCCGTGACTGTCGACTGGAGCCGCAGTTTAAGGCTGCGGAAAATTATTTTGCTGCCGAAGACAGAAAGAAAATTGTCTGGCTGCTTGACCACTTAGAGGATTTTCTGACAGAGCCGGAGCAGCCTTCGCTTCTGCACGGCGATTTATGGTCGGGAAATGTCATTACAGGAAACGACGGAAAAGCATGGCTGATTGATCCGGCAGTCTATGTAGGACATGCCGAGGCAGATATTGCTATGACAGAATTGTTCGGCGGATTTCCGAGAGATTTTTATTCCGCCTATGGGGCGGAAGGGCTTTTGCAGGATGGCTATCGTGACCGCCGGGATTTATATAATCTTTATCAGCTGCTAAATCATCTGAATATGTTTGGAATGTCGTATCTGGCTTCTGTTCGGCGGATTGTAAAAAAGTATGTTTGATAAATAAAACTCATATATAGGTTATATCCTAATATATTTTATAAAGGAAAAGTATATTAGGAGGATTGCCTGTTTATGGAAGAAAAAGAAAGACCTCTTGCCAGTTCATGCAATTTTGCAGGAGTAAGGCCAATCATGGTTGAGCTGCCGTATCCACCGGTACAGGTGCAGGAAAGGAATTTGGAGTACGCGAACTTTCTTAGCATTGATTATTGCGGCTCCGTATCGGAGATGTCCGCAATTACGCAGTATATCAATAATGAAAACCGTTTATGCTGTGAGAATTGTTCGGTTGCAAAAACCATTTTAGGAATTGCAATGGCGGAGATGATGCACCTGCAGAAGCTGGGGGAGCTAATTTGCCTGCTTGGCGGTACTGTTGATTTTACGGCGAAGATGCGTGGAGGAAGGCATATGTTGTGGACGCCGGATTATCTTACGACGCCGGAAGAGGAGAAGAAAATGCTGTTAGCGGATATTGAGTCAGAACGGGCGGCGATTAAGCAGTATAAAATACACATAGGGCTGATAAAAGACAACAGTGTAAATCAGGTACTGGCAAGAATTATTAAAGATGAAGAATACCATATTATGCTTCTTCAGGTGTTGTTAAAAGAAGCTGGATGAGAATGGTTATTTATTGCTGGCGGGCGCGCATTTTGGCGCGCCTTTTTGTGAAAAAAAGGGATGAATTTTTGTACAATCTATGATATACTTCATACATAAAATTGTTCAGACTGGTACAAGGTATCGGTCAGAGACAGAAACGGAGGGAATTATGCGAAAAACTAATTTATCTGCATCCGAGGCATTGGAAAAGCTGAAAGAAGGAAATCAGCGTTACCTGTCTTCGGGAACAAACTCAGGTGATGTATCACCACAGATTCGGGAAAAGACTGGGAAGGAAGGACAGACTCCATATGCGATTGTGATAACCTGTTCCGATTCGAGAGTCATTCCAGAGAGCATTTTTTCTGCCGGAATCGGCGAAGTATTTGTCATTCGTGTAGCAGGAAATGTGATTGCCGGACATCAGCTTGGAAGTATTGAATATGCAGCAGACCACTTGGGAAGCAATTTGGTAGTTGTATTGGGACACACACATTGTGGAGCAGTCGGAGCAGCAATCAATGATGAGCCGGCAGGCTATGTCAAACTTCTGACGGATGAGATCCGCAAAGCGATTGGGCAGGAGAAAGATGAGCTTCGTGCATGCCGCTTAAATGTGCAGAGAAGCGTGTCGGTCATTGAAGAAAGTCTGGGACTTCCAAAGCCTGAATTGGAAGGGCTGAAAGTATGTGGCGCCGTTTATGATATTGAGAGCGGTTCGGTAGAATTTATGGATTAGATTGACATAATTATCCATTTTTTGGAAAGATAATTTACATAGCGGATAGATTGTTTGGCAGGAGACAATTTATCTGCTATTTTTGTGCATAATTTACGAAATTACTATAGAAAAGTTTTCGAAAATATGTTAAAAATAATAATATAAGAAAAATATACAAAGGAGGAGTGTATGAAAAAATTTCTAAAAGAGTTTAAAGATTTTATCAGCCGCGGAAATGTTATGGACATGGCAGTCGGTATTATAATCGGTGGGGCGTTTACCAGTATTGTATCTTCACTTGTAAACGATATTATCAATCCTCTGCTTGGTCTGTTCGGCGGTATGAATTTTGACCAGCTGCATGTAAAGCTGTTGGGAGAGGTAACGTTATATTATGGTAAATTTATTACGGCGGTGATTAATTTCTTAATCATGGCACTGGTAATTTTTCTGATTATCAAGGTAATCAATACAGCGGCGGCTAAGCTTGCCAGAAAGGAGGACGAGGAGGAAAAAGTAACGACAAAAGATTGTCCATATTGTAAGAGTGAAATTTCATTAGAGGCAACAAGATGCCCACATTGTACTTCTATTCTCAGTGAGGAGACGGAGTAGCCAAAGGAGGAAGATACATGTACAAAAGAAGCTTGGGGTATTGCTATTAGCTGCGGCACTGACTATTTCTACTTGTGCGCAGGGCGGCGGGAGCGTAGCAGATGCTGCGAAAAAGAAACCCAAGCTTTCAAGTAAAAAGATAACCTTAAGGGTTGGAAAGACGAAAAAGCTTTCCGTGAAAAATGCAGGAAAGAAAGTAAAAGCGAAATGGAAAAGCAAAAGTAAGAAAATTGCGACGGTAAGCAAAAAAGGAAAAGTAAAGGCAAAGAAAGCAGGAAAGACATGGATTACCTGCAAATTTAAGTATAAGGGAAAGAAATATACACTAAAATGCAAGGTAACTGTTAAGAAAAAACTGGTACCAACGAAAAAACCGGTGAAATCTAAAAAGCCGGTTAATACACAAAAGATAAATACGGGGAACCCAAATAAGACGGACGGAGCTGTGAAAACAGAAAGTCCGTCGGGTTCAAACCCACCAGCAACGACCAGTGAGCCGGACAAATCAACAAAGCCGGTGGACACGAGCAAGCCGGCGGACACAAACAAGCCGGGTGCCTCGACAGAGCCGGCAGATACGAACAAGCCGGATACATCCACATCCCCATCGGATACAGATAAGCCGGTGACGACTCCGCCGGAAAACACGGAACAGCCGGGAGTGTCTGCACAGCCGACAAAGGTACCGGGGACACCGATTCCTGTGCCGGAGGAGGGCAAGGCGTTAAAGCTGGATTTTGAAGACGGAAAGAATTTATATATGACAGGAAGGCAGGGCGAGGAAACCCTGACCGTAGAAGCTGGCGGCTATAATGACAATTATTGCCTGAAGGTTTCGAACCGGAAAAAGAACTGGGCAGGTCCTAAGGTTAATGTCACACACAACGTGAGTGATTTTGCGACTTACACGGTAGAGGCATATGTAAAGCATACGGCGGGTGGCGACAAGACAATTAACTGTATGTGGGAGGCGACAGATTTTGCCGGGGAGAAATCCTATATAACAGTTCAGCAGGTATCCGTCCCGACCGGAAACTGGAAAAAGATAGAGGCAACGGTAGTGGCGCCGGGAGATGTACAGGAATTGTTTATGTACTTTGAGATGGAAAACTACCCGAATGATTTTTATGTAGACAATATTTCTGTCAGCGAGAAGCACTTAGACTTAACAAGCGTTCTCTCTGCAACCAGCTTGAAGGAAACTTATGCAAATCGTTTTCCGGTTGGCTGTGCTGTTTACAGCTATAATTTAAAAAATCCGGAAATTCTTGCCTTTATCAAACATCATTACAATGCGGTTACATTTGCGGATGAGCTGAAACCGGAATCGCTTTTGAATGAGGAAAAGACAAAGGCGGCGGCAGATGGCATGCCGGTTATCAATACTGACGTTATTGATAAGTGTCTGAGTCTGGCAAAGGCGAATGATTTACAAGTCCGTTTCCATACATTGGTATGGCACTCTCAGACGCCGGATTGGTATTTCTGCGAAGGATATACTGCTGAGTATGACGGAAGCGGGACGGCAAAGAAAAATATTACGAATTTAGTTGACAAGGCAACAATGCTGAAACGAATTGAAAGCTATGTCACACAGATAATAACATACACCGAGACAAAATATCCGGGAACTGTTTATGCGTATGATGTAGTCAATGAGGTCATCAATGATAATGGCTGCAAGCTGAGAACAGGCGAGAACAGTCTGTATGGAGCAATCTTTACCGACGAGGATAACACTTATGTTACAGAAGCCTTCAAATACGCAAAGGCGGCTAAGACAGCGACAAACTCCTCGGCAAAGTTATTCTATAATGATTATGTCGGCATGGCGTCGCCGGGACAGATGAAGGCGGTTGTGAATTACTTGAAGGATGCGAAGGCTGCGGGATATGTTGATGGTCTTGGTATGCAGTCGCACCAGTCAAATCTTGGAGTGACAGATGGCGACAATATAAAAAATGCACTGAATCTGTTCCGCGATAACGGGTATGAGGTACAGATAACGGAGCTTGACTTTAAGAGCAAGGATAATACGGAAGCAGGTAATCAGACGCTTGCCACGGCATACAGCAAATTTATGCAGATTATACTGGCTCGTATGGATGACGCAAAGCCGGTGAATGTCACGAATGTGACATTCTGGAATCTGACAGACCTTGATACATGGTTAAACGATGGGAAGAACACATATTATCCATCTCTGTTTGATGAAAATTATATGCCAAAACCGGCGTTTGAGGCATTGGTAAATCTTGTCAAAGGCGATACGCCAAAACCGACAACAGCGCCGACGGTGGCACCGACTGTCAAACCGACAGCGACGCCGAAGCCGACAACAGCGCCAACAACGAAACCGACCACGGCGCCGACCAGCTCACCGGGTACACCAACAGCGACGCCGACGGATACGCCGGATATACCGGAGGATTCAGCGAAAGTGTTAGATTTGGCAGACGGAAATATCGTAATCAGCGAGGCAGGGTATTCTGTAGGAGACGGCGGTGAACAGGCGTACACAGGGGCTTACCGGATTACGGGAAGTGCGGCAAATACAATTAAGATTACAGGCGGCACGCACGAGATTATACTTGACAGTGTTACGGCGGCGAAACCGGCAGCAAGTCCAATCAGTCTGACCGGAGATGCAAAGGTTACTCTGCAGTTAAAAGGCGAGTCAAAGCTGACTGCGCCGGGTTATCAGGCGGGCATTGAAGTGGCAGGAGGCTGCGAGTTGACGATTATCGGTGACGGTACGCTCTTTGCCACAGGAGGTGAATCTTCAGCGGGCATCGGTGTTTCTACAAACAAGAGTAATGTTGCCGGAACGCTCGGGAAAATCGTGATTCAGAGCGGGACAATAATCGCTTATGGCGGAGCAAATGGCGCCGGAATCGGTGACGGCAGAAACGGACACGGAGGCGAAGAAATTTGCATTTATGGTGGAAATATTTTTAGTCAGAGCGGTAGAAACGCAGCTGGAATTGGTGGTGGTGGTCGTGATAGCAACCAACCGACGCCAGAGAAGCTGACCATTAAGATTTATGGCGGTGTCGTTGCAGGTAGAGGAAGCGTGAATGCGATTGGCGATGGAAAGAGCCAGACGCACTGTGAGGTATCGGTCTATGGAGGTTCTTGCCACGCAATCAGTACTTCACAACTGCTTGGCTCTACCATTGCGACAGAGAGTGAGTATGAGGGCAAGAGCGTGAATGTATCAAGCCTTTCCGGTATTCAGTCTGTGACGATTGACGGTGTAGACCAAAAGATATCCAGCTTCGTCATCGTCGACAACACGGGTAAAGTGGATAAGACAAAGGCACTGAACCTGTTTATGACAAAAGCAGACTCCCATGTAGTAGTTGTTACGGATACAGAGGGTGTAGAGCATACCTATGAATTTTAAGGATTGCTATAATTTAGGATGATAAAAAGATTCTGCATATTCTGCCTCAAGGCGTGTAATATGCAGAATCTTTATGTGTAAGAATAAATAAGTAGAAAATACCAGATAGATAAAGTATAATGAGAAGGGAGGTTCTGGCAATGGAATTATTGAATATAGCAATTGTAGAAGATGAGCGGTCGCATGCAGAGGTTATCTCAGATTATATTGAAAAATGGGCGGCAGAGAGAAAAATGAAATGCCGGATTTTCCTTTTTTCAGATGCAGAGAGCTTTCTTTTTGAGTGGGAGGAAAATCAGGCATGGGACGTACTATTTCTGGATATTCAGATGCCGGGGATTGACGGCATGAAGCTTGCCAGAACGATACGGGAGCAGGACAGCCGGACGGCTATCGTATTTGCAACAGGAATTACTGATTATATGCAGGAAGGTTATGAGGTAGCGGCGCTTCATTATCTAGTTAAGCCGGTAGACGCTTCGAAAGTGTCGGCGTGCATGGAGCGGGTAATGAAGGATTACAGGGAAAAGACGGAGGAGCAGTTTTTTTTACTTGAGGCAGAGGATGTGACGAATGGAGCGCCGGGAGAACGAAAAACGATAAAAATTTCTGCAAAGGAAATACTGTATATAGAATCCTTTGCTCATGATACAGAGCTGCATACTGGGCAGGGGGTGTATCGCGTCAGGGAGGGAATCGGTACATGGCAGAAGCGTCTGGCAGACAACGGATTTGCCGGAAGCCATCGCTCATATCTGGTTAATCTCCTCTATGTTTTGCGCGTGGAGAAAAAGGAGGTTGTGCTGGATACGGGGGAATTACTTCCGCTCAGCAGAAGGAACCAGAAGGAATTTAATGCCGCATTTATACAGTATTACAGCAGGTATCCGAAGGAGAAATAAAAGATGAAACTCATTATTATCATTACGGTAACAGCCATACTGTTAGTGTGCCTGATTATCGGTATTCGCCGTATTATTTTTAATATGACGGAGAAAAGAATTGATTCCTATCAGAATGATTTGATTCAGAAGCACTGCGAAGAAGTGGAAAATATGTACCGTCAGGTGCGGGGCTGGCGGCATGATTACAAGCATCATATCCAGACAATGAAAGCACATCTCGTTATGGGGCAGTACGAGGAGCTGGATTCCTACCTGAATGAACTGGATACGGATTTAACGACGGTAGACACGGTTATTAAAACCGGAAATGTAAAAATTGATGCGGTTTTGAATAGTAAGCTTGCAGTGGCGAAGGCGCGAGGGATTCAGGTAAATGCCAAGGCGATTGTGCCGCAGGAGCTTCCAGTGTCGGAGGTGGATTTGTGTATTATTATTGGTAATTTACTGGACAATGCGATGGAGGCGTGTGCAAAGGAACCGGAGGAAGATAAACGGTTCATACGGGTGTACATTGATATTTTAAAAGGACAGCTTTATCTGTACGTTGCCAACTCCATGACAAATGATATACGCAGGCAGGGAAACCATTATCTCACGACTAAGAAGGGGGGACATGGGTTTGGGCTGATGCGCGTGGATAAGGTGGTGTCGCACTATAACGGTTACTTAAACCGCCAGCATGAGGAAGGGGTGTTTGCCACCGAGATTATGTTAGCGCTGCCCGGCTAGCCTGCCGCTGCCCCTTTAGAAAATAATACCGTTTATGCACAGAGGGAGACCTTTTGTGCATTTTTTTCTTTTTTAGAAAAATTTGTGATACACTTGTAAAAAAAGAGAGAGGCCGCTCTTAGGATGGAGGTTATTTATGGAAATAGAAGAAAAGAAATATAGTGTGTTTCAGAATATTATTTATCTGATAAAGGAAAGTCTGAAATACGACAGAAGAATATTGATTTACTCCATTATTGCAATCATAACAGGGGTAGTTATTCCGGTATTTGGAATCTATCTGCCGAAGGCAGCAGTAGACCTTTTGACAGAACATGCAGATATACAGAGGATTGCCATTGTTCTGGGGGGAATTGTGACTGCTATGCTTGTAATTCGGGGTGTAGGAGCTTATTTTGGAAGCAGCCGCTATTATTTTTATAACAGCATGAGAAAATATTTTATGCGGAAACTGTTTTTTCGCTCGCTCGACAGCCCGTATGCGTATAATGAAAGCGGGGAATGTCGGCAGAAGTATGAGAGGGCATTCGAGGCAGTGGCATGGGGGGACAATAGTGGACCGACTGTGTTTTACAATAAAGTTCCCGAATGTATCAGCAGTATTATCTGTTTTTTGCTGTATTCCAGTATCCTGTCAACTCTGCATATTGCCGTAGTTATTCTACTTTTGGTCAGTGCCCTTATCATCTATTTTTTTGAGCGCAGGGAAGCGGCATGCTATGAGAGGACGATGGATGAGTATGCGAAGGCGGGCAGAAGGCTTCGCTATACAAGGGACGTGTGTGATGATGTCAAAATGGGAAAAGACATCCGGGTGTATGATATGGGAAACTGGCTGACCGGGCTTATGCGTCTTTTGCAGGGCAGACGCGAGAAGGTTTTGAAAAAGCGGCTGAATCAGGAGTATGTAACCCAGATTGTAGGGTGTGTGCTGAATTTTCTGCGGGATGGCATTGCCTATGCATATTTGATTTATATGACGTTGAAGGGACATATCGGGATGGGGGATTTTATGCTGTACTTTGGGGCGATTACCGGTTTTTCAGACTGGGTAATTCAGATTATCTGGAACATAGGGAGTATTAAAACTGGGAATATCCAAGTCAATTATATTCGCACTTTTCTGGAAATTCCGGCAGAAGATATTGAGAAAGCGGAGTGCAGACTGCCGAATATTTCGGATGGGGTAGAGATTGAATTTTCCCACGTCAGTTTTTCTTATCCGGACAGTGACAAGGAGACGATACGGGATTTGAGTTTTCATATAAAGAAGGGAGAACGTGTGGCGGTTGTCGGGACGAATGGCGCTGGAAAGACGACGTTAGTTAAGCTGATGACCGGGCTGTACAAACCGACCGAGGGAGTCATTCGAATCAACGGCACGGATATTTCAAAAATTTCCAAGAAAGATGTTTATTCTCTATACTCAGCGGTTTTTCAGGATATTATGATTTTACCGTTCCGTTTGGATGAAAATATCGCACTGAAAGTGAGAGAGGAGATTGATGAGGAACGCGTGGAGGAAGTCTTGAAGCTTGCCGGACTATATGAGGAGCTGGTAGATAGAAAGATTTCGCAGGACAGTTATATGACGCAGATGCTCTCTAAGGATGGGGTTACACTTTCTGGAGGACAGCAGCAAAAGTTTCTGCTCGCACGCGCACTGTATAAGGAAGCGCCAATTCTTGTGCTGGATGAGCCGACAGCGGCATTAGACCCACTGGCAGAAAAGGAGATGTATGAAAAATACGAAAAGCTTTGCGTAGGAAAAACGGCATTATTTATCTCCCATCGTCTGGCAAGCACTCAATTTTCGGATCGGATTTTCTTTATGAAAGATGGCTGCATAGCAGAATGTGGAAGCCATGAACAGCTTTTGGATAACGGCGGGGAATATGCCCATATGTTTGAAGTACAGAGCTATTATTACAACGCAGACAATGAGGTCAGAGAGGAGGCAGCCGCATGGAAGTAAAGAGTGCAATTATAACGGATAAAATATCCTTTCGGGAAAAGATAAGAATATCGAAACGAACAGTAAAGGAAGTGAAGAACCTAGCGCCGCTTTTTCTTCCTACAACACTATTTCGGCAATTATTATCGGTGTCGGAAGGGTATATCGGTATTTACGTTTCTACTATGGTATTAAGTGGGCTGGAACAGAAACTACCAATCAGGGAACTGATTGTGAAATCTATGCTGCTGCTCAGCATTATTTTTGTCATGGAGATTGTCAACCGGTGGGTTGAGAAGTATAATAATATCATAAAGCAGGATATCTTTGAACGGATGTATACAAAGAGGGCGATGAAGTCAATCGAGCTGGACTACCCGGATTTGGAGAGCCCGTATATCAGTAAATTGAAGAATCGCATGTGGGAGGATAACAACTGGGGTAATGGAATGTTTGGTGCCTTCGTTAGTTTGGAATTTCTTATTTACCAGTTTTTCAATGCGATATTTGCTATTGTTATACTGGTACCGGTGCTGCATAATATTTTTCAGGCTGGAAATGTGCTGACTTATATTTTTCTTGGCGTCCTGCTCATTATGCTGATAGCAGATGGTATCGGAGAGGAATATTTTAACAGAAAAACGCTTGAATGGATGACAAAAGAACCGGAAAGGCCGGAGGACATTGATATATCATGGGATTTGCATCCGGGTGCACTGATAAATAACCTGAAGGATATTAAGCTGTATGGCGCAAGAGGATTATTTTCCAGATATGTGGAGGAATATGGAAAGGAATACTCGAGAAACAGGGATAATAGTATGGCGGATTCCGGGGGACGCCGGGCATTGTTTAACAATATGCTTGGCGCGGGAGTGCAGGGCGTCTGTTATTTCTTCATTACGCTTTTAGCCGTGGGCGGCAGCGTAGGGATTGGTATGGTTGTCAGATATGTAGCATGTTTTGAGCGCCTTACGACGTCGATTCAGGCGATGATAAGGGATTCACAGAGCTTTCTTCTGTCCGCCCGCAGACAAAGCTCTACGATGGAGTTTTTGGATGCGGAAAGCTCGCTCTATAAGGGGAAACTGCCAGTAGAGAAGCGGAGTGATGATGCGTATGAAATTGAATTTCGCAATGTTTCGTTCCGCTATCCGGGGAGTGAAACTTATGCCTTGAAGAATTTTTCCATAAAGCTCCGTATCGGAGAGCGCATGGCAGTAGTTGGCAAAAACGGCTCCGGAAAGACGACAATGATTAAGCTTCTCAGCCGGCTGTATGATCCGACGGAGGGAGAAATCCTGCTGAACGGAATTGATATACGGAAATTTGATTACCATGAATATATGCAGCTATTTTCCATCGTATTTCAGGACTTTTCCCTGTTTGCCTTCCCGATTGCAAAAAATGTAGCGGCAAGCGAGGAATATGACGCAGACAAGGTGCGGGAGTGCCTTGCGAAGGCGGGCTTTGACGATTCCCTAAAGAAGTTTGTAAAAGGAATCGAGACTCCGATTGATACGGACTATGATGATGACGGCGTGTTGATTTCCGGTGGTGAGAGGCAAAAGGTAGCCATTGCAAGAGCTCTCTATAAGGACTCGCCGTTTATTTTGCTGGATGAGCCGACGGCGGCGTTAGATCCGATTGCAGAGTTTGAGGTGTATTCCGCATTTAATGAAATGGTGGGCAGCAAAACGGCAATCTATATTTCACACCGTCTTTCCTCCTGTCGATTCTGTAATGATATCGTTGTTTTTGATAAGGGCGAGATTGTGCAGCGGGGAAACCACGAGGAGCTCATGTGTGATACAGGCGGACTTTATTATTCGTTGTGGTCGGCGCAGGCACAGTATTATGAAAAAGGGGAAAAAGTTTACGATTAGCAAGCACAAACAACCGTCACCGTCGAAGAAATAAGGCATATAATAGTATGAAATCTATTTTGCGGAGCAAGCTTGTCTATGGAAGAAAGTAAATATTTATATGATGTCAGCATGTCCTATGTAAATCCCGGCTGGCAGGAGCGGTACTGTCAGCTGGTAAAGGATATTGACAGACACTTAAAAAAACAGTATGCCGGATATTTTGCCGGGCTGCATTTATACCAGACCGGACCGATGAACTATGTTGTTGTAGCGGTATATTATGACGTGCCGGGAGTACAGGAGGAGCTGCCGAAGATTCTCCACTATGTGAACGAAGAATACCGTGATACGGTGGGACATAATGTAAGAAGAAAACAGGTGTTAAAATTTGACCGTGCAAAGAGGCTGCATTGCTAATAAAGAAATGGAGAAACCAATGAAGAATGTAGAGATAATCAAAAAACTGGAGAGAGAAAGAAATCTAACGGACAAGGAATTTGCCCGGGTAATTGAAACACTGACTGCCACTGAGCGGGAGGAGCTTTTTGCCCGGGCGCGTGCCGTTAGAGAACGGGAATATGGAAAGGTTGTTTACATCCGCGGGTTAATTGAATTTACAAATTATTGTAAAAATGACTGCTATTATTGCGGAATCCGAAAGAGTAATAAAAACGCTGAGCGGTATCGGTTGACGCCCGAAGACATATTGGAATGTGCAAGGGAGGGATACAAGCTTGGTTTCCGTACCTTTGTCCTTCAGGGGGGAGAAGATATCCGGTTTACAAAGGATGGTCTCGCAGAGATTATTTTCTCGATAAAAAAAGAATTTCCTGACTGTGCAGTTACATTATCGGTCGGGGAGAGGTGCAGAGAGGATTATCAGTGCTGGTATGAGGCAGGCGCCGACCGATATCTGCTCCGGCATGAAACGGCAGATGAGGAGCATTATAAGAAGCTTCATCCGGCGTCGATGAGTCTGGCTGCAAGAAAAAAATGTCTGTATGATTTACGGGATATTGGGTATCAGGTGGGGGCCGGCTTTATGGTAGGCTCGCCCGGACAGACGGTGGAGAGCCTGATTAAAGATTTGCGTTTCTTACAGGAATTAAAGCCTCATATGATAGGAATCGGCCCATTTCTCTCACATCAGGAAACGCCGTTTGCAGAGGAGAAAAATGGCTCCTTTGAAACGACGCTTGTACTGCTTAGTATTTTGCGGTTGATGTTCCCGGGCGTGCTGTTGCCGGCGACAACAGCGCTGGGAACGATTGAGTCCGATGGACGGGAAAAAGGTCTGCTGGCTGGCGCCAATGTTGTTATGCCTAATCTTTCTCCTGTTCATGTGAGAAAAAAGTACGAGCTGTATGATAATAAAATCTGTACTGGCGAGGAGTCCGCACAGAGCACGGACAGCCTGCGGGCCCGTATTGAATCCGTTGGCTATCATTTGGTAGTAGGCAGAGGGGACAGCCGGATATCACCACTGACGGTTTCAAAGTCAAAATGATTCTCGCCGCTGCCATGGATGACAGAATCGTCCTTGTTTGTTGACTCAAAATCGCACACGAAGTCGCCGGAAACCGTATCGTAGTCTGCCTTAAAGCTGGTGTCCTGCGGCAGGGTTACAAGAATATCTCCGCTGACACTTTCAAAGTCGGCATTTCCGGGAGTAGTCTTCGAAGTATACTCACAATTACCCGAAACCGTTTCACTGTCAATGCCGCCGAAGGAGCCGTCCATATTGACATCTCCGCTTACCGTTTCGATATCTGCTTTTTGGGAAGCGGTAATGCCTGTACTCTTTATAACTCCACTTACCGTTTCGATATCCAGTGTTTTTGTTGTCAGCTCCGACAGTGTCACGTCAGCACTTACACTATCAACGATAACATTTGACAATTGCGTTATCAGGCTGCGCGGTATTTTTACCTCCAGTTTTTTATCTGGATGGCTTGAAAAAAGGAAAAATGCGCTTTTTCTATATTGTACCGTTAATTTTCCATTCTGGTAAAGATAGCGGAGTTTGTCTTTATCTTTCAATTTACCGGAAGAATTTTCTGATATTTCAATTTCTTTTCCATCTGATGGTACAATCGTAACCTCCCCGGATGTCCAGTTGATTTCCATATCGGTCAGAGTATCGGCAGCAACGGAACCGCTTCCTACCGTATACGCGTCTGCATTGGAATAATGCGAGCCGGTAAAGAACCCGAAGGAAAAGTCAGAGTCAAAGTGTAATCCGTCGCCAAAACACCCGATCAGCAATATGCCGGTAAGAATCAATGCCACAATGGAAAATGCAATTAACCGAATCCATGCACTGGTTTTTTTTGTCATGTCTGTTTACCTCCCTTTATTTTGTTAAGTCAAACACTGCTTTGATAATGGAGTCGCAGGCAGCGCCAATGAGGAAAATAATCCATGAGATGTGCCATGCCCCGGTTACAAAACTGATAATAAAATATAAAACGGTAATCAGGCTCCAGAGTGCGCTCTTGATTGCCTTCATTGCCTGCCGTTTATCATCATTTTTACTTTTCCACTCCTTAAATTCCCCCATCATAGTGTCATCATTCTTTTTCCGGCTCGGCTTTGTCATTGAATTATAGACAAGAAGTCCGGTAGCCACTGCAATGAACAAAAACATACCGCAGGCTCCAATCGATTCCGGGATATGAAGCGATTCCGTGATAATCGGAGGGATAACGCATAAGATATAGAGCATGACGGCAACTGCGGTAATGCCCGCTGACCTTTGCTTCCACTGCATATAAGTATTCTGTCCGGTGCTGGAATCTGCGTCTTCCTTTTTGAGGGATTCCAGCAGTTCGCTGACATCGCCAATGCTGGCGACTGCAATATTATAGGCAGCCTCCTCCGATTTACCCTCGGCCAGTAAATCATGATATTTATCAATCAGATTTTGCAGAATTTCTTCTTTTACTTCTATGGCATTTTTTGAATTTGGAACCTCCCGAAACAGGTGGTCCATGTACGCTCTTAATTTGTCTTCCATAAAATAAACCTCTCTTTCTTTATTTTTCTACCGTCTGAATAAGCAGGTCGATAAGCTGTTTTGAATTTTCCCATTCTTCTTTTTTTCTCCGATACTCCTCCCGTCCCTCCGGTGTAATAGTATAGTAGCGCCGTCTGGCACCGACGTTTTCATTTCCCCAGTAGGAACAAATAAATCCTGCGTCCTCTAAACGCCGGAAAGCAGAATACAGGGTAGCTTCTTTTAATTCATATTCTTGATTGGTTTTTTCCTGAATCGTTTTGTTAATCTGGTACCCGTAGCTGTCGGCAGCAGATAACTGTGCAAGAATAATTGTATCCGTGTGTCCGCGAATTAAGTCAGATGCAATTGACATAAATGGTGCGCTCCTTTCACTTTATTATGTTAGTTATATTAAATCATAACATACCTCGCCTGTCAAGGTATATTTGAAATTTATATATAAGAATAATGTTTAGCTGGGTAAAATTTTATTTAGAAAAAAATATGTAAAGTATACTTGACAAAATATGTAAAGCGAGCTATACTAAATATGTAAAGCGAGCTTGACAAATGAATTTTTTAGGAAGGGAAGTGAGCAGTTGTTGACAAAAATACAAGAATACAGAAAAGAGAGAAAAGTAACGCAGAATGAACTGGCGGACGCCGTAAATGTAACAAGGCAGACCATTATTTCCTTAGAAAACGGGAAATACAAGGCGTCTCTGGTGCTGGCACACAAGATTGCGCAGTTTTTTAAGGTAAGTATTGAAGAATTATTCATTTTTGATAAGGAGGAAGAAAATATATGAGATTAGGAATTGCAAATCATTTATTAGGTGAGGAGATACCGCAGACGAATGAGGAATATAAAAAATATCTGAAACGGAGATTTAAGTGTTATATCATGATAATCATAGCAGGTATACTTATGGGGACGTTTGGCGTGCTGGGCGAATACTGGATTGATATTCCACTGGATGATTATGTTATGGGATTGTATCTTGGCGTAGGTGCCGGACTGGTTTTAGGAGGCATACTCCGTCTGATAAAAAGCAGGCAGATTTGCGAGGATGAAGAAAAGCTGAAACAGGCAAGACTGGAGCTGGGTGACGAGAGGATTCAGGAGATAAGCAGTAAGGCTTTCCGCATGGCAGCATGGATTTTGATTGTTGTAATGTATGTCGGGATTCTGATTGGCGGCGTTTTTTATCCGATTATTCCAAAAATAATGTGCGGTATGCTTTGCCTGTTTTTAGTTTCTTATACTATTTGTTACCGCATTTTTGAAAAGGGGACGTTATGATTGCGATTATTGCGGCGGTCGCAAAAAACCGGGTAATTGGAAAGGACGGACGGATTCCGTGGCATATTCCAGCAGATATGGAGCATTTTAAAAAGCTTACGCTTGGAAACGTCGTCATCATGGGACGCAGGACATATGAGGAAATCGGGTGTCCGCTTTCTGGCAGGATGACCTATCTGGTGTCGCAGACATTGAGGGTGGAAGCGGAGAACTGTCACACCGCAGCGTCCCTGCCAGAGGCGCTGCAGGCGGCAGGGGAGAGAGATGTTTTTATATGTGGCGGGGCGATGCTGTACGAGGAGGCATTGCCGATTGCGGACTGCCTGTATTTGACCGAGCTGGAAAGAGAGGTAGACGGCGATACCTTTTTCCCTGCCATAGATAAGGATCTGTTTGAGTGTGTCGGCAGGGAGGAAGTAGAAAAAGGAATTTATTTCTGCCTTTATAAAAGGACAAATGCTTAATATTTTGTGATATCAGGACGGCGGGAAAGATACTAAAGCAGTGAGAATATATGACTACGGTTTATCCTGTATCATTTTTGCTATTTTTATCATATGGTATCAATAACCGCTTATGCTTTTTAAAAATTTTTGCCTTTTTTTGTGTTGATTTTCATTGTACAAAGTACAGTTGCAGTACAAAGAATTTTTATCAAAGAGTGCTAGATAGTTCAAATACTTAACGATAAAAATCATTGTTCCTATTTGTGGGAAAGGTTATAGTATATATATCGTATTTATCAATAAAGAAGGAGGTAAGAGTTTTGAAAATGAATTTTAGAAAGAAATTTGCAAAAGTAACTGCGCTTGCAATGGCAGTAGCCATGCTGGTGTCTTTGGTGCCGGCAGATAGTGTAGCTGCCAAAAAGGCAAAGAAACCGAAACTTGTAAAGAGTGTAAAGGTAACTGTCAAAAAAACAAAGAAAATCAAAATTAAAAATACTAAAAAGATAAAAAAGACAAAATGGTCGATTAAGAGTAAGAAGATAGCTGCTATATCAAAGAAGAAAAAGACAAGTGTAGTAGTGAAAGGAAAGAAAGCTGGAAAGAGTACAATATTGACAGCTAAGGTAACTCTGAAGGGAAAGAAAAAGACATTGAAGCTGAAATGCAAGGTAAAGGTTATAAAGATGGATGAAAAGATATCGAAGCCGACGGACAAATCAACTCCGAAGCCAACGCAGAAGATAACGCCGAAACCAACAAACAATACAGATAGGGTGGCGGTAAAGGTTTACACGGATGCGGTCAAGGATGAAAATCTGGTAGCAGAGGTCAGGGGAGTTGGCTTTACACCAACACCAGTGCCTAAAAAACCAACTACGGAAGTGACGCCAGAACCGACGCCGGGGGTAATTATTGATGTCAATGCAGAAGACGATGAGACCGGTGTGATTGCGAAGCGTGGAGACGCTCAGGTAGCAGTAGTAGACGGTGGTGCAAATGGCACAGAGAAAGCAATTAAAGTAACAGACCGTACGGCGGACTGGAATGGTGCTGAGGTTAATGTTACGAAATTACTGGAAACAGGAAATAAATATGAGATTTCCTTTTATGCAAAGCAGACAACTGGCGAGGCAAGCAAGATAGATCTTAGCTGCCAGTACACACCAGAGGGTGATGATGCTGCTGCAACTCAGTATGAGGGGATTAAGACATTTGACCTTCCTAACGATGAATGGACAAAATGTGAGGTGACTTTTAAGATTCCTGCACATGTTGGCGATATTTCTATATACTGGCAATCCGTTTATAACAGCAACAATTTTATGGATTTCTACTTGGATGAATTTACTGTGAAGGGTGTTGCTAAATCGGCTTCAGACGAAGAAAGCACACCGGACCTCAGTACTGGTCTTGTCAAAGACAAGGTTGGCAATCCGATTATGACTTCTCGGCTGACAGCAGATCCGTGGGCTATGGAGTACAACGGCAGAGTGTATGTATATGGGACAAATGATTCTCAGCAGTATGCAGAGAGACCGGATGCAGATAACAACTATGCAAAGATTAATACATTGAATTGTTATTCTTCTGCAGATATGGCAAACTGGACAGACCATGGTACGATTGCGGTTGCGGGTAGTAAGGGAGCTGCCAAATGGGCTGGCAACTCTTGGGCGCCGGCAGTCTGTCATAAGAAGATAAATGGAAAAGAGAAATTCTTCCTGTATTTTGCAAATAGTGCAAACAGTATTGGTGTGTTGACGGCAGATAGTCCGACTGGTCCGTGGACGGACCCTATCGGTAAGGCATTGATTGACCGTGAGATTCCAGGATGCGAGGAAGAAAGTATTGGATGGCTTTTTGATCCGGCTGTTCTTGTAGATGATGACGGAACCGGTTATTTATATTTTGGTGGTATTGGCGATGTGTCAAATTGTACGGATGAAGACTTTATTCGTAACCCGAACTGTGCTCGTGTAGTAAAACTCGGAGATGATATGGTAAGTGTAGTTGGGGAAGCCAAATCGATTAATGCACCATTTATGTTTGAGGATTCAGGAATTAACAAGATTGGTGATAAATATTATTACAGCTATTGTACAAACTGGACGGGGTCTATTAAAAATGACAAGGGAGAAACTGTAACCATAGACCGTGCAGATTGTCCTGCAGCAAATATTGCTGTGATGGAAAGCGATTCCCCAATGGGTGAATTTAAATATGTAGGCTGTGTGATGAAAAATCCGGGAAATTATTTCGGTAGCGGTGTGACCGGCAATAACCACCATTGCTTTACTGAATTTAAAGGTCAGATGTATGCATTTTATCATACAAAACGAGATACCATGAAGGTAGGAACAAAGGCAGATTTCCGTACATCCTATGTTAACAAAATGAATTTGGGAGAGAAGAATAATTTCACAAATAACGATGGAAGCGTTGCGGATACACCGATGTCAGTAGCTGGTGTGCAGAGCATTGAGACTCTTAATCCATACACGACAGTGGAGGCGGAGACATTCGCTATTGCCAATATGGTTGGGACAGTATTAAACAATGAGGCGAACACGAACAAAGACTGGCTTACAAATTATTCGGTATATAATGGGAAACCAGGAGGTTATATCGGTGTAGCGGATGTGGAATTCGGCACGGATGGTGCATCGAAAATTGTGATGAAGCTTAGTGATACTTCATTGAATACTTATAAAGAACTGAGTGCACAGCTTCGTAAAAAGATTACTGGAAAGCATACCATTTATTTTGTATTTGAACAATGTGGCGTGCAGATGGATTCTTGGAGTTTTAAGAAATAGAAACCATTTTTTCTAATGATAGAATAGTATATGTGTGGTGATTAGGGATAGCCCCCTAATCATCCTGTTTTAGGAGATTGTTGTGGCAGATAAATTTGTCACAGCAATCTTCGTTTGTAGAAAATAATGGTATGAATACATAGGAAAGGAGACGCCTATGTTCAAGATTTTATATGCAATGGAACGAGAAATTATGCCAGAGGATTTTGTGGACAATCTGGTTTTTGCAGAGGGCGAATATGAAATGATGCTCTTTGAGACATCGACTTATATTGAGGTGGAGGGAGAGATGCGTCCCTGCTTACCCCACACGGGAATTATTTTTGAGCCAGGACAAAGGGTTCACTACTATGCCCAAGAGGGGAAACTGATTTATTCATGGATTCGGTTTGACTGTGATGAACCGCTGTTTGTTGATCAATATGTGCCATTTGGAATTCCGATTGTCTGTGAAAACTATGACAATTTTCTTATATACTGGCATATGGTGGCCTGTGAAAATTACTGGCATAAAACAAGTGAGGAATTTTGTATTTCAAATTTAATGCAGATTATTTTTCATTGGTTTCATGATTTTGCCTATCCGACGGAAAGCTCGCAGTATCAAAATGTGCTGGAAAAATTGCGGGCGGATATTTATGCGCACCCAGAATATGATTGGTGTCTGGATGGAATGGCAAAACGAGTCAATATGAGTACCCGTTCACTGCAAAAACTATATAAGGACTTTGCGCATGTATCATGTATTGCAGAGGTTATTCTAAGCCGGATGAACAGAGCTAAAATGCTGCTGGCACGGACAGATTATGACATAGGAGAGATTAGTGAAAAGTGTGGCTATAATAATGTAGAACATTTTGGCGGGCAATTTAAAAATCATGAAGGTTGTTCTCCCGGCAACTACCGAAAGAGACATCATGTGAATGAATAAGAAAAGATTTATCCTGCCTTTATAAGAGAAA
>DEUM01000050.1:54764-62713 GCA_002362575.1 Lachnoclostridium sp. UBA3262 | reverse complement strand
CTCGATAAATTGCGATTTCACTAAGTCATCTGTTTTCTTCAACAAGACCTGGTATGACTCTTTGAGATCATTTGCGGCCTTAAGAATTTTTGCACTTTCTCGCTGCTGCTCAATTGTTGGAATATCGAATTCCAGCTCCTTAAGAGTCTTCCAGTTTACAGTAGGTGACAAAGAACCTACCGAAATTCTAATTGCAGCATTCATAAAATAATCGGAAGCAATAAAGAACGGAAAATAATCCGGGTCAATTACTTCTGTCTTAGGTCTGAAAATCATTCCGTGAGCAGAGAAAATTCCATCATGTGGAGCAATTGCAGCTCTACGAAGATAGGTGTTTCTTCTACCAAAAAGAATATCACCCTTTTTCATAACCAACTTTTGGCCCTTAAGTTCAATCTCACTACCCCAACGGGTAACGGCCAAGGAACCAGAGTCCAAATGCTCTAATCCGATATAAGTTTTTTCATCACCTGGCTCTGGCATCTTCTTGTCTGTAATGTTGTAAGCCAAGTCAGAGAATTTATAATGTGGCATTATTCTCCCTCCTTTATCAGTTTTGCAAGCAAGTCATAATATGCATTAAATCTACGACTTCTCTCTACCCAAATCTGTACCGCATCTTCAACCGGAATTGCTTCATCATCATTAACCTCATCCACATACAGCGATATGGTAAGCTCTGCGCCGTTTTCTAAGATATCCTTATTGGAAACAACTGCGGAAAAGCCCGGTTCCGTTGAATAATCATCGTACACTTTAGCAATCTTTTTGATATGGTGATCTTCAAGATAGCTCTGTGCGTTCTTTCTTGTTACTTCATGTTTTGCATTGATGAACTGGATTTTTCCTCTTCTATCCTTCGGTTTGTTACTTCTGCAAATAATGATACAAGCTTCCATCGGAGAGTTGTAGAAAAGGTTACGTCCTATCCCTAATACGCATTCAATTAAGTCTGCACGTACCAGTTTATCTCTCATTTCCTGTTCTTCACCACGGAATAATACTCCGTGCGGGAATAAGATAGCGCATCTACCCGTAACAGGGTCCATACTTTTTAAGATGTGCTGGAAGAATGCATAATCAGCACGTCCTTGAGGTGGCGTTCCTAAAAAGTTTCGACCATACTTATCACTTTCAAAAGCCGTTCTGTCCCACTGCTTAATTGAGTACGGCGGATTTGCCAAAACAAGGTCAAATTGCTGAAGCTTTGCATGGTCAGTAAACGCCGGCGTTTTTAATGTATCTGCATTCACAATCTCAAAGTCCTGAACACCATGAAGAAGCAAGTTCATTCTCGCAATCGTGGACGTAAGGGTTACAATTTCCTGTCCATATATCGATAAGTTTCTCCACTCTTTATTCTGCTGTTTGAGGTATGCTACCGCCGAAATCAGCATACCGGCGCTGCCGCACGTTGGATCGTAGATAGATTCGCCAGGCTGTGGCTTTAACATCTCCGTCATCAGATTTACAACAGTACGATTCGTGTAGAACTCCTGGGCAGTATGGCCACTGTCATCTGCAAACTGCTTGATAAGGTATTCGTATCCCTGTCCAAGCTCATCAGCAGGACAGTTTTCGATGGAAAGTGTCTTTGAACTGAAATGCTCTAACAAATCCTTCAGCAATCTATCCGGTAAACGATTTTTATTTGTCCAAGAAGCGTCACCGAAAATACCTTGCAGTTTCTCCGGGTTTTCCACTTCGATTGCGTGGAATGCATCCTTTATTGCTTTACCAACATCCTGTGAAACATTACGCACATCATTCCAATGTGCACCATCAGGAATCATAAACTGATGATTTTCTTCCCAATCCAGAGCTTCCTCACCGTATTCAGCTCTGGCCTTTTCGCACTCTTCATCATATACGTCACTTAGACGTTTGAAGAATAAAAGCGGAAAGATATACTGCTTATATGCACCAGCATCCACATGGGTACGAAGTAAAACCGCTGACCCCCAGAGATACTTTTCTAATTCATCTATTGTGATTTTATTTTTCATCGATAAAACCTCCTGCTTTTAAGTACGCCATCAAACGTTCTTCCATCCTCTTGGTATTTTCAAGAGCGTCAAAGTATTCAATTCGTACCTCTATAGGTGAAACTACTTCTTGTTTCTTTTTCTCAATATAAGTGTTTACTGCTAAAGTGTTACCAGCGGCATCCAGGTCAGCAATCTTAACAATCTTACATTTTTCTATAACATCCGTATAATCCTGCCACAACTTATATACTTCCTGAATATCTTTCTCTGTCATTTCATTCTGCGCACGTTGTGGTGTATAAATCTTAGTCGCATCAATCAAGCAAACCTTCCCTTTATGTTCCGGTTTCTTGTGATTATTAAGGAAGATGATACAAGCAGATACACCGGTTCCATAGAACACACCACCCGCGAGTGCCACAACTACTTCAATCAAATCACTCTTGATAAGCTGTTCACGAATTGCACCCTCTTTGCCTCCGTGGAAAAGAACTCCCTGAGGAAGAACCACTGCAACCTTACCATTCATCGGCTTCATGGATTTTACCATGTGCTGAAGCCATGCATAGTCCGCATTTGAATCTGATGGGCAGCCCCACATGTTACGACCATATTTGTCAGACTCGAAACTATCGGCGCCCCACTTTTCCTGACCGAAAGGCGGATTTGCGAGAACGCAGTTAAACTGCTGTAGCTTGCCATGCTCTACAAACTTTGGACTTCTTAAGGTATCACCCTGTGCAATCTTGAAATCATTAGCGCCATGAAGGAACAGGTTCATTCTTGCGATTGCAGATGTAGACAGGTTGTTTTCCTGACCATAAATCTTACCATAAGTGGTCTGCTTGTTATCGATGTGTCGGATAGCCTCGATAAGCATACCTCCCGTACCACAGGCTGGATCGTATACTGTGTCGCCAGGCTTTGGATCCATCACCATGACCATCAACTTAACAATTGTTCTAGGCGTGTAATACTCACCAGCATTCTTCTTTGAAAGGTCAGCAAATTTTTTAATGAGATACTCATAGGCATCGCCCATAACGTCTGCACTGTAGTTTTTATTACCGACTTTCAGACTAGACATGTGTTCAATAAGGTCTTTCAGTCTTTCGTCTGTCAGCTTTGTTTTATCTGTCCATGTAACATCATCAAAGCTGGAGAATACACCACTAAGTGTTTCCGGGTTAGCACGTTCAATACCATTCATAGCCTTGACAATTATCTTACCAATGTCCTTACTTGCATTTCTAAGGTCGCTCCAATGGCAGCCCTCCGGAATGATGAAGCTGTGATTTTCATCAAAAGCTGCAAATTCCTCATCGCCACCGGAAGCCTCCAATGCATCCTGTGTTTCTTCATCGTACACATCACTGATTCTCTTAAAGAACAAGATTGGTGTAACGTAATCCTTAAACTCATCCTGATTGATAGGGCCTCTTAAGATATTGCATGCCTCATATAGATGTGCAAATAACTTTTTACTTGTAGTTTCCTCATTTTCAGGGATGGATTCTTTCAATTCCTGATCTGCTATTTCCGTAGCTGATTGAATCATAGAACTACGACCTCCTGTTTTTACTTTCTTATCCGCTGAGCGTTTGATGCTTACACTCACATCATCACGTTTCTTTTCCATAACCGGCGGATATTTATTTTCAAATAAAACTAGCAACTGCATCAACTTCTGGTCTAAGAAGGTGAGTGCATGTTTTCTGATATTTGTAGGTATTCCATAGTACGCTTCTGCAATACCACCGCAGATAGCTGCCAATGTGTCACTGTCACCACCGATGGAGATGGCGTTTCTTATTGCATCCTCAAATCCAGTTGATTCAAAGAATGCCTGCAGCGCCTGAGGAACTGTATCCTGACAAGTTTCATTAAATTCGTATGTATCCCTTATTTCATCAAGAGTGAAATTCATAGGATAATAATGCTTGTCAATGTAATCTCTGATTTCCAACATGCTACTGCCGGTCTTAGCCATATAAATAGCAACCGCTGTGGCTTCTGCACCTTTTATTCCTTCCGGATGATTGTGTGTTACTTCCGTAACCAGTTTGGAAAGTTTCTTTGCTTCTTCCAAACTTTCTGCTGCGAAACCTGCTGCACTGACTCTCATTGCAGCGCCATTTCCGTAGCTGTTATATGGTTGAGGATTGTCAGAGAACATCCAGCGATAAAAACCCCCGCCATATCCACAATTCGGATAATTTCTTCCAACACTCTGCATACACTCAACCGCATTTTTCGACAAATCACTGTAGTCTTGTTTACTCACCAGGATTGCCTGAGCAATCGCCAAACTCATGATACTGTCATCAGTTGGGAAACACTTATACGTAAGAAACTCAAAGTCCTTATCCCTATGATTATTCCATTCAAAACGTGACCCAACGATGTCACCAATAATTGCTCCTAACATATAGTTACCTCCTTATATTCTGCTCTGAAGCTTAGCCAGGATAGATGACCACCTCGCTTCAGCTTCCTGAATTGCCTTTTTATACATTTCAAACTCTCTCATATACTCATCAGCTATAGTCTTTTGTTCTTCCATTGACGGAAGCGGTATCTCTATATGGTTAAGTTCCTTGTAACTGATATTCATCACCGCAGTTCCCTGCTGCCTTGTAACCAGCATTTTTCTTCCGAGAGGACTATCAAAAAACAGTTTAAGGTATGTTGTAGAAAGGCTCTCGTCGATGGCCCTAATAACAATCACATTTGATGAAGCAATACATGGATATGCTTGCTCTTTAAAAATAGCAATTCTTATTGCTGTTCCTCTTGCCGGGATTAACAAATCGCCATCTTGTAACAAATAATTTGTAACTTTGCGTTCCTCTTCATCTAGATAGTCAAGCCCTGTATAGTCAATCTCATACTCACCAATATTCGATATATTTACTACACCGATATTTCCGTTAGGATCTTTCTTATTCACCGCTTTTCCTCTAAAAATAGAAGCCACAGTACCAAGTTCCTGCTTCTTAACATTCGATTCTTGAAACTTAATCCAGTCTTCATCCTGTGACTCAAAAATCCTATCAACATTCCAATCTCCCATATCCGCAAGCTCATCTTCCAAAACGAATGTATCATCCTGCACTATCAGCTTGCTAAGTCCATCTTTGCGAGGATTCTCTGTATCTGTTACATATCTTTTAATTGTTACTTCATCTGTACGTCCTGTCGTAATTGTAATTAAATATGTTTTTACGCCAGTGTTTTCGAATACCCCCGATGGAAGGTCCGCTATTTCTTTTACGCAGTACATGGATTGAAGAAACTCTCGAAGCTCCTTAACTCTGCCACCACCAAACGTAATCTTGGCCGGTAAAACGATTGATAAAACACCATCACTTCTTAAATGAAGTGCAAGATTCTCTGCTGCTATCATGTCATATTCTCTACATATAAATGATGAATCTTCGTCAGCTTTATCACGAACGCCAAACACCGGTACAGCCAAAATCAAGTCATACTTTTCTGACGTAAACTCATATTCATAGATGCTTGTCTGCTTAACATCTACCATTTCATTATCGCTAAACATTTCTGTCAAAATCTTAAAGTATAAGTTGTCCATCGTTGTCAGTGTAAAATGCGAGTCGCCATGTGCTTCTACAAGTCGTTCCAAACAAGGAGAAAACTTTTCAGCTTCTGGAATTAAAACCTCCTGGAAACCTTCTATAAAATTCTTCTCCATTTCATCAATCAACGCTTCCGGGACTCTGAATTTAGCTCTGCGATCCCCATATTCGAGAATATCTGTCCAAGTCACATCCTCAAAGTTTCTAAGGGTTCTGTATATATTGAAAAATCGTTCTCTATCCGGGAACGGATTAGCTATTCCAAACTCATCGGCAACACTTCTCATCAATTCATAAAGTTCCTCATCGTTTAACTCATGAAGATTAAAATTTTCGTCTACAGCCATCAACTGTAAATCCATCGTTTTCTTAAGCACAGCCAATGCACTCTCGTATTCACTTGGCGTATTATTCCCTCTTATAGCATTGAAAAAGGAATACAATCTATCTATTCTGCTGTTATTGCCTTTCATTGTGTTACCTCCTCAGAAAGCAGTTCTATTTAACCTTGTAACGATAGTGTATCACGCCTATATTTCTTTGTCAATTCTTTTTGGTATGTTAATACCAAATTTATTTACAATCGTATTCTTATTGTTGAAGAGTTTTCACTTTTCAAATATCCATAGTGTCGTGTCAACCTTATCAAGTGGATCAGTTCCCACATAACTAATTTCAAGCTAAAAATAAAAGGCTTATCCAGAGCCAAATCTACCATTTAACGATAGGTCCTGAATAAGCCTTTGAAATCAGTTATTTATTTACTTGTTAGTGTTCACCTTTGACATCAACACCACACTCTCAACGGTATTACCAGATTCCCACAAAATCATTTTTTATCCTTCTTCTATTTCTTTTAATGATACTCCCTTTTTATTCTTCCATGCATTCCTACCGTTAATACTATACCCTACAACTATTGCTGCTGCAAGTGAAGGACTCGTAAATGCCCAATCCTGAGTAAAAGTAAAGTTCTCATCAACAATGCCCTTATCAAACAATAGCTGCCGTTTATTGATAACAGACTTTGATAAGGATGTCGCTACATTATTAGCAACTTTAGAACCTTTCAAAACCGCAAAACCTTCTGAAATTGGTTTACCACTCGCCTTGATTCCAGAACGATCTTGTAATATGTAAAGAATCTCTTTCTCATCACTTTTTCTCTTTATAGACGGTTCTAAAATTTTATGTCCCAACACTCCTAAAATCAACCGCATGTTATCAATAAACTCATCCATCTCTGCACGATCCATTTCAGATATTGACGCTTCTGTAGGCACATTGCTATTTACTATCTCATATCTCTTAGATTCCTTTGCCAGAATATAAAGATGATTTTCCAAGTATTTTATATGTGCTTTATTTAGGTTATTATCTTTACTAATAAACACGATGCACTCTGTCCAGAAATCCTTTTCTGAAAGATGTTGTTTGAGCCTATTGAATATATTTTCAGCCTCTCCTATATAAACTTGTTCTTCATCTGTTTCATCATTACGCCCAAATAAAAAATACACGCCAGTATTACTCAAATCATCTCTATCCATACATTGATTAATATATGTACGTGGGATTTTATATGCCTTACCTGTCCAGTTAGAGAGTTCACTAGCCCATCTGCCATCTGCCTGTCCATCAATTAGAAATTGTCGGATTGTTTTTCCTCTCATTTTTATCACCTTCTTATTATACTATCACATAATTCATTTTTTGGAATTATAATTTTCTAGCAATTTGGGAAGATTATCCATGCTTACCGTTTCCAATGCCTGCAACTGTTGTACTGCCAACTGCCGAAGCAATTCCATACGCTCTTTTTGATTCTTCCCCTGATTAATCAGAACGGCATTATAACTTTCCAAATTCGCAAGCACCAGTAACTGATTTAATGTTGCAACATCTCTCATATTTCCTTTTACGGTTGGATTTTCATCTTTCCACTGTTTTGCCGTCTTTCCGAACAACACAACATTCAACATATCTGCTTCATTTGCATAGGTATACGCCACCTGTGCAGGAGTTAATTCTGGCGGAATCAGATTTTCTTTAATTGCATCTGTATGTATCCTGTAATTTAACTTAGAAATTTCTCTGTTCAAATTCCAATTCAAAGATAGCCGACTATTCTCATCTGTCTTTAATCTCCGATAGTCCTTCATAATATATAACTGAAATTCAGGGGAAATCCAAGTTGCAAAAGACATAGCAATATCACTATGAGCATATGTTCCGCCATATCGTCCTGCTTTTGAAACAATACCAATGGCATTCATTTGTGTAATCCACTTTGTCGGCGTCATAACAAAACGATTTAACCCCGCCTCATTTTTAACCGCCTCGAATTGCACACGGTTAAAAT
>DEUM01000050.1:0-54421 GCA_002362575.1 Lachnoclostridium sp. UBA3262 | reverse complement strand
ACAAATCTTGGGTCATCTTCATTTCTATATTTTGCAATATCCGTTAATGAGATAAACTCATTTTCAAAATTTGTTGTATAGATGCCAATATCAATGCCTTTAGCATGAATAGTCTCTTTCACAATTTTCGCCATACACATTCTCCTATTCTTACATCGTAAGCTCATGAAAAAATATCTCTTAAAATGCTTATCCCCTGCTTAATCTACAAATCATTTTCTAAGCATTCCCCCTCATCCTCCCACATCTCCCGATACGCTTCAACATAAAATTTAATACAACCAGAATATATATACAAATATCTTCTACACACCTTTTTATACAATGCCAATATTTTTTCATCACATGCAAAGTCCAGTAGATACTCCAACAAATGTGACAATTCATCTTCTGACACAATTCTACTACACACATCTTCAACCAATGGCAAATAAACCTCATAGGCTTTTTGATGTATCCCAACTATCTGCTCTGCAATCTGATAAATCCTTTCATCCATTAAATTACCTCAAAATATTTAAGTGCATCCGTTATCGCTTCTACCTTCTCTTTCGGTGGACGCTTCCTCGGCTGTTTCAATTCCTCTACTGCATTTGGCGCATCATACATTGTCAGACCTAATGATCTCTTTACCTCCGCAATATATGCAGTATGTACTTTAAATCCATATTTCTTCTCAACATATTCCTGTATCATTTTATATGTAATTTTCGGTTTCGGCTGATATTTCTTTGCCCGTTCTGCTATTGCATCTAAGGGTACTTTCCCTTCACCTTCTCCAAATTCCACCGTAACATTAATGACACTATCTGGTGATTTGTGGGACAAAAGTACAATGGTTTCCACATGTCCCCCCTGCGGAAACATATCCACCGCCCTCACCTTCTTCACCGTATATCCCTTCTCCCCCAGCACCTTCACATCCCGTGCCAGCGTCGCCGGGTTACAGCTCACATAGACAATTCTCTCTGGAGCCAGCCGCACCATCGTATCCAGAAGCGCCGCATCACACCCCTTTCTCGGCGGATCGACCACGACCACATCCACAGACAACTCGTCTGCTCCCTTGTCTGCCATATTCGGCACAACATCCTCCGCCGCCCCGCAGACAAACGACACATTCTCAATTCCATTTAACTTGGCATTTTCTTTCGCATTTTCCACCGCCTCCGGCACAATCTCCACGCCAAAGACCTCTCCCCTCGGCAATTTTTTCGAAAAAAACAAGGAAATCGTCCCGATTCCACAGTACAAATCCCAAACCCGCTCATCCCCTTTCAGGGAAGCAAACGAGAGCGCCGTCTCATAAAGCTTCTGAGTCTGAATCGGATTTATCTGATAAAAAGACTGCGGGGAAATGCGATAACGAATATCGCCAATACAGTCTTCAATATATAATGGGCCCCACAGGGGAATCATCTGCCTGCCAAGAACGACATTTGTTTTCTTCGTATTTACATTCAGACTGATACTTGTCATTCCCTCTATCTTCTGAAGCCGCAGAACAAGCTCCTCACTGTGCGGCAGGGCAGTTCCATTTATGACCAGGCACACCATGACCTGTCCGGTATGATAGCCCCGCCGAACATAGATATGACGCACCAGCCCACCATGCCTTTCCTCATCATATGGGGCAATGGAAAAATCACGCATAAAAGCCAGCACACAATTCACAACCTCATTGATAATCGGATGCTGGATTGCACAGTCAGTCACTGGGATAACCCTATGGCTTCTCTCCGCATAGAACCCGGCAACCGGATTTCCCTCCTTATCACGCTGAACCGGAAACTGTGCCTTATTCCGGTAATGCCACGGCGCATCAGACAAAATGGCAGGGCTCTCATCCGTCAGCCATTCCACCTCCGACATATCCACACCGCCGATGCGCTCCAGACAATCACGGACTTTCTTTTCCTTATAAGCGAGCTGTCCCTCATAAGACATATGCTGTAATGTACATCCGCCGCAGGCGCGCGCTGATGGACAGCGCGGTTCCACACGGTCTGGGGAGGGCTTCAGAATCTCCATTAGGCGACCGTACCCATAGCGGGGACCGATTTTGGTGGCAATCCCTTTGATTACCTCCCCCGGCAGAGTATCTTTAATAAAAAGCGTGTATCCGTCTACTTTTCCAATCCCTTCTCCACCCACGCCAATATCCTCTATCGTCGTTGTAAATACATCATTCTTTCTCATTCCGAGGTTCTCCTGAGATTACTATCCATAATACGGTTGAAACCAAGCCAATCCTTATTATCACCCGCCTGTGTAAATATTTCCCGCAGCGTCTGAAGCTTTGCGTCTGCCGTGTCTGCCATGTGAAGCGCCATCGCCTCCATAATCGCAGGCACCTTTGGCGAGCCAAACTCCAGCTTGCCGTGGTGAGCTAATATACAATGCACCAGTTCATTTTTCAGCTTCGCCGGGAATCCGGGGATTTTGTCTGCCGCCTCATCCATACACTTTGCCCCGATAAAAATATGTCCCAGAAGCTGCCCCTCATCCGTATAATCATTCGTTGGGAAATCCGAAATTTCCTGAATCTTTCCCATATCATGAAAAAGCGCTGCCGTAATAAGCAAATCCCTGTGAATCATCGGATAGCTCTTTGCAAAATGCTCGCAAGTATCTGTCACATTCAGCGTATGCTCCAAAAGCCCTCCCATAAATCCGTGGTGGATGCTCTTTGCCGCCGAATGTTTTTTAAAGTTCTTTATAAATTCCTTGTCCTCAACAAAATACATTTCCAGAATCTGCTTTAAATATTTGTTCTGCACGCTTGCCACATACTTCATAATCCGGCTGTACATCTCATTGATATCTTTTTCTGTACACGGAACATAATCCGCCGGATCGTATTCCCCTTCATCGCTGAGCCGCACACGAGATACATTCATCTGAAGCTTTCCCTGAAAGCTGGTTACCATGCCCTCACAATGTATGTAATCCATCGTCTCAAAATTTGCGATGCCATTATTCAATTCCCATATTTTTGCATCTGCCGTCCCCGTTTTGTCCTGTAACGTTAAAGAATAATAAGTTTTGCCAGCCTTTGTCTTCAATACTTGTTTTTGTTTGCAAAGATATGTCCCGACAAACTTTTCCCCCTCGCGGTAATCACGTAAATAATTCATTCTGCCTGTTCTCCATTCTATTAGTATCTGAAAGCTTCATTAAATAAACCTAAGATATAAAAAATACATTATCTACTTTATTGTACCGATAATTGTATGTAAAGTCAACTCCCCCACTTCCTTGAGCAATCGCTTAATCATTTATGTTTTCAGTGCGGTGAGTATCCTACGGTTTCTTATTCTTATATCACTTCCCGAAAAATTATGTTTCCTTTGTTTACAAATACGCCGCCCGAGCATTGTCAGAGATGTCTGCTGTCGCTTTCCCTGCCTTTTGGCAGTGCGTTCTCACTAAAGCCGCCACGCAGCGGTACAAATGCACCACCAAAGTCAGTCACATTCACTGCGGGCAGCACGAAAAGCGACAATGCAGACAACGAGTTTTGCGAAGGGCGGCGAGAGGCTTTTTGTAAACAAAAGAAACAATTTATTTTTCGCTGGAAGTGATATCCCGGATAAGAAACCGTAGAATACTCGCCGCACCAACGTAAATGATTAAGCGATTGCTCGCCCCAGCCCTCCCTGTATTTATTGCAAAATCCAAATTTTTATTGTAAAATGAATCTACATAATTTAAGGGCAAAACATTTATCTCAAATAGATAAAATATTGAAATAGAAAGCAGGACGAGACGTGAACAAAAAAGTATTACAGACATTAGAATATTACAAAATTATAGATATGCTGGCGGAGGAAGCCGATTCTGTACTTGGTAAGGAGAGCGCCAAACGTCTTCTTCCCTCCTCACGCAGGGATGAAATCATCGGATGGCAGACTGAAACCTCCCATGCCCTGATGCGTTTATTTAAGCAGGGAAAATTATCCTTCCACGGTCTTCACGACATCCGCCCCAGCCTTGTACCGCTGGAAAAGGGCGGCACCCTTGGCATGGGCGAATTGCTCGCGATCTGCCGCTGTCTGGAGATTGCAAAAGGTGCCATTGAGTACAATAACAAAGAGGAAGATTTACAGGACGCCCTTTCCGGGCGCTTTTCCAGCCTGCTCGATTTGCCGGACCTCAGACGGGAAATCAATCACTGTATTCTCAGCCCGGAGGAAATGGCAGACGACGCCAGCCCTGAGCTGAAACGAATTCGCCGCTCCATGAAACATGCGAATGACCGCATACGCAAGCAGCTTACCGCCACGATAAACGCCTCCGGCTCTATGCTCCGGGATAATATAGTAACGATGCGGAACGGCCGCTACTGCCTCCCGGTCAAGCAGGAATATAAGTCCTCCTTTTCCGGTATGATTCATGACCAGAGCGCTACGGGCTCAACTTTCTTTATGGAGCCGATGGCGATTGTTAAAATCAATAACGAACTGGCAGAGCTTGGGATGAAGGAGCAGGAAGAAATTGAAAAGATACTCGCTTCCCTCAGCGCCCTTGCCGCCCCATACGCAGAGGATTTAGAGAGAAATGTTCTGATACTGGCAGAGCTTGACTTTATTTTTGCCAAAGCATCCCTCTCAAAAAAAATGCAGGGCAGCGAGCCGCTATTTGACCAGAATTATATTCATATCAAAAAAGGAAGGCACCCTCTGATTCCAAAGGACAAGGTCGTGCCGATTGACGTAACCCTTGGGAAAACGTATGATTTACTGATTATTACCGGACCGAATACTGGCGGAAAGACGGTCTCTTTAAAAACCGTAGGGCTTTTTACCCTTATGGGACAGGCAGGTCTTCACATCCCGGCATTTGACCACTCCCATCTCAGGGTGTACGAGGAAGTGTATGCGGATATTGGGGATGAACAGAGCATTGAGCAGAGCCTTAGTACCTTTTCTTCCCACATGGTAAACACCATATATATTTTAAAACGTGCAAACAAAAAGACGCTGGCTCTTTTCGACGAGCTGGGAGCAGGTACGGATCCAACCGAGGGCGCTGCACTTGCGATTGCTATTTTGGATAACCTGCACAGCCGGAATGTTACGGCTATGGCAACGACACACTACAGTGAACTGAAAGTGTATGCCCTCTCTACGGATGGCGTGGAAAATGCTTCCTGTGAATTTGATGTAGAATCCCTGCAGCCGACATACCGTCTGCTCGTCGGGGTTCCCGGAAAAAGCAACGCATTTGCCATTTCTGGAAAATTAGGGCTTCCCGCCGACATTATCAATGAGGCAGGCAAACTCGTTGACAGCGGCGCACGCAGTTTTGAGGACGTCGTCACAGGGTTGGAGGAAGCACGCCTTGCCGTCGAAAAAGAACGCGAGAAGGCTGTCCGCTTTCGGGAGGAAGCAGAACATTACAAGAAAAAACTTGCGGATAAAAATGAGCGCATAGATAAAGCGAAAGAGAAAATTTTGCGCCGTGCTAATGAGGAGGCAAATGAAATTCTTCAGAAGGCAAAAAATATGGCAGACGAATCCATCCGCAAATACAATAAATGGATGAACGATTCCGGAATGACAAAGGAAATGGAAAAAGAACGCGCTGCACTCCGTGAAGAACTAGACAAAACAGGAAGCAGCCTTACTATCCAGACATCGAAAAAAAGACCGCAGAAAGCCCCTGACAAGCTTTCTATCGGGGATATCGTGATGGTACATTCCATGGGTGTAAAGGGTACGGTCAGCACCCTGCCAAACAGCAAGGGCAAATGCTATGTGCAAATGGGCATCTTACGATCTGAGGTGGATGTAAAGGACTTAGAGCTTTTAGAACAGGAGACAAAGGCCGCGAAAAAAGAGGCTGCTATTTCTCATTCTCGCAGCATGAAAATGTCTAAGGCAATGACCATCTCTACCGAAATAAACCTGATTGGAAAAACGGTAGACGAAGCATTGGCCCTTTTAGATAAATATATCGACGATGCCTATCTTGCCAAACTTCATCAGGTTACGGTCATTCACGGAATGGGAACCGGAGCGCTCCGTAGCGCCGTCCAGAATTATTGTAAAAAATGTAAGCATATTAAAGCCTACCGCATGGGCGCCTATGGCGAGGGCGGTTCTGGCGTAACTGTAATTGAATTTAAGTAAAGGAAGGAGGAACCTGATATATGGATAAAAAGAAAATACTAATCGTAGATGATGATTCCAACATCGCAGAACTTATTTCCCTCTATCTGACAAAGGAATGTTTCCAATGCGAAATTGCCGAAGACGGCGAAACCGCGCTGCAAAAGCATGAAAGCTTCCAGCCAAATCTGGTTCTTTTAGATATTATGCTTCCTGGCATGGACGGCTACGACGTCTGCCGGGAAATTCGGAAACAGTACACGACACCAATTATTATGCTGTCCGCAAAGGGCGAAGTTTTTGACAAAGTGCTCGGTCTGGAGCTTGGTGCAGACGACTATATCATAAAGCCATTTGACTCAAAAGAAATGGTTGCCAGAGTGAAGGCAGTGCTTCGCCGTTATGAACATACAGAACCAGCACAGTCTGCAAACATTACTTCAGCGGGCAGCGAAACCGTCCATTACACAGACCTTACCATCAGCCTGTCAAACTATTCGGTCAACTACATGGGAAATCCGATTGAGATGCCTCCAAAAGAACTGGAACTTCTTTACTTCCTTGCCACACATCCCAATCAGGTTTTTACACGCGACCAGCTTCTTGACCGGATTTGGGGATATGAGTACGTCGGGGAATCCCGTACAGTGGATGTTCACATTAAACGCCTGCGGGAAAAAATTAAAGACCACTCCGAATGGGCTCTGGCAACGGTATGGGGTATTGGTTACAAATTTGAGACTTTTTCTAACCGTTGACTTTTCTATTATTTTATTATAAGGAGCTCCTGTCATGAAAAAATATATGAGAACTACACTAGGCAGAAAGCTTGCTGCCTTCTACCTGATATTGTTTGTTGTTTCCTTCTATTTTATTTCCACTTTCGGTCAACGCTACATTTATGAGCAGGTGATTTCGGAAGCGCAGGATAGTCTGCGCGCCGCCGCCATTACTCTTTTAAGCACACACATCAACCAGCAGTCTTATACAAAAGATTCCATCCGAAACTTAAAGACACAATTGGAAATGGCTTCCGAAACCTCCCAATGCCGTATCATGATTATCTGTGACGATGGCGATATGGTTGTTGATTCCGGCAAACCAGATCCCACCTATAACATATATCTGGGCGACAGCTCTTTTTTACAAAAACAGGTTACAAGAAACTATACTATGAATGGATATTTACGGGAGCCTTCCCTGTGCATTTCCCTTCCAATGGAGCGTAACCCATATCTCAATGGCTATATCGTATTTGCCCAAAGAAATTCCTATATACAGGCAAGAGCCGATTATTATTATAATATTCTGTCCGGGCTATTTTACCTGATGGCAGGAATCGTAGGCCTTGCATTTATCGGAATTTACTTTATGAATTTCCGGCCCCTGCGAAAACTCCGCAATGGTGCTAAGGACTTTTCGATTGCACATGAAAATCCACCAATTATTATTAAGACGAAAGACGAATACGGGGAGCTGGCACAGACATTGAATGTACTCGGCGACGAGCTCAATAAATTCGAAGAATATCAGAGAAAATTTATTGCCAATATATCCCATGACTTCCGTTCCCCGCTTACAAGTATACACGGCTATGTACAGGCAATGGCAGACGGCATTATTCCACCTGAAAACCAACAGAAATATTTGAACATTATTCTATTTGAAACAGACAGACTGACGAAACTAACCTCCAGCCTTCTGGATGTAAATAACTTTGACAAGGACAATATTTTTCTCGATATATCGAAATTCGATATTCATGAGGCGATTCAGAACACAATTGATACGTTGGAGGGAATTGCAGAAAAGAAAAACATTTCCTTCGAAGTGACACCGGCACAGTTAAACCCTCTCATCGTATCGGGCGATTCTGATAAAATCCGGCAGGTGCTTTACAATCTCATTGACAACGCCATCAAATTCAGTGACCGGGATGCTACCATTTTTATTAACACCCGGACACGGGGGGACAAAGTCTTTGTTTCAGTAAAAGATACCGGTATCGGCATCCCGAAGGAGGACTTAAACCATATATGGGATCGTTTTTACAAAACGGACATCTCACGGGGAAAGGATAAACTTGGCACCGGACTGGGGCTTTCCATCTCAAAGGAAATTATTCTTGCACATAAGCAGACAATCGATGTTGTCAGCACCGAGGGGGTTGGCTCAGAATTTGTCTTTACCCTGCCACGGGAATAGTTATGCACTAGAACCTATTTTAAAAACCTGAGGCATTCATAAATCCCCCTTCTCGTGAAAACTCTATAATCAGATGTGCTGTGGATTTGATTATGTCCATATAATAATCGACTTCTTCTTCTGAATAACCGTTCACTTCCAAACGATATGACGGTAGATAGCAAGTCAAATTATGAAAACCATCCTTTTCATCCGGTGTCTCAACATATACCTTTACCTCTCCATTTTCCAGTTGTTCCGAATGAACAATTTCTGTATTATCCACTAACGATAAAAAAGGATACATCATAGCTATTTCTCCTCTCTGCTACAATAAAATAAGTAATTTAATAATTATAACATGTAACCAAAAACAAAACCACTTGTTTTAATATATCATTCCCTTATCATATTTTTCAATCTGTATTTCTTTGAAAACCTCATCAAATAATCTTTATTATAACAAAAAAAGCCAAGAGACAGCAAAACTATCTACAGAAGCATAGGAAAATATACCTATGTATAGAAACTTCTACTTGCAAATCAAAAATACATGTGAATATTGTGAATAGACAAAAGTAATACGTATATTTACCGTAAAGTACGCCCCCTTTCTGTGTCTGTATATTGAGGATTCTTCTCCGGTACAGATATTACATTTACATATTTTCCTGCCGCTCAAATCCAGCCATGCCAGATGTGGGCAAGTCGTGCGGCATAGGATGTTTGACAAGCCGTGAGACCGCTTTGCCCACTACAAGGCATGGTTGGATTTGCAGGAAAATAAGTAGCCGTAATATCTGCCCGGAGAAAATCCGTCACTCATAACCTCACACGATAGCCGATAGCCCATAATTAATACTCCCCATCCGCACTCGGCTCCGGCTGCGGTAACGCCTTTTCCGTGCACAACTCTGTGATAACAACAGAACCATTCTTTATTTTGCAGAGCAGATAATTACTGCTATCTCCCATCTTAAAAGATTTTGTATCCGCCTTGATTTTGCTTATATCGTACGAGACAACGGCGTCCACCCAGTCGCTTGCAAATACCGCATCGGACGACAGCTCTTGAAACTCTTTTGCGCTCTCCACATCAACGCCTGCTCCCTTTATCTGCAATGGGAATTCCACATAAGAAGCCAGTGTTTTCAAACTTTTTTCTGCTACCGCATCCTGAATTTCCTGTGCTGCCTCCCGGTACGGCGCTGCGTCTTCCTCGTCCTTGTCATTCTTTTCCGTCTTCTCATCCTTGTCATCTCCGGAATCCCCGTCATCCATTGAAATATGAATCACACTCAATATCTCTCCGAGAGCTTCTTCCATATCCTCCCCTGTCCAGTTTTCAATGAGAATTGTAAACGAAATCTCCTGCTTTATAAAAGCAAATAACCTCTCCCCATTTTCCTTCTCATAAACCGTCACAGAAACCCCGTTGACAGACTTTATATCACTCTCATTAAAATGCTTCATAACACCGGACGGACAGCCTTCCCATCCGGCATATCCGACAATACGGTTGCCCTCCAAATCCTCGTTTTCATTATAATAAAAAGCAAAGGATTCAAAATCATCAATCTTTTTATAAGTTACATCCTCCGCCGGCTCTCCTATTGTAATCCGGAACCCAAGGCGGTTGTATATCTCACGCAGAATCTTTTTCTTCTGATTCGTGCTGGAAGGCTTTTCATTTCCTTTCCAGCCTACCGCATTGGGACTCGTAGCAGCAGACGAATCATTCCCTTTCCCCTTTGAAGGGTTGTCTTTTCCATGCTTGTCATCCGAATCCTTTTTCTTCGTACCGGAAACTATGCTCTTTGCTTTTTCGGTACTGCACCCTTTTGACATTCTTACCGCAAAGGTGCAGGACTCCTGCTGCCACGTCATGGCGTCACATTTCTCTGTTCCATACATAGTCACATCCGAGGTTCCGACCTTTTCCTTCGCAAGCTCTGACTCATTCTCAAACTGCTTTGTAATGTCTTCCGCATTTTCTTCCTCTTTATACTCAAACAGTATCCGGTCCTCATCCTTTTTGTTCTTGTATGTGATTCTTACATGCTTCTGTGCAGGTGCCACCTCTACCTTTTTCACCTTATATTTCTTAGAAACACTATTCAGTGTATAGGTCTGGCAATCCGTCTTCTCCGCAATATCTTCCACAGAATCTAATTCCTGCCAGACTACTTCCTCGACAGGCTGCATAGTCGGATTTGTGTAATCAATACCATGACCTCCTCCCCGGTTATCCCCGGTAAACTGATTATAAATCAACACAGCGCTTGTGCAAATAACAGCAAATGCCGCAGCTACAGTCCCCCATCGACGAGCGGAGAATCGTGGTCTTTTATAAAATGGCACAATATTTTTCTGTGCGCCAGCGTCATCGGATGCCACACCGGACTGTTCGTATGCCTTTTTTACATTGGCAAGAATCCGTGCTTTGTCTTCATCTAAGAGCGATATCTTTTCCATAGCATTTTTATACTCTTTTTGCATAACCATCATCTCCTTTCATCATTTTTTCTAATCTCTCCCGCCCGCGCTTAAGAAGCGAACGTATTGTCGCCTCTTTCTTTTCAAGAATTTCTGCAATCTCTTTTGTGCTGTATTCCTGATAATAATATAAGTGAATGACACTCCGGTATTTTTCCGGCAATGCCATTACAGCCGCCAGTACCTCGCTTTCTCCCTCCGGTATCGCTTCATCGGAAGCAACTGTTTCATACCCCTCCGGCAATGCCACAACCTTTTTTCGTTCTGACGCTTTTAAATAATCCTTGCATACATTCGCTGCCACACGAAGTAGCCATGCCTTCATCTGCTCTCCGTCTTCAAATATATTTTCCGACTGCATAAAACGCACTAGAACATCCTGAACAATGTCCTCCGCGTCTTCCTTTCTTTTCATGTACGAAAACGCAAGCCGAAATATATCGTTTCCAAAGAGATTCATTGCTGTTTCCACTGCGTCCGATGGATTTGATGCCACATCAATCATGAATCTGTCCCCTTTCTAATAACAAAACGAATGAGCTCGCCAAAATGTTGCATTTTTTTTGAAAAAATAAAAAAATTTTCTGTTCTTGACTTTATTCCGGAACAGAAAATTTTCTATATCGTACCATCTTTCCATTTTGTATGATGCAAATGTCCGATTTTATTCAAGTCCTGAAAATGATGTTGCCGAAGCGCTTCATACAGAACAATTGCCACTGAATTGCCAAGATTCAGGGAACGTATATCGCCGAACATAGGAATCCGTATCGTCTCCTCCTCATGCTCTACTAATATATCTTCAGGTATACCGGCACTCTCCTTGCCAAACATAATATAACAGTTCTCCTCATAAAGTACATCACTGTATACATGTTTCGCTTTTGTCGTTGCCATATAAATCTTCGCTCCCGGATTCTTATCTATAAAATCCGAATAATTGTCATAAATGGTATAATCTAATTTATCCCAATAATCAAGTCCCGCCCTCTTTACCTGTTTTTCATTAATTTGAAACCCCATCGGTTCAATTAAATGGAGCCTCGCTCCCGCAGCAACACAGGTTCGCCCAATATTTCCTGTATTCGCTGGTATCTCCGGCTCCAATAAAACTATATTTAACATATTTAACAATCTTCCTGTCTCAAAGCAAGGAATAACTCAATACAATTTTCTCCATTCATAGTCATCGGAACACAAAGTGTCTTAGCATAGGCCGAAGAAAAGCTGACCTTACCATTTGATAAAGTCGGCGGTGTAATATCAATACCTACTCCATTTGACGAAAAAACAGTTGCTGCGTTTCCCATAATCATATTTCCCAGCTCACTCAGTGCACTAGCTGCAAAATCATCTATCTGGGATACTTCCATCATACACATTTTGGATGCCACACTGCAAGCACTCTTTCCTGACATTGCAATCAGTACCTGACCACGCATTTCCCCCGTAACACCTATAATGATTACCCAGCTATCGGACTCAAAAGCGGCCTTTTTCAAAACGGGCTTCTGAATACCCACTTCGACAAAACACATGTCTTGCATAACTTTTTTGGCAGCCATAAGGAAAGGATTGATATGTTCAGCATTTAATGTTGCCATGTTTCTCTCTCCTTTGAAAAAATTGTGTTGGCTCTATGTACAACCGAACCATAAAAGTACCTAACTATCTATATAATAGCATATTTATGAAATGGTGTCTATAAATTTCTGAATCTTTTCCAATGCAACCTTGAGACTTTCAATTGAATACGCATATGAAATTCTCAGAAAACCATCTCCTGAGTCCCCAAATGCTGAACCCGGAACAACCGCTACCCCCTCCTGATTCAAAAGCTTCGTTGCAAACTCCTCTGAATTCATTCCGAAACGGCTGATATTCGGAAATACATAAAAAGCCCCCTGCGGCATGGAACACGGAATTCCCATATCATTTAGTTCCTTCACAAGGAAACGCCGTCTGGCATCATAACTCTCCCTCATCCGGGCAATATCGCTGTCCCCGTTCTGAAGCGCCTCTACCGCTGCATACTGGCTTGTCGTCGGAGCACACATGATAACATACTGATGTATCTTTATCATCTGTTTAATAATCTCCTCCGGTCCCGCCGCATAACCAATGCGCCAGCCCGTCATAGCATAGGATTTGGAAAACCCATTGATAACAACCGTCCGTTCTGCCATACCCGGCAGGGAAGCTATGGATACATGCTTTCTCTCGTAAGTCAGCTCAGAATAAATCTCATCCGATAAGACAAAAAGGTCTCTCTCCTTAATAATATCCGCAATAATCTGCAGCTCCTCCGCCGTCATAACCGCCCCCGTCGGATTATTAGGAAAAGGAAGAATCACAATTTTTGTTTTATCCGTAATTGCAGATAACAGTTTTTTCTTTGTCAGCTTAAAACCGTCCTTTTCCTCCAGCGGCAGTCTGACCGGAACACCCCCTGCCATTTTGACACACGGCAGATATGCCACAAAGCAAGGCTCCGGAATGATAACCTCATCCCCCGGATTCAGCATAGCACGGAGTCCGACGTCAATCGCCTCACTTCCCCCTACAGTTACCAGTATCTGCTTATCTATGTACGAAAGAGAAAAACGTCTCTTTAAATATTTACAGATTTCTTCCTTTAATTCCTGCAGGCCTGCATTTGAAGTGTAAAAAGTCCTGCCTTTTTCCAACGAATAGATGCCCTCTTCGCGGACATGCCACGGCGTATCAAAATCCGGCTCGCCCACACCTAACGATATCACATTTTTCATCGTGCTCGCCATATCAAAAAACCGCCGTATGCCGGAAGGTTCAAGTTCTGTCACTAACTTTGATAAGGGATTTCTCATGGTGTAATCAACTGCCTTTCATCATCGGTTTTCTTCTCTACCAAAGGAAGACCGTGTTCTTTATACTTTTTCATAACAAAATATGTGGCGGTGCTCATAACCGACTCCATCGGCGCCAGCTTTGTAGAAACAAAACGGGCAACCTCTTTCATACTCCGCCCGTCAATAATAACAGTCAAATCAAAACCACCGCTCATCAGGTAAACGCTCTCAACCTCCTCAAACTGGTAAATACGTTCCGCCAGCTTGTCAAATCCCCTGCCACGTTCCGGCGTAACCTTTACTTCAATCAATGCTGTTACCCGCTCACAATCTGTCTTATCCCAGTTAATCAATGTCGGATACCCACATATAATTCCTTCTTTTTCCATTGCCTCGATTTCAGCCCGGATTTCCTCCGGCGTCGCCGACAGCATCGCTGCAAGGTCCTCTGTCGACAGCTTTCCGTCTTTCGATATATGGCTTAAAATTCTCTCTCTCATTCTCTCAAACCAACCTCCAATCCTCTATCTTATCTACAATACCCGAAATAATTCATCGGTCTTTGGCGGTTCGAGAAATCTCCTCTCCTCACCGTTCAAAACAACCCTGTCTTTCCCCGCTGTTGCACATCCGACAACGGCTCCATGAATCCCCGCACGTTTCAGCTTCTCGATAAGACAGCTTCCGTGCGGCGTCCCTATCAGCATAGCCCCGCTGGAGATAAGCATATAGGGATTGATGTCAAATACTTCGCATACCTCTATCGTTTCCTGGCGAACCGGTATCCTTTTTAAATCTATTTCCAGCCCGACGCCAGAGGCGGAGGCCATCTCCCAGAGAGCTCCGAAAATGCCACCCTCTGTAACATCGTGCATTGCGGATACGCCAACTTCCATGGCAACACGGCTGTCCGGTACCACACTGAGGTAACGGTCAAAACTCTTTGCTGTTTCCACCATATCTAAAGGAAGCCTCTCTGCTAGCTCCACTTCCTTTTCTTTCGCTAAAATGGAAGTTCCCTCCAGCCCAATCCACTTTGTCACAACAATATCATGGCCTGCCTTCAAGCCACCTGTTGTCACCAGCCTCTCTTCGGCAATTCTCCCGACTCCCGTTACCGATACCAGCGTTTGTTTTACTGCTGCTGATACTTCCGTATGCCCTCCCAAAATCTCAACCTGATGTGCCTCTGCCAGTTCCGACACATCCGACATAATTTCCTTTAATTCTTCCTCACTGCTGTCCGGAGGAAAAATGATTGTCAGCAGAATCCCGATTAATTCCGCTCCCGAAGAAGCAATATCATTTGCCGTCACATGAAATGCCAGCTTTCCGATATCCTTTGCCGTCCCAGTAATCGGATCTGTGGAAAGTACAATCGCATCATTCCCTGCCTGCAAAACACTGCAGTCCTCTCCAATCCCGGAATGAACAAGAACCTCCGGTCTCTTTACCGTCAGCTTTTTTAAAACGGAACGTTTTAACACATTTTCCGGTATCTTGCCTGTTTTCATGTCTATGTCCGTACCCTTTCCTGCTCCTGCTGTTTTTCTTGCCTGTCTCCTATTATTCCTCTGCCGCCGGAACACTGGTCGGAGCCGGCGTTACCTTCGTATCCGTCTTTCCCTTTCCAGACGTTTCTTTTGCCTTCGGTGTAGGAGTTGCTTTATCCTTCGACTTATCTTTGTCTTTATCCTTTTTATCTTTCGGCTTTTTCGTAGGCTTCGGCGTCGCCTTCGCCCCTCCTTTTATTACATATTTCGGAGACGGCTGATATGTGCTGCTGTTGACCTGCGTTTTCTTTCTCTTACCGTTTTCCGTGACAATCTTCCACAGGACCGCTTTATATCCAATATGTGCCTCCTGTGTTACCTTTGTATAGTTTGCCGGTTTTGTCTTGTCAACCGTAACCTTATCTGCTCCCGGCTGAATCTCCTGCGTCACTTCAGATTCAAATTCAACCTTGCGGTCGCTGCTTCTCGTTTCCTCTCCATATATGTTAAAGAAAATCGTCCCTGAATATGTGCCGCCTTCAATATAAACCGGAACTTCTGTATTATTCTTAAATTTAAAATCTTTATAATCTCCGGCAATCGCCGCATCCATAGATGGCTCTACATATGTTACCGCCATAGAGTGAGGGCTGCGTTCAACAACCTCCAGCTCCGAACGCAATACCGCATTGTACAGTGTCGTAGAAACCTGACAGACGCCTCCGCCGATGGAATCCACCACCTGTCCGTTGTTGTAAGACGGTGCTGCATAATACCCATTATCCTCTGTCAAAGGAGAAATCGTATCATGGACAGAAAATGTCTCGCCCGGATAAATCACTGTCGTATTGATAAGACGTGCCGCATTTGCAACATTGCGGGAACGGCTTACATTTCCGGCATTAAACCGGGTAGAAAAACTTCCGATTTTATCTTTGCACCGGGACGCCAGTTCCTTTGTCACTGTCGGCTCCTGCATCGTAACAACCGCTTTTGCCTGAACGGTATCCTGTTTCTCCTGCTCCTTCAGCGCCTTCTTAATGCTCTCCGCCGTCGTCGCAACATCAATGCCAATTCCTTTTCTGGATTTTGTATAGGTCAGCCTGCCATTTTTCATTTTTATTTTTGAATTTTTGGCACTCGTACATTCTTTTGCACATTTATTTTTAATGAATTTATTCAGCTTTTTGTCCGAGTAGGAAAACTGCAGATTATATACTACATGCTCTGCCTCAACCTCTTTTATCTTTGCATAATTGCTGAACAGATTCCCTTCCTTGCCAACCTTCATCGCCTGTGCAATGCAGTCTCCGGCATCGCATTGATAACCCAGCTCCGACAGGGAGGTACTGATAATTTTCCCATTGACGTCTACCTCTAATGTTCTGGCCACCAGCCCGGCTATATATCCATTTACCGCTTCCTCTGCCTGTTCCTTTGTCATACCGCTGATATTTACAGATTCCACATAAACGCCTTCACAGATTTTGTCATCATCCGGCCTTACCATCATATATGTTCCGCAAACGTAAGCCCCTATCAGCAAGAGCATAATTGCAATAACTATAATCGCCGGCCATATTCTTATCTTTCTCAAAATTTATGCCTCCATTTACCTCTTGTCTATTATCTCACTATAAAAATAATGTTCATTGTACCACATACTTGCGCATTTCACAATCCTGTATTACACTATATGGAGAGAAAAGTTACATGCTTGCAACTAACCCTATCACCATAGCAAATATAAGAATACCGCAAATAACTGCTGCAACCAAACGTTGCTTTTTTCGATTAAACATAGAAAGTTCCCCCTTTCTGAAAGGATGTCAGTATGTATATATTAGTAATACTTATTTGTACCTTTATTTTCATCGGCTGGTTGTTTTACGAAAGCCGCAAAGCCCGAAAAACGGAACAAACTGCAACTCAGGAATTCTGGGCACGGGAGGAAGAAGCAAACCGTACCAGAAAAAAGGATATTTCCCATCTGCCACTACTGACAATAGACGAATCGGAAATTCCAGCCGCCGTCACATCGGATGACGCCATTATTCATTGTATCGGACAAATACGAAAGCAAATTAAGGAACCGATGATTGATTTGTCCAAGTATTCTAATACAGATTTAAAGTTAGCATATGGCGTCGGAAATTTCAAGACATTATCCGATTATGACGAAAATTTTAATAATTTCTTAATCAGTCTTTCAAATTTAGCCAGAATTTATACGGACTCCGGCTTTTTCGAGGAAGCAAGAGATACCTATCTGCTTGCCCTGCGCTACGGTTCCATGAAAATCGCAGACTACACAGAGCTGGCAAAACTTTACCTGAAAATGGACCAGCCCGGTAAAATTTCTGATATGATTACCGAAATCGAAGCCGGCAGCCATCCGCGGAAAAATTCCATTGCAGACATGCTCCGTGAAGTACTCGCCTCCTACCGCTAGGCATCTGCTTCGCGGCACAAATCCCTCAAAAAGCAGTTTTCGCATTGAGGATTCTTCGCCGTACATAGACCCCTTCCATGGGTAATAATCTGTATATTGTATAAAATCCAATGGTCTTCCGGCAGTATCTCCATCAGTTCCCTTTCAATTTTTTCCGGCTCTTTTTCTTTTGCCAAGCCAAGCTTCCGGCTGATTCGTTTCACATGGGTATCTACTACTACGCTTGGCTCATGATAAACATTTCCGCGAATCACATTTGCCGTCTTTCTTCCAACCCCGGCAAGGCTCGTCAGTTCCTCAATTCCCCGCGGCACTTCCCCGCCAAATTCGTGCAGCAGTTTCTGCGCACAGGCAATAATATTTTTTGCCTTGTTTTTATAGAAACCGGTCGAGTGGATATCTTTCTCCAGCTCTGCCTGCCCCGCCCCGGCAAACGCTTCGAGCGTAGGATATTTCACAAATAAATCCTTCGTCACCAGATTGACTCTGGCGTCCGTACACTGTGCGCTCAGTATAGTAGCAATCAAAAGCTGCCACGGTGTTTCATAATTCAGATAACACTTATAATCGGTCGTATAATGTTCATCCAGCCGCCTGAGAATTTCCTCCACCCGCGCTTTCTCTTTTGCGCTAATTTTTTTCACTTTCTGTTTCCCCCTCAATTTCTTTTGTCAATCGCACGACTGCTGCCGAATGGTCAAGCGGATTCCGTTTCCGATAATCAAATATCAGATAAAACGGTTCCCTTTTTTCCACCCTGCCCGTCTCTATCAGCATTTCCATATCCATTGTAAAGCAATCCACATACAGCATATTATAAAGCTGTTTCGTTACCAGTCCGTCATACCCGCGGATAACCGTTTTCTTTTCGCACTCCCTGTCAAAAAACAGACGGATTCTTTTTTTCATATCCTCCGTCCTCTCCCTGACAAAATCCGGCGGATTCTTGACATAATCCCTGCTAAATAAATCAAAGGTAAGCGTCTCTCTCAGCTCCTCTGCCTGTATACCCGGCCGGCCGAGTGCGAACTCCCAGAGAATTTCATATCGGTTGAAACGGCTGTGCTTTTTATCAAATAACCCATTCTCTTTATAATATTTTCCTATCTCACGGTACATATCAAATGCCGATTCAAAATACCGCTGCAGATACGCCATTGTCGCCGCAAACTGGAAACTGTTATAATACACCTCCACCATTTCCTCTATCTGCTTCAGCTCCAAAATATCTTCGTAGGAAAGCCACTTCGTGGAGAGCACCTCATACGGCGGCTGACTGCTATATACAATGCCGTAATGCTCCTTTTCCTCATTCATATAAGAGCCGTCCAGCACCTTCAGAAAACCGAGCTGTAACTGATTCGGCCTCATTGCGTAGACATCGTTAAACGAATTTCGAAAGCTCTCAAAGTCCTCAAAAGGAAGCCCTGCTATCAAATCCAGATGTTCATGGATATTGTGTCCGTCGCGAACCTTCTTTATATTTTCACTTAGTACCGCAAGATTCATTGTCCGGCGGATTGCCCGAATGGTATCCGGGTTTGTTGACTGTACTCCGATTTCAAACTGTACAAGTCCCGGACGAAATGCGCGAAACAGTTTAAAATCTTCCTCCCTCAAAAGGTCGCCGCCAATTTCGAAATGAAAATTTGTCACCCCATTATCCTGCTCCCCGATATACTTCCATATCCGGTAAGCATATTCATGATTGCAGTTAAATGTCCGGTCAACAAATTTGACCTGCGGCACCCGGTTTTCAAGAAAAAAGTCCAGCTCTTTCTGCGTCTTTTCAAAGCTCTTTATTCTCACGCTCTTTTCCACGGAAGATAAACAATAGCTGCAGGAAAATGGGCAGCCACGCATACTTTCATAGTAAAGAATCCGGTTCTCCGCCCCCGACACATTCCGATACGGAAATACCAGCGTATCCATATCCAGCCCCTGTCTCGGCTTCGTCCGCGAAAGCTTCCCTTCCTCCCTGTACACCAGCCCGTCAATATCCTCTAATCTGCCTGCCCCGCCGATGATACAGTCCAGATATTCATAGAAGGTTCTCTCTCCCTCCCCTACCATAATCATATCCAGACATCTGTTTTTCTTCAGTATTTCCTCCGGATGGTAGGAAACCTCCGGCCCCCCTGCTATTATGACCAGCTCCGGCAGCACCTTTTTCAGATTCTCTGCAATGTCTAAGACATATTCAATATTCCAGAGATAACAAGAAAATCCAATTATTTCCGGCTTTTTTTCATACAGCCTGCTCAGTATCTCTTCCTTCCGGTGATTGATTGTATACTCGCATATTTCAACATTTTGTTCGTACTGTCCCGCATTTGCCTTTAACGAGTACACCGCCAGATTTGAATGAATGTATTTTGCATTGATTGCTGTCAAAAGCACTTTCTTTTCTGCCATGATATATTGATACCCCGCTTCTGTTTCGTATGTATATGTACAAAAAAGGAACCTCTTTTCCTTATTTTTCATAACGAAAATGATTCCCTCTGCTATTGAGTCATAAAAATATAAGCGGGTGATGGGAATCGAACCCACGTATCTAGCTTGGAAGGCTAGTGTTCTACCATTGAACTACACCCGCGTGTTTGTATTTATTTTTCCTTCTTACTGCTGTCTGACTTTTTCGGACGGTGTCTATTATAACAAGGCTGTCGGGAAAAGTCAAGTGCGATTTATTGAGATGTGTTCACTGGTTTGCGAGAAATGGCATAGATTAGAAACCGGATTCCCCGGCAAGCCCGCTCCCGCTTCTACTTCCTCGTAGTGGTGAGGGCACATAAACTACATGTGCCTCTCACCAACGGGAAGTAAAGGCTTGCCTGAGTAAATCCGGTTTCTAATCTATGCGCTGCTCTAAAACTATTGAATACTTTTAATAAATGCACTTGCCGCCATAAAACTTGCATTTAACCTAATAGAACTTCTTACTTATTATTCTTAAAATCTATTTTCTCTACCATGCTGATAGTTTCTAAATCCGCCAAAAATTTTTCTAGCTTTTCTATTAACCATATAAAATATCATCTATTAGTCTTTAAGACATCCGATAGGAACTACATATATTCCATCCCTTCGCCGATATGCATAATCTCCTACGCCAATAAGTACCATCAAAAAGGCAGGGGCTTTCATCTTTGTTGTATCAATTTTATCCTGTAATTTCTTAAGATTTTCAGCACCTTCTTCAATCAACCTGTCGCCACCAAGCTTAATTTCAACCAAGCCATATGTGCCGTTCCGCAGATGTACTACTGCATCACACTCAAGGTCTGATTTATCCCGAAAGTGATATACACTTCCATTTAATACATCTGCAAATACCCGCAAATCCCGTATGCACATTGTTTCAAAAAGCAAGCCAAATGTATTCAGGTCTTCAATCAAATCCTGTGGTCCCAATCCAAGAGCCGCAACCGCAATGGATGAATCAATAAAATATCGAGTATTTGATGTACGGATGGCAGTTTTAGAACGAAGATTTGGATTCCACGCTTCCATCTCCTCAATAACAAATATCTTTTTCAATGCACTGATATAGGAATAAACTGTATCAGAATCAAACGTTTCCACATCATTGACTTCCATATCTTTACAAATTAACGTATTTGTAGCCTGTGAACCTTGGTTACGAGCGTATGAACGCATAAGACGCCTTACCCTCTCTGGATTCCGATTGATGCCATCCGCACGGGATATATCTGATTTTACCACGGCATCGTAATAATCAAATGCCTGTTCAAGAGCGATTTCACCTTCTAAATCGGTAGCTCTTGGCCAGCCTCCACGGCATACAAGATACGCCAACCGGTTTAAATCATGAGGGTTCTCCCCTTCAATCTGCTCAGGTGTTTGAAAGAGCTCTTTCAGACTTACCTCTCCCGTTGAATCTAAGGATTCATATAAACTCATTGGTCGCATTAACATCCACGAAAATCTACCCGTCCCCGTATGATGGATATGCTCACTTGAAGCCGGAACAGCAGAACCTGTTAAAATAAACTGCCCTAATTCATCCCTATGGTCTACTTCAAACCGTATTGCATCCCATAACTTTGGTGCAAGCTGCCATTCATCAATCAGTCTTGGAATCTGACCCTTTAAAAGTCTTTTCGGATTTATCTCCGCCATGTCCAAATTCTGTTTCTCTTTCTCCGGATCATCCATATATAGAATACTGCCAGCAATCTGTTCCGCTGTTGTTGTTTTCCCGCACCATTTCGGTCCCTCAATTAGAACTGCGCCTTTCCCGGAAAGTCGTTTTTCTAATATTTTATCAGCAATTCTTGCCTTATATTTTTTCATTACAGCAACACCTCCAGTTATTCCCATACCTATATTATAGCCATTATTATAAATAATACAATCACTTTTCGGCAATTTGTCTTAATATTTTTCGGCATTTTGGCGCATTATTTTTCGGTAATTTGGCACAACCACCCTGTCCTGCACTCTCCAACATACTATATCATTCTTTTAAATCCGCCCATATTTTGATATACTGATGATTAGAAATACATCTGAAATCCATAAAAATTACACACCATCGCTTTGGAAAGGGGGAAGCTTATGCACGACATATGGAATCCGTGGCACGGCTGTATCAAATGCAGTGAGGGCTGTCAGAACTGCTACATGTATTTTCTGGACCGTGTGCGAGACAAAAACGGCGCCAATATTTACAAAACTAAATCCGGTTTCTCCTATCCGCTGCAAAAATCCCGGAACGGCAGCTTCAAAGTACAAAGCGGAGAAATGCTCCGCGTCTGCATGACCTCTGATTTTTTCCTTGCAGAAGCAGACGTCTGGCGCGAGGAGGCGTGGAATATTATGAGAAGGCGCGCGGACGTCATTTTTTTCCTTTTGACAAAACGTCCTGAGCGGGTAATGGATTGTCTTCCTGCCGACTGGGGCGATGGATGGGAAAATATTTTCTTTAATGTTACCTGTGAAAATCAGCAGCGTGCTGACGAGCGAATACCGATTCTTCTACAGCTTCCCTTTAAGCATAAAGGAATTATGTGTGCACCGTTTATTGGTTCTGTCTCTATTGCACATTATCTTGACACAGGACAGATTGAGCAGGTTATCTGCGGTGGCGAAAATTATGACGGCGCCAGACCTTGTCATTTTGACTGGGTAAAAAGCCTCCGTGCAGAATGTGAGGCGCATCACATTACCTTTTGCTTTATAGAAACAGGTACAAACTTTATTAAAGATGGGAAACGGTATTGGATGCCTAAAAAGCAGGTACAGAGCGAAATGGCATATAAATCAGACATGAATTACAAGGGAAAGCCAATGGAATTTGTATTAAAGGATGAATGGGGGCAAAATATTCCAAAAGAACTACTTTATACTCCTCACTATCGTGAAAACTGCAAAACCTGTGGCAGCCGGCTCATATATAACGGCTGTTCGGACTGTGGAAAATGCAAATAATATCAGGGAAATAAATCTCTACAGCATATTTTATTAAGAATACTCAAAATATCAAGAGAAAATTTTAACCATATGCTACTCTATATTTACGGTACCGGAAGGAGTTGATGAATATGCATAACATTGAATTACTGGCAAAGTCTCTGGCATACATTGAGAAAAATCTGAACAGGGACTTTCGAACAGGGACTTTCGAACAGAAGACATTGCCGACGCCTGTTATTGTTCAAAATCAACTCTGGAAAAGCTGTTTCGGTGTGTAAATAATATTTCTGTGCGCGACTACATTATCCGGCGGCGAATGATGAAAGCGGCAAATATGCTGGTTTCCCAGCCGGAACGCTCCATTTTGGAGGTCGCCTTGGAATATGGGTACAGCACTCATGAGTCTTTTACCCGCGCATTTAAACAGGTATGGAACTGTAAACCATCGGAATTTCGCCAGAAGGGGCGTTTTTTTGAACTTTTTCCAAGGTACATAACTCCTTGGGAGAAAGGAAGTGAGTATATGGAAACATGCAAAAATGTAGATATCAGTGAATTATATGACCTTTTTACGAAACGAAAAAATTGTTACTTTGTATGCTGTGACATCAAGTCCCTCATACCAATTAACGAGATTTCGCATCATGCCGGGGATTTGGCTATTTTGGAATCTATGAAAAGAATGGAGAATGTAGCCGGAGCAGAGGATGTCGTCTTTCGTATCGGTGGAGATGAATTTGCCCTCCTTACTGCAAGCGAGGATATCCAATATGCCCAATCCATAGCCGAACAAATCACGAGCAAAAACGGCACTGCCTTTTCCGCTGAGGGAAGAGAAATTCCTCTAAATCTTCATGTCGGGATTGTAAAAATGAATGGCTCCAATATCAGATATAATGAACTGTTCACAGAACTTCACCATTCGATAGAGGAATCAAAGAATTAAAACCGCCGGTGACTGGTAAACTTGCTGGCTCTCTCCTTTTTAATGCTGGTAACCGGAATCGAACAAATAACGGCATCCACAAACTGCGATAGAAAGGAGATTTGAGAACCTCATCTAATAAAAGTGTTCAAACCTAATACCTATTATTATACATACTTGAAATCAGACAATAGGGTATTTACTATCAGTTTGCATAATTTTTTAATTCTCTGTAATCTTTAATCTCATCAAAATCAATAGATTGTAAGGTATCCTGACTAAAAGTATCCCTCAAAATTGCACTGTTAACATTTCCTTTTTCACTATAAAAAACAAATTTTACTGTCATGTTATATTTACCCTTCATTTTATACAAAATACTAAACTCACATAATTGTGCATTTTCTATTGTATCTGCATTAAGTAAGAATTTAACAGTAGTTGCATCAGCAGCAATATTTTCAATCAAACTTTCACTACCACTACCAAGAGCTTCAACTACCAAATTATATAACTCGTCCTCTATCCCAACACTATCGTCAGATGTTTCCTCGCCTTTTGTTATTTCTTCTTTGTCATTAATATCTTCCGTATTCTCCTTTTCAGTATCGTTTTGCTCAAAAGTTTTTGCTACCTCCTGCTCTTTTTTATTAGATACGGTAGATGTAGAATTTCCACAAGCACTTAATATACTACTCAAAGAGACCAATATAAGCATTATCGCAAGATACGATTTTTTCATGCTGAACCTCTCCCTCCAACCTAAATTTGTCAATTACTGTATTCATGATTATACAATAATTCACGTCATCACGCAATCATAAAATTATAACACAAAACTATTGATGGAGTTTTTAATTCTGATTACAATGCTTTCTTTGCACAATAAATTATCTTTGGAAACATATTTATTTTATATGGCACTTCTCAATTTTCAAAAAAATGCGATTAATCGAGAAAAACAAAGCAAACAAAAGAAACAACACTTTCCAAATCGAAACTAGAATAAATTTTGTGTCTAGTTATCTTTTTACACTGCCTTAGGGGCTTATTAAAGCATCATCTTTCCAAGAATTGTTTTATGTTTCTGTTTCTCCAAAAAATCTGCTAATCTCATACGCTTATGTAAATCTTTAATCTGTTCCTTTTATCAAAAATGCCCATTTTACAGGAATTCATGAAAAAAATTTGGTGCGATTGGTCGCACTGACTGTAGGAACATCCAAAAAAGACAGCACTTACGGACGCATAACAATTAAGAAATAAGGCAATGGTGTACGGAGTGTCACAGAAATGTTTCTATCAGCAAAGGTTGCGGAAAAAGCCCTTTCAAAGGGACTGATTGATGATTTCGATGTGATTCTGGAATTTGGATCGAACGATTATTTGCACCCATGCGTAACCGCCATCCATTCTACCGAAACAGAGGATTTAGAGATCGAAATGGGGAATGACGAATGAATTAAATAATGCATCATGACCATCAGCTAAACCGGTGGTTTATTTGTAACCATGATACCAAAATTGGGAAGCCTTGATTTACAAGACTTCCCATACGTCTTAACCAATGCTGGTAACCGGAATCGAACCGGTACGGGTGTTACCACCCACAGGATTTTAAGTCCTGGGCGTCTGCCAGTTCCGCCACACCAGCCTATATAGTTGCAAGTTCAAACATTACACAGATAAGCTCTGTATAACCTTTCAACTCTGATATCATATTATAACAGAAACGTAAAAAAGTGCAAGCTCTTTTAATCACACCCGATTGTCTATCTTTAATGGATATCAATGCTCTTATAAACTACTGCACCGTTTTCCTGCAAATGAACAGTAACCCTTCCATCCACTACCGAACGCATCTCGGATTTCAACGTATAGCCGCTTTGGTTTGTCTCTATCATACATACCATCTGCTGCCCATTCTCCATGCCAAGACGCCATACATCCACGTCTACGTTCCGCTCATATCCGCCAACCTGAACGAGTACAAATATTTTATCCTTATCATCAAAGCGTCCATAGCCAACCAGATTCGGCTCGTTTTTCAGATAAATTGTACTACCTGTCTTAAATGCCTGATAATCCTTGTGAATCCGTATCATTTCCTTGTGGAACGAAAGCATTTGCATATCCTCGTGTCCCCACGGATATGTACGCCGGTTATCCGGATCTGTCCACCCGCAGACGCCCACCTCATCGCCATAATACACGGTCGGCGCTCCTATCCATGTCATCTGAATAACAACACCTAACCGCATAACTGCTTTATTGATTCCCATACTTGCCGCCATAGGTCCTGCAAACGCAGTACGTCCAACGGTGTGATTCGTCCGCGTCAAAAAACGGGAATGGTCATGGTTCGACAGCTCATTCATTGCCGTCTGTGCCGCAGACATAGAAAAACGCGCACCGAAATTACGCATCGTATCCCAAAAAAACCCAGCATTCCCTACTCTGTCCTGATAATACACGTCACTATGCTTATCCATTCCGGTCAGAAACCAGCCTACCGGTTCCATAAAAGCATCATAATTCATAATTGTGTCCCACTGGCTGCCATCCATCCATGGAGAAGCATCTCCATAATGCTCTGCCAGAATAATCGCCTCCGGATTAACACTTTTCACCGCTGCATGAAACTTTTTCCAAAATCTATGATTGTACTCCTGTGACTGCCCTAAATCAGCCGCTACATCAAGTCGCCAGCCATCTACATTATACGGGGGCGAAATCCATTTTTTAGCAACGCCCAGTATATATTCCTCCAGCGCATCCGAACTCTCATAATTCAGTTTCGGCAATGTATCATTTCCCCACCACGCATTATAGTGGGTATTATCCGGCCATTCTCCATCTGAATTAAAATGGAAAAAATCGCGATAAGGGCTGTCCTCTGTCAAAAAGGCCCCCTTTGCATAGCTCTCATCTCTATTATATATTTTTTCGCGGTCCATCCATTTATTAAAAGAACCACAATGATTGAATACGCCGTCCAGAATTACCTTCATTCCACGCCGGTGCACTTCCTCCACGAACTTTGCAAAAAACTCATTGCTCGCCTCAAGATTTTTCCGATTCACAACACGTTTGATATACTTTGTTGCATGGGAGTTATCGTTATCTCCATCTGGCAGTACCTCGCCGCCATCGTCCAGTATCACACCATAATGGGGATCTACATGATCATAGTCCTGTGTATCATATTTGTGATTGGAAGGAGAAACAAAAATGGGATTCAGATAAAGCACCTCGACGCCCAAATCCTGAAGATAGTCCAGCTTACTCCAGACACCCTTTAAATCTCCGCCATAAAACTCGCGGAATCCCATGGATGCCGGCATTTTGTTCCAATCCTTTACCTGTGTCACATGCTCGTCAATATAAGAATATTCAGAATTTACTACGTCATTATTCTTGTCACCATTACAAAAACGATCGACAAAAATCTGGTACATGACTGCGCCCTTCGCCCAGTTTGGCGTCTTGCGCCCCGGAAATATACAGAAGTAAAAATACGGCTTTGGCTCCTCACATACCCCTTCTTTGTTAAAGATAACCGTTTCCTCTCCGCTTTGAATTTTGAAATAATAATAAATCGGCTCTTTTCCAAGCATTAGCTGCGTGGTATAAACATCAAAGATATTCCCGCCTCCTGCACCTTCCTTTTTCATGAAGTGGGGAATCCCATTTACTATGACCGTTACCGAGTCGGCATCTCCTTTTGCCGTCCGGCAGTAAATTGTTACCCGGTCAAATGCTTCCGGTTCTGCAGGCGTAATAAAATTTGCAGTTGTGTCACTAAAAATAGCCTCTCTGTTCATGTCTTCCTCCAATATGGTAAAACTTCTGTACTTATTCCCACCCAGCGCTTATAAGCGTATATAAAAGTATATAAGTCAAAAGGACAGCTTCACGACGCTGTCCTTTTGGGAGAAGGTATTTTTGTTACTTATGGGGTGTAGCAAAAACTATATAATGTATTGGGGTTTACGAGTATTACTATAGCACCATCTTCCAAAACAGTGTGCACAAACTTTACTTTTTTTCGCAATTTCTTTTGTATAAATTGCCCAACATTTTTCTCCCATTTGAACTTTTGCACAATGAAGTATACTTTTTTCTATATTGTCTCGGCATTTTGCTCAAACAATGATTCAAACTCCTCCTGACCGATTCGCTCTTTTTCTATTAAAAGCTCTGCCAGACGATTCAAAACATCAATATTATCTTTCAACATCTTTGTCGCCCTCTCATAACAGGAATCAATAATCTTCTTTACTTCCCTGTCAATGACTTCGGCTGTACCCTCACTAAAATTCTTCGTATGCCCTAAATCACGCCCAATGAAAATTTCATCATCTGATGTATTATAGTTAATCATTCCCAGCTCATCTGAAAAACCATATTTTGTTACCATATTCCTTGCCGCCTCCGTCGCCTGACGGATATCCTGCACAGCGCCGGTCGTCACATCGCCAAAAGTAATTCCCTCTGCGATACGCCCGCCAAGGCAGACTGTAATGTCCTGAAGCATTTTGCCTTTCGTCAAGTACATCTCATCCTTTTCCGGCAAAGGCATTGTATAACCGCCTGCTCCCTGTCCGGTCGGAATAATAGATACCGTGTAAACCGGTCCGACATCCGGCAGCAAATGGAACAAAATCGCATGTCCCGCCTCGTGAAAGGCAGTAATCTTCCTATCTTTTTCAGAAATAATTTTACTCTTTTTCTCAGAGCCAATGCCAACCTTAATAAACGATTTCCGGATATCTTCGTCCACGATATAAGCGCGGTTTTCTCTTGCCGCAGCAATCGCAGATTCATTCAGCAGGTTTTCCAAATCCGCCCCGGCAAATCCGGCAGTCGTTCTGGCAATTTCCTCCAGATTCACATCCTCCGCCAGCGGTTTATTCTTTGCGTGGACTTTCAGAATTTCTTCCCTGCCGTGAACATCCGGCAACCCGACATGAATCCGGCGGTCAAAACGTCCCGGGCGTAAAATAGCCGGATCTAAAATATCGACACGGTTTGTCGCCGCCATAACGATAATACCCTCATTGATGCCAAATCCGTCCATCTCCACTAACATCTGATTCAGCGTCTGCTCACGCTCGTCATGCCCGCCGCCAAGACCGCTTCCGCGCCGTCTTGCCACCGCATCAATCTCATCAATAAACACAATACACGGTGCGTTTTTCTTTGCCTCTGCAAACAAATCACGCACACGGGATGCACCGACGCCGACAAACATTTCCACAAAGTCCGAACCGGAGATACTGAAAAACGGAACGCCCGCTTCCCCCGCTACTGCTTTGGCAAGAAGCGTTTTACCTGTTCCCGGAGGACCTACCATAATAACGCCCTTCGGAATCCTTGCTCCCAGCTTTGTATATTTGCCCGGTGCTTCCAGAAAATCTACAATTTCCTCCAACTGCTCTTTTTCTTCCACCAGTCCCGCCACATCGGCAAAGGTTTTTACCTTATCATCCGGCGTCGTCATCTTCGCACGGCTTTTGCCAAAATTCATCATCTTGGCATTGCCGCCGCCACCGCCATTTGCCTGACTGGTCATCATGCTGAACAGTAAAAAGATAAGTACGAAACCGATTATATATGGCAGTAATTCCAAATACCACGGCGTGGACTCAACGTCCACAACCTTTACCTCCGCAAAGTTTGCTGTATCCAGATACGTCATTACCGTATTTACATCCGGTGCATAAAAACTTTTACTTTTCTTGTCCGTTGTCTCAATCACGACCTCACCGGTTGGTACTTCCTGATTCTGCCGGATTGTTACGGACTTAACTTTCTTATCCGATATGTCCTTCTTAAACTGCGTATACGAATAATTTTCACGGTTCATACTCATGAAAAAATCATTCGAAAAAACAGCAATCAGAATAATGGCCGCCATTAAAATGAAAAAGCCATATCCCTTGTAACCTCTCATTACGTTAATCCTCCTTTATTTTCAGCACACCTATATACGGTAAATTTCTGTATTTCTGGGCATAATCCAGTCCAAAGCCCACCACGAATAAATCTTCTATCTCAAATCCTGTATAAGCTACTGTCACATCACTCACACGGCACTCTGGCTTATCTAACAGCGTACAAATATTTAAACTTGCCGGATTCCTCTTTTTCAGCATATGTGACAGATACGAGAGTGTTCTGCCACTGTCAACAATATCTTCTATAATCAGAACTTCTCTTCCTTTAATGTCCATCGTCAAATCCTGTTTAACCGTAATGCAGCCAGAACTTGTCAGCCCGTCTCCATAGCTGGACACGGTTATAAAATCCATCGTAACTGGTACCTTAATATATTTTGCCAGTTCGCAGGTAAAAAATACACTTCCCTTCAGAATACATATCAAATGCAGCTTTTTTCCCTCATACTCGCGGTTAATCTGCTCCGCCAGCTGCTTTACCCTCTCCTCTACCTTGTCTGCTTCAATCAATACTCTGATTTCTTCTTTCATTGTGGTATCCTTTCCCGGTTTACAACCAAAACTTGTTTTGTGTTTTCTGTAACTTTATACTCTGCACTGATGCGGTCTGGAACTGCCCATAGTATATGAGAACCATCGGCAAGAACCAACTGACCAATTCGCTCCCTCCTCGGAATTTTCCGGTCAATGTAGTACCGGTTCAACTTCTTTGTACCACCATTTTCATCTAGCACAAAAAAATCTTCTTCCCTCGGATTCCGAATTACTAAATCACTGTTTATCTTATCATAATCAAACCATTTCGTATAGTCTTTTTGCGGAATTTCTCCCTCTAATTCTTCTCTTTTCCAAACCGACACGGAAAATTCGTAAATAGTACCATTACTATCCACTATATGCGAGGAAGGAATTTTACATTCGATGTATGTCGGTTCCACCTGCTTTCCCTCGTCTGAAAAAAAGCGGATACAATCATAGCATTTCTCCGCCACAATTCCCTTTGGGAGCCGCAGCCTTTTCCCCGGTTCCATATGCACAAGCTCCCCTACTTTCTCATAATGGCTCTGCGACACATCCTTTGCCCCGGGTATCATCTCCGTAAATGCCCGTCGAAGAATCTCCCCCTGTATTACCTTTTCCTGCTCCTCATACACCGGGACGGACAGCCTTAGCTCCCCTCCCCTCTGTTCTGCCGCCTGCTCATACGCCTGCTGCCCCATCTTCTCAATGTACTCCCTCCACTCCGTCAGCTTCTCCGCCGCCTGAGCCACATGCAGCCCGGCCCGGCTGTTAATCTCCCGCTCCACATAGGGAAGAAGCTGAAGACGGATTTTATTCCTTGTATACTCTGTCAAATCATTCGTCTTATCCTCCCGGTAAGGCAAACCTCTCTCCCTCATATAGCTTTCAATCTCCGCCCGCCCGGCAAAAGCGAGCGGCCTTATAATTCTCCCTCTCTTAGCCGGAATCCCTGCCAGCCCTCTCGGTCCGCTCCCGCGAAAAAGCTGAAAAAGCATTGTCTCCGCCACGTCGTCACGATGATGGGCGATTGCAATCCGGTCAGCCCCCACGCGTTCCCTGTAGTTCTCCAGCTCCTCATACCTTATATAACGCCCCGCCTCCTCCTCTGTCATTCCCATGTCTGCCGCCAGCTCCGGCACATTTTTTTTGACAAGACAAAAAGGCAGCCCCATACTGTCTGCCAGTTGTTCTACAAACTCTGCGTCCTGCTCGGCATCGCCCTCCCGTATTCCATGATTTACGTGCAGGACAAATAAAGACAAACCGTAGTCTTTTTTTATTTCGTTCAAAAGTTGTAACAGGCATACCGAATCTGCCCCACCGGATACTCCTGCTACAATCTTATCCCCTCTGTCAAATAAATGCTTTTTTTCATTAAACTGAATCAGTTGCTTTTTCATGCTTTCCTCCATTCCGCCAGCGCCAGCGAAGGAATCTGTAACTCTGATTCTATTGTAATGATTTTCTCTCCATTCGTCAATTTTTATTCCATATTCCCGCAACTAAAACACTCATATCATCCGTCGCCTCCCTTGCGCTTCTCGCCAGTGAATTCATGAGAATCTGATTCGCCATATCGTTTGGGTTCAGGCAATCCAGATTTTCAATTAACGCTTCCACGCTGTATTCCTCACTCTCCTCCAATATACGAGAATTACCATAAAAACCATCTATGACGCCATCCGATACCATAATGACCATATCTCCCTCGCTCAGTTCTGTAACTGCCACATCACTCTCTGCCTCCATGTCAACCCCCACCGGTAATGCTTCTGACAAAATCGTATCTACCCCATCCTTTCTCTTTATAAATGTTGCCGCAGCACCGTTTTTCATAATTTCACATTTCCCAGTGTGAAGATTTATGGAAGCCATATCCAGCGTGGTAAAGGAGTCTCCCTCATAATTGATAACAAATAATGTGTTGAGCAGGCGGAGTGCAGACTTTTTTTCAAACCCTGCCTCCATCAGATGTTCCAGCACTTCAATCAGATTTCCGCTGTCACGGTATGCCACCTCGCCGCTCCCCATTCCGTCTGCCAGCACCATGAGAAGCTCCCCACTCTGCAGCTCAAGAAAGGAATAATTATCTCCGGACACACTTTCGCCTGACTTTGCTACCCTCGCCAGTCCAGTCAAAGCCTTGTAGCGCGTATCTTCACGAAAAAACATAGTGACTTCCTCGGAAGAAATCACGTTCCTTGTCTCCCGCCCCGGACACATACAGACGCCGGTTACCTCTGACAGCGCCTTTGATATATCAGTTTTTGTCAGACACTGGTTTCCTTTGCAGCATCCCGTAAAGACGACCTCCAGCCTTCCCTTTTTCTTTTTTACCAAAAGACGCTTCAGCCGTATTCCCTCTTTTTTCAGCACCTCCGATATCTGCCTTTTGCACTCCGGCAGAACTTCTCCCACATCCTCCAAGTCAAGAGTAAATGATTTTAACGCACTTGCCACTTCCATCATCTGTCTTGCCATTACTTTTCTATTTTCCGCCATCCGGTTGTGCCAGCCGAGGTTCATTTTGGCTACTGCCATTTTTTCCTCCGCTTTTTCCACATAGGCATCCAGATGAATACACCGTCTGCCAAAATCCGGGCTGATTTTTTCTGCCGCCACGCTGCCATCCCGTCCCGCCTGCCAGAGAATACTGCGAATATTCATGCTTGTCTCCTCATAATGCCTGTCCCAGCAAAAATTACAGTTGACACACTCACTACAGATTTTTTGCGATAGTTCCTCGAAAATTCTTTCCACATCCTCTGTTGAAATTTCCCTCTGTTTCGTTCCACCGCCCTCAAAGCTCTTAGAGAGTCTTCGGAACGCATTAGCAAAATCTTCTATTTTATAGTTTGCAAGCATACGGACGTCTTCCCTTGCAAATGAATTATCTGACTCATCTCCGTTGTCTTTTTCCACAGCATGAACGATGCGTACCGGCAATGCGAGAAAAATAATGACCGCCGATATCATTGCGCGCAGCTCTACAATGCCTGCAATTTCATATTTAGCGGCATACGTCATAATGCACCCCATAGCAAAAAAGGCAATGCTGCTGCACACACGCCCCATTTTCCGGAACATTCCCACACAGACTCCCAGCAGACAGTAAATGCCAATTGCCACCAGACTCCTGCCAGACAGAGCGGACAGCACGCCTCCCGCAGCTCCCGCTACCGCGCCGGTCGCCGCCCCATAGCGAAATCCCATAAATAAGACAAGCAGATAGGCAAGCGTACCCGATACAGAAAAAATGGTATCTGCCTCCCTTGGAATCCCATACAACGCCGTCGTTATCAGTACCAGCACACTAATCAGTTCTTCATTTCCAAGCACCTTGTTCCATTCTTCATACAAAAAAAACCGGACGCCCCACTGGTACACGTTTGCCAGTGCCAGAATAGCAACGCTTTCCAATACGCCCAGCCAGAATACCTCCCACGAATTTGTTGCCAGTATACTGTTTGCTGCTCCCAGCAAAAGATTGATTCCACCACACAAAAGAGACAGCACAAGCGCCGTCGAATGTTTTTGAAATAATTTGTTTTGTATGTAATCTACAAATAAAACGAGTGAAAAAAGTAATATATATTTAATCAGTTCTATGCCATCCGCACTCGTCATCATTCCGAGTAAAATAGTAAAGGCAATCAGCCTCTTTCCTTTTTTTTCTGCACACATTGCTGCAAAAAATGCTATGGCAAACGGATTGATTTGAAATAACCACACTCTCCCCAGCAGGAAACTCATACCCGCCAGCAAAATGAACCTCGTATTTTTCAAAACTTATGCCCCCCATCTCCTAAGTTCAAATTGGCGCCGCCCAGCCAGCCTGATGGCGCGAGCGAAATATAGGTTGTTGTACTAGTATAGACAACCCTGTAGGCATATTTTGTCAAAACGGGGGGCGGCAGTGGGAAAAGTTTTCGACACTTTTCGAGTAGTAAGGTATCCCGGACTCAACTAGGATACCTCCCCCACTCGATTGTTGGAAAATTATAAGTGGAAGTATTGGGGCTGGCAAACTTATTAAAACCAATAACTACTTGACAATTATTTTTATTTGGAATAATGTAGAAATACTACGAAAAAGTAAGAGGTGAGAAACAAATGGAGGAACTTAAAAAATTATTTCAGGCTACCGACATGACCATAGGGGAACCATGGAAACAGATTGTGCGTTTTACAGCTCCTATGTTAATTGGAAATATTGCCCAGCAGCTTTATAACACGGTGGACAGCATCGTGGTAGGACAATATGTTGGAGACGACGCTTTAGCGGCCGTGGGAAGTGCAGGTCCGATTTTAAATTTACTTTTGGTACTTTTTATTGGAATCAGTATGGGTACCAGCATTATGGTATCACAATATTTTGGTGCAAAACAGAGAGAGGAACTTTCTTATACTGTTGGAAACAGCATCCTGCTAACGGCGATTGCGACCGGAATCGTTATGCTCCTGTCACTGTTTCTGGTGCGCCCGCTATTAGTAGCACTGAATACACCGGCAAACATTATAGACTGGTGTCATTCCTATCTTATGATTATGTTCTTAGGATTTGTAGGCTGTGCTTATTATAATATACTGAGCGGCGTATTGCGGGGACTGGGGGACGCCTTTTCCGCTTTGGTATATCTGCTGGTATCGACAGTTTTGAATATTGTACTGGACCTTCTTTTTGTCATCAAACTGGGAATGGGTGTCAGCGGCGTTGCTTGGGCGACAATTATTGCGCAGGCGGTCTCTGCTATCCTTTGTTTTATACATATGACAAAACTGACAGATATTTTTGATATGAAGCTGTGTTATATGAAATTTAACAAAAAATTTTCTGGTAAAATTATCCGTCTGGGACTTCCCTCCGGACTGACACAGGCAATTTTTTCTATGGCGATGATTATCGTACAGTCGCTTACAAACAGTTTCGGTAATATGTTTATCTCCGCCAATGTCATCGTAATGCGAGTAGACGGATTTGCCATGCTCCCGAACTTTTCCTTTGGCACTGCCATGACTACATACGCCGGACAGAATGTGGGGGCGCGTAAGTATGATCGTGTGATAAAGGGGGCAAAGCAGGGAACACTGGTCGCCGTCATAACGACAACGGTGCTGACCAGCCTGATTCTGATTTTTGGCAGACCACTTATGGGAATCTTTACCAAGACAACCGAACTGGTAGACCTCAGCCGGAATATGATGAGCATTATTGCGCTCGGCTATGTAGCGATGGCAGTTACCCAGAGCTTATCCGGCGTCATGCGCGGCGCAGGCGACACTATGACTCCAATGTGGATTTCACTGTTTACAACAGTTGCTGTCCGCGTTCCGGTGGCATACGGAATAGCCTATCTGACCAGAAGCGCCGCCCTGCCTCATGGACGTCAGGAGTGTATTTTTATTTCCCTGCTCTGTTCATGGCTGATAGGCGCACTAATCACTACGATTTTCTATGCAAAGGGGCGATGGCGGAAAAAGGCTCAGGCGTTTCTGTAGGGTAATAAAGGTAGGGGCATTGTATGCAGGTCCGGGGAGATATTACTTTCGGAACACGCTTCGCTTGAGAGCCGCCGCTGGCTGCACCAGCGGCGGCAAACAGTTCCGAATTGTAATATCTCTCCCGGACCTGCCTATGATACCCTGCCAGTTTATTATTTCCGCTGCTGTTAAAGAGAACACTGGTAAATTTTTAGCTCTTTGTCAAGGGGGGTAAATATATTTTTAAGTTAGGGGTGGACGGCGAGTGGCGCTCAACTGAGATAGCAGAGTTACAAAAAAGAAAGCAATCGAAATCAGCGAAAAACTTTTGCAAGCTTGCTTGCCTTGTTTTGAGCGATTTCGATTGCTTTCTTTTTTATTCCACGGCTAACTTAGTAAACCTCAGTCACTGTCCGCCGGCTTAAAAATAATTTCATTTTCATAGACCAATCCGAACTTCTCCCTTGCCACTTCTTCTATGTACTTGTCCGTCTTCATATACGCGGATTTGTCTTTTATATCCTGCTGCTCCTTTTGAAGACTTTTCTTTTTGGCCTCCAGCTGCGTCTGTTCTGCCGCTAGTCTCTTACAGTTCACTTTCAGATTATATCCCTGTACAACCAACGTACTGAGAAAGATTCCGACAACCAGCATGACAAGATACAAACCAGTCCGGCGTTTTTTGCGCTTCCTTGTTCTCATGGGCACATCCCCTTAGCATTATTCTACAACTCCGTTTTCTATCGTTGTAGTAACCCCTGTATACTGCCATTATATAGAGTTCTTTCCGTTATTTCAAGGACTTTTTGCGTATTTTGCGTATTTTTTCCAAAATCCAAACGTATGGTCGAAAAACAAACGCAATTACTGCCAAAATTGCATTTATAACATGCTCTTTCGCCACTTTTCGATACAACGCCATACCCGCCACAAACGATACAATAAAAAAACTTCGGATAATACCATTGTTCAAAGCGAATATCATTTGAAATACGAGGATGGAGGCTACCGCCCAAAAGAGCCAGTCCTCCACCAACAACCAAATTCGCCCATGTTTTACCTTCCGTCGGAACACCTCCAGAAAATCATACAAAAACATAAGGACAAGCCCCCAGAGGAAAGAGGCACCAAAGTACCAGAGCTGCCGGATTATCATTTCCATCAGCGAAAGAGACGGCTAAGCATACTTCCCGCCGTTTTATCCTTTTGGGATTCATGGTAGCTGAATTCATTTATTCTCCCTTCCAGCTCCACCTCTCCCCGTTCCAGCGTCAAGCGCTTTACGTGGAGATTCTCCCCTCCAAACTTTACTGCTCCCTCTGTCGTTTCCAAAAAAATTTCTTTATTGTCAAAGGAGATTACTTCCGTAACACCAGTCAACTCCACCCTTTCACGGTCCTGCATTACCAGCTTTTGTCCCATCTGCTTCCGAGGCTGCTCCTGTACCATACTTACCATCCCTTCCAACATTCTATGGTAAATATATGCGGCTTATCTCACTTTCATTACAAATGATACCGGATAAGCTATAGATACTTGTACAGCTCCTTTGCCTCATCCTTTTTATATGTCTCCTCAACACTCAGCACTTCTACCTTCGTATTTTTATTTCCGAACTGAATCTCAATCACATCACCGGGTTTTACATTCAGGGATGCCTTTGCTACCTTATCGTTTACCATGATGCGCCCGGCATCACATGCCTCGTTTGCCACGGTACGCCGCTTAATCAGCCGCGATACCTTCAGATACTTGTCTAATCGCATAATTTTATCCTCCCTTTCATCTTGTCCAAAAAAACACTCCCTTGTCTGAGACAAGAGAGTGTCTATAATCCATATGCCGTATACAAATTTATGCGTTCACAGCATCCTTTAAGCCTCGACCAGCTTTGAATTTAGGAGCCTTCGAAGCAGGGATACTCATAGGTTTCTTTGTTAAAGGATTGATACCCTCTCTTGCTGCTCTCTCTGTAACCTCGAAAGAACCAAAACCAACTAACTGTACCTTCTCGCCTTTCTTCAACTCATCAGTTACTACGTCGATGAAAGCTTTCAAAGCGCCTTCAGCATCTTTCTTAGACAGGGATGCTTTCTCAGCCATTGCTGCTACTAATTCAGTCTTATTCATGGATTATATCCTCCTCAAAAATTATTTACTAGATTTTATGAATAACCTATAACATTATATATAACCTTTTTTAGGCAGTTTGTCAAGGTTTTTCTCGTTTTCTCCTACATTTTTGGGATTTTTTTACTGTTCCATCTGCCTTCCGAGAAAATTCGCACCGCAAACAGCCATTTTTTCTTCAAATTCGGCGAATTCCCTCTCCATGTCACGCGACAAAAGAATGACCGCACCAATAGCATCTCCTTCTGCCAAAATCGTGCTTACCGCTTCGGAAAATACCTCTGCTTCATCTGCCGTTACCTGGCAGAATCTGGCGTCTGCATCCATTGCCACAACTGTCTCCCGGCGTTCAATACACTGAATTAAATCCCTATGGATATCTTTCCCCGCGAACTCCTTCCTGTTCGGTCCCGCAGCCGCCACAATCATATCACGGTCTGCCACACACACTGTGCACCTTGTTACCTGTGCGACTGCCTCTACAAATTCAGCCGCAATCTCGCCTAACTCACCAATCGGCGAATATTTTTTAAGAATAATACCGCCCTCACGGTTCGTATAAATCTCCAGCGGATCTCCTTCTCTTATCCTGAGTGTTCTCCGAATCTCCTTTGGCACAACGACTCTGCCCAAATCATCAATTCGCCTTACAATTCCTGTTGCCTTCACTACTTTTTCCTCCATTAACACATTTTTTATAAGTTTACATATGCTATTCGTCTTCCGTTATCCTATTAAGATAACTGGATATGGAGTTATTATTTGTAAATAAAGGAATTTTATGCGAACCGTTTTATTTTTTCGTATTGGCATCCCCTTCGTGGCGCCAGCGGTCATTTCCTTTGAATTTTCCAACCTTTGGCGGCTCAAAGTCATAAACATTCTTATAGGATTCCAATTCGTCCTCGTTTTGCGGTGCACGCCAGATTAACCCGGTGCAATCCGTTGTGGAACAGGCATTCAGATTGTCAATCTGTTCCCCAAATTCAAATTCATGATAATCAATTTTTTTCTCTTTCTCATCTTGCTTCATCTGCAAATACCTCCTTATTGCTTTAGTATTTGCAAAAGCAATGTTACTATTCTTACTTTTTCCTTGTTAGCTTGACATCGCCGAGTCGCACTCATTCCAACACAAGGCAATTGCTTAATCCTTTGCGGTTATGCGGCGGATATCCTACCGTTTCTTGCTGGGACATCACTCCCTGCGAAAAATAAATTGTTTCCTTTGTTAGCAAAAATCTTCCGCCGCCCTTCGCTAAACTCGTTGTCTGCATTGTCGCTTGTCCTGCCTTTTGACAGCGTTGCCGCCCGCCGGTCCTTATGCACCACCTCAGTTACCAATTACTGCGGGCAGCACCAAAGGTGCACATTTATGAAAGAAGGATGTCAAAAATAAATATATTTGTTTTTTTCATCCTTCTTTCATAAATGGATGCTTCGCATCTGCCCGCAATGTAATGTGACTGACTCTAGTGGTGCATTTGTACCGCTGCGTGGCGGCTTTAGTGAGAACGCACTGACAAAAGGCAGGACAAGTGACAGCAGACATCTTAGACAATGCTCGGGCGGCATATTTGCAAACAAGGGAAACAATATTTTTCGGGGAGTGACGTAACGACAAGAAACCATAGGATACTCGCCGCCTTAATAACATAAAGGATGAAACGATTATCATGAGCTCGACTCGGCATTATCAGACAATATGGATTAACAGATACTCCGAATCCGCTCCCGTCCGGATTGGATATCCCCATCCGGCAATGCCGGAAGAAACAATGACATGAAACTTCCCAATCTCCCTTTCCCCATAATTTAATTCCCCAAATCCAAGTATACTGCTAATCAGTCCGACCGGCCAGATTTGTCCGCCATGTGTATGCCCGGATAACTGCAAATCCACACCATTTTTTTCATTTTCTTCGAAAGCGACCGGCTGATGGTCGAGCATGACCACATATTTATTTTTATCGATATTTTTCAAAATTTCTTCGGTCGGTTTTCGGTTGTCGCTGCCTGTAAATCCTCTGTCGAGACGTCCTGCCAAAACTAAATTTTCATCTATATCCACTGCCTCATCCGATAAAATATGAATCCCATTCGTCGTCAGTTGTTTTTTCAGTTCCTCCACAGTAAACGGTGGTTTTGATGCATACATGGCCGAGTCATGATTCCCAAAGACATAGTATATCCCGAACCGGCTCTGCATACTCCCCATTACCTTCATCGCCTCGGTCATTTCTTCCTTTGTTGTCCGTTCATCGACAATATCACCACACAGCACTATGATATCCGGCTTTGCTGCAGATATTTTATCACAATACTCCTTCAGCCTTGCCGTGTCCATGGTTGTCCCAAAATGCAAATCTGAAAACATAGCTATTTTATAGCCATCTTCTCCGCCGGACGCTATATTTTTTTCCGTCTCTACTGTATATTCCTTCAGTCTTACATCACTCATATGAAAATATCCGTAGCTGAGAATCACGGCCATTACCAGCCATGGCACAAGCCCGCATCGGTAAATCCGGTCAACCACTGACTTATCCTCCGCCCATTCCTTTTTCACTTTCCGGATAAGCAGGTAAATAAGCTGCAGAACAAGCTGAACCGCCGCCACGTGTAGAAAAACCAGTGCCGGAGTGTAAAACATATTTGCACATGCCGCTCCGGTACAGACTGCCAGCAGAATACTGATAATCACTATGATGCGGTTTTTTTCTTTTCCGCTCCAAAATAAAATCGTTCTCTGATAATAAAAGTAAAAGAATATTCCGACTGGTATCATTGTCAGCATCATAATTAAAAACATCAACCGCATATTCTGTTCCTCCTGTCATCTCCAATATCAAAAATTTCTCCATACGCCAAACACAAGCAGGATAACAATTGCCGTCCACATAACAGCGGAATGAATCCGGCTCTTTACCCTGCCGTAACGTATATACAAATATGTGCACCAACATAAATCTGCTGCGAGTACAGGCAGCAAAACAAATAACGCCGGATTGTATCCGAAGGCCTCCACAAATTCTCCACGGCTTATGGCAAGCAACATCCTTGTCACGCCGCAACCCGGACATAAAAGCCCGGTAATCTCATGGAATACACACGGAATCACAATCGGCGTCATTGATACAAGCAGATAATACCCGGACAGTATCGCCGCTAACACACCCGTAATGCAAAGCACCCTGCGGACTCTCTGGCTTCTGTCCATAACGATCTACACACCTTTCAAATATTCTTTGATTCCAAATACTCTCTCGCTATTTTTCCAAACCTCATTCTGTCCGCATAATCCAGAAGATGCTCAGGTTTTCTTTTCTTATAGCCGGCATAGCCTTCCAATACCAGCTCCAGTGTGTCATGGCCGATTTCTTTTTCCAGCCGGATACAGTCGCACACACTCCTGTCCACATCATATACTTTGAAATTTCCGTATTTCGTCTCAACCTCTATGACATCCTCGTTAAAAGACTGTACGGAAAAATAATGTCTTGAAACAGGAAAGGTCAGTTTCATACCACCACGGTCTGTACGCGCAGTTGCAATACATAGGCGTTCCGGCTCATCCTTCAGAAGACCATGATAGTAGCAGGCGCTGAGAGAACAGATTACCGCCTTCGGATTTGTCATACACGCTTCCAGCATTTTGTAATTTTCCGGCTTCTTCCTGCCACTCATCAGATTCCAGTAGTGACCGTGGGAAACCCTCTCGATTTTTCCTTCTTCCAACATAGCACGAATCTGAATCGTCGTAATTTTGTTATCTAGCAGCGTCCTTGTTGGCAGATAACCGTTTGCCTTTTCAAATAATTCATTCACCTTTTCATATGTTTTCTTTAACACGTCAATTCCTCCTTTATAATACCATAATATACATATAATATAGTTTTCTTAAAATCCTCGCATTTTCATAAGCTTTTCTGCGAATATTTTCATAAATAATCCGGAAGGATGCCATTTCTTCTTCTGTAATATCCTCCGGTCCAAATCTGGCATGATATACTAATGCAGTAAACTCGTATATCTCTCCCTCTGGCATATCCATTGCCTTAGCAATCTTTGCCGCATATACGGCAACCGGCTCTCCACGGTAAAGCACGCCCTTTTGAAAAAATACAATCGCCAGATGACGGTATGCCATTCGGATTCGTCTGTTTATCCGGAGCGTCTTTAAATTTTTCTCAAAAATTCTTTTACGGATTCGCCTCTGCCCTTCCACTACTGCCAGAATCAAAAGTAATATAATAACTACCTGCAGCACAATACGCAAAATCCTTGATAGCCTTGACTGCTCCTGTTCCGGCTTTATCTCTTCCTCCGGCTCATCCTCATTTCCGTCAATATCCTCAAAGGTCATATCCTCCTCCGGCACTTCCGTAACAGCCGGCGTCGGCGTTACCTCCTCAGGCTTTTCATTCGGTTTATCATCCTTTTTGTCGGAAGGGTTATTCGGGTTTGACACCTTCCCTTCATCCAGATCATCATTCACATAATCGGATTCCCCTGCTTCATCCTCACCGATTCCCGGCGTTACCTCTAAAGGGACAAATCCATAATTCTCCTGATAAACCTCAACCCATGCATGGGCGTCCTGATCTTGAACTGCAATCTCGTGATTCGCCGTACAATCTGCCAGCTTATCTTTCGAAATGTAGACGCCCTCCGCATAACGCGCCGGAATACCGATGCTGCGCAGGAGAATGGTCGCCGCTGTCGCATAGTATACACAATATCCCTTTTTGCTTTCGTTTAAGAAATATTCTACGGTATCCCTGCCGGACGGCGTCTTGCCCGGCGCCAGAGTATATGTTGTATCTTTCATAATATACTCTTTTACCGCTTTTATCAATTCATTTTCACTTACCCTCCCCTGTTCCAGCCGCTGCCATAAGTCTTCATTCTGCTTCAGGTAAGCTTTAAAATTCTCACACACTTGCTTCAGTGAGTCCGGTACTTGAAGATAATGCCTCTTTGCAAAATCCGTCAGCCTTTGCCGTTCTTCTTTATTTCCTTCCCAAAAAACAGCGTTCGCCAGCGAATAATTACCGGCCAGTAAATCCCTTCGTAAAACAATCGGATAAACATTATAATACTCTATAATATAGTCAATCCCCGGCGTATCAATGGCAGAACGTCCATTTTCCTCATACTTAAACGCCCCCGCCGGAAGATACGGAATCAAATAATTCCCATAGCCAAACCCGATATTGCGGATGCGGAGCAGACTTGTATTCCACAATCCCTTTGCACCGCTTGTCTCGCTGTCTCCAAGCTCATTTCGCAGCTGTACATGCCAGTTATCCAGTGTAACGCCGCCACTGTCCAAGTCCTGTAAATCCGCTTTGTAGCTCTCATTCTCTAAAAGGGAGGACCATTTATTTTCCTCATAAACATCACCGACATATCCTTTTAGATACATACCATGCTCCGTGTTGACACTGCCGGAAATTTTCAACATTGTTTCCCCTGTATAAGTAATCTCCTTTTTATTTCCGATTTCCCCGTAATCAATGGAGTCCCCATTAAAATATGTCTTAAACCATGTAAATACATCCCCAGATTCCCACGAAGCAAGTGCTACAACTGTATTCCTTGTCTCAACAATTTTATTTTCATTCCTCTCATACTTCTCCGGCGGCATTACGACATATGAGACAGCACCGGACAATAGACCAATAATCATTAACAATAGAGACAGCTTCTGTCTCATCCTCCGGTCTGTCGCATCCGTCCGAAGGTGTCTCGTCCCCACAATCGCTATCGCTACAATCAGATAGGTGAACAAATTCGAAAAATACCCAAGCCTCCCCACCACGAGAGGAAGCATTACTAACGGTGCTGTCAGAGCAATAAAAACAGCCGAGCGGCGTCTGCGGTAGAAAAACGCACTGACAATCGCTATCAGGTATACACCAACTAGAATTAACACTAACGTCACACAAAACCTTACACTCAGACTTTCGGAATCAGAATAAGATAAAAGCGACAGATTTGTCCCTGTGTAGTTCATAAACTCTTTCAGAAATGCATTTACCATCGTCACGATTCCTTTTCGCACAGCGCTGAAAAACCGTAGCCCTATCAGAAAGAAAAAGACGGTAATGCCTAATATTCCATACAACTTACCCTTCCGAAATGTTTCAAGCACAGTGAACAGCCCATAGAACAAAATCGACGCAAGCAGCATAATAAGGGTACACAGTCCCCTGTCGAACGTTAAGTCCAGACTGATTACTGTACACATGAGTGCCGAATAAATACCGAGGAACACCAACAGAACCTGGCTAAATTCCAATATGAAATTAAACAGTTTGTTATTCTTCGTCCTCAAGTCCTTCACCTCGTAAGTCTATCACTTCCAAGCGGTCCCTGACCAGACCACTGTTACTTAAATCTCCATGGTCGCATACTGTAAGATACATGGCCGACTCCAATGCCAGCCCTTCTTCCCATGCGAGATAAGCCTCCACAAGCTGGTCCGCATCCTTCGTCGTCCGGCATTTAAACAAATCTTGAAACATCCAGAACAATTCTTCTTCGTGCTCTACCATGCGCTCCTGAACAATTTCATTTCCCATATCGTACCAGATAAACTTTTGTGGAATTCCATGCTCAATCATAAACATAGAGACAGAATATATTCCCTGCACAAGCAGATTCATATTCCGATACCGTTCTTCCTTTACACCTTCCACACACAAATCAATAAAAATGTGGATTGCCTTCATGAGCGGCAGGCTTCCTTCTTTCACCATAAGGCTTCCTGTTTTACTGCTGAGCTTCCAGTGAATCCGCTGAATCTTATCTCCATCCATAAACTCGCGGATATTGAAAATCTCAGAGGGATCATCCCCTTTTTTATAAACAGAAAAACGGTCGCTGTCTTCATTTGTCTCATTATACCAGCGGTCATTTTCCAGATACATCTCTTTTATCGGAGGAAGCACAAGTACATTCTGCGTCTCAAAATTCTTTCCAACTGTCCATGCGAAAATACTCAGGTAATCATAAATGCGTACTTTCTCTACCGTAATTGCCACATTCCCACAGTTATTCATTACAATGGGTATTCTCCTATCCCTCTTTTTCCCGGAATCCACAGAAAATCGAACGAGTTTCTTTCCCTTCTCGCCGGAAAAATAATTCTCATACCGTACCTTGGCGATTCCTTTCGTAATCGGCAATATCGCATTTCCATTTTCTACAGAAAGCGTAATGACTGCACGCGCCGGACGGTCAATGGCGTCTTTTTCAGCGAGAGGATTTTTCGAATCTACTTCCACGGAAACCTTGCACCGCAACAGAATTAAAAACAGCAGCATGAACACCGGTATGGTAAGTAACAGTCCCATAATCGCCACTGTACCAAATTCGAGATAAAAAATGAAAATGAACAATCCCATCAGAAAAAGGAGTCCAAAAAACAAAGTTCCTATTGTCATGCCTGCCTCCTTTACAGTTTAGGCACCGATATTTTACTCACAATTTCTTCTACTACGTCCTCCTCAGAAACATGACTCATCCTCGCCTTACCATTCAGAAGGAGACGATGCGCCAGCACTGCCTTTGCCACTGCCTGAACATCCTCCGGCAGCACGTAATTGCGCCCCTGAACAAAAGCACAGGCCTTCGACATATCCATGAAGGCAAGCGTTCCACGGGGACTTACCCCTAACGTAATCATGGAATGTTTTCTCGTTCCGTCTATAATTTTAGACAAATAACTCAGGACCTTATCATCTACATATATCTGCTTAACCTGGTCCTGCATGCCAAGCAGTTCCTGTTTCGAAATAATTTCCTCTATAAAATCCAACGGGTTAATATCCTGACGCTCCTTAATTAGGCGCATTTCTTCCTCCATCGTCGGATATCCCATGGAAATCCGTATCATAAAACGGTCTAACTGCGACTCCGGCAGCATCTGTGTTCCGGCAGAACCAACCGGGTTCTGGGTTGCCACTACGATAAACGGATTCGGAAGCTGTCTCGTAACACCGTCAACGGTAACCTGCCCCTCCTCCATAACCTCCAGCAAGGCAGACTGTGTCTTTGTCGAGGTACGGTTAATCTCGTCCGCAAGCATCAGGTTACATAAAATCGCTCCCGGTTTGTACTGGAACTCGCCATCCGCACCAATCATGTTAAACCCGACGACGTCACTTGGCAGTACGTCCGGTGTAAACTGCAGGCGCCGTTCCGTCAATTCCATCGCACGGGAAAAGGCAACGGCCAGTGTCGTTTTTCCCACTCCCGGCACATCTTCAATCAATATATGTCCTTTTGCTAAAATCGCGGTCATGACCAGCTCAATTTCTTTTTCCTTTCCGCGAATAACCTTTCCCACCTCTTTTAATATAACCTCTACCTTATCATTCACCTTGTGAATCTCCTTTCCGGTTGCGGACCTCCGCACACTTGATATAATGTAATACTGCTGCCACAGTTCTGTTTTTATGATACAACAGAGAAAACGCCTCGTCACCTTGGCGTTCTCTGCTTCTTTATGTAGTTACTTTAGAAAATGCCTGCTGAATATCAGCAATGATATCATTTACATTCTCCAGCCCGACAGAAAAACGTATCATGCCGGGATTTACGCCTGCCGCAATCAACTGCTCATCCGTCAGCTGTCTATGGGTTTCACTTGCCGGATGAAGCACGCAGGTGCGGATATCCGCCACATGAACTTCATTGCAGGCAAGCTTGAGTCCGTCCATAAACTGAACCGCTGCAGCCTTTCCTCCCTTGATATTGAAGGAAATGACGCCGCTTGTTCCCTTTGGCAAATATTTTTTTGCCAATTCATAGTATTTATCGCCTTCCAGCCCCGGATAGCATACGCTTTCCACCAGCTCATGCTGCTCAAAAAACTTCGCCACCTGTAAAGCATTTTCACAATAACGCTCCATGCGGACAGCCAGCGTTTCCAGTCCAAGATTCAAAAGAAATGCGGAATGTGCTGCCGGATAACAGCCGAAATCCCTCATTAACTGCATCCTTGCCTTAAATATATAAGCGGCCTCCCCAAATGTCTCTACATAGCGAATACCATGGTACGATTCGTCTGGTTCTACAAGCTCAGGAAATTTACCGCTCCCTTCCCAATCAAAATTTCCACCATCCACAATGACACCGCCTACCTGCAGAGCATGTCCGTCCATGTATTTGGAGGTAGAATGAGTTACAATATTCGCTCCAAACTCAAACGGTTTGCAAAGTATCGGTGTAGCGAAGGTATTATCAATAATAAGCGGAATCTTGTTATCCCTTGCCACCCTGGCAAATTTTTCAATATCCAGAACAGTAAGCGCCGGATTCGCAAGCGTCTCTCCGAAAATCAGCTTTGTATTCGGTTTCACGGCGGCACGGATTTCCTCCTCCGTGGCATCGCCATCTACAAAAATACACTCAATACCAATTTTCTTCAAAGTAAAGGCAAAAAGATTCACTGTCCCTCCGTATATCGTTCCAGTACTGACAATGCTGTCTCCTGCCCCGCAAATATTTAATATAGCAATCAGATTTGCCGATTGTCCGGAGGTTGTGCACATCGCTCCAACTCCGCCCTCCAAATCTGCTATCTTCCTTTCCACTGCCTGAACCGTAGGATTCTGAAAACGGGAATACAGATAAGTAGAGGGAAGATTAAATAACTCCCCCAGCCGTTCCGTAGAATCATAGCGGTATGTCGTACTTTGTACGATTGGCATTACCCCCGGTTCCCCATCTCCCGGCTCATAACCGGAATGTAAGCATTTTGTTTCATCTAACACAATCAAATCCCCCTAAATGTTTCCTAAGACACTTTCATCTTGAACTTGCGGACTGCCCGCTCATCTTCTGAATCAATTTTCTCAATATGTCCTCCGAGCCCGCGAATTTTTTCCTCAAAATTTTCATAACCGCGCTCGATATATTGAATGTGGTCGATATAGGTATATCCCTCGGCAGCAAGCCCCGCTATCACAAGCGCTGCACCCGCGCGCAAATCAGGTGCACTGACTGCGGCTCCGGTAAGTCCCTCTACTCCGGTGATAAATGCGGCATTGCCTTCTACCGTAATATTCGTTCCCATACGCCGGAGCTCTCCGACATATTTCAAACGTGTCTCAAATATTGTCTCTGTCACAATGCTGGTCCCCTCCGAAAGCGCCAGCAGTGTTGTCATCTGCGGCTGCATATCCGTCGGAAATCCCGGATATGGCATAGTCTTCACATTGGCATAGGATAAACGGCGCTCTGCTACTACATGCACGCAGTCGTCAAACTCCTCCACTACGGCACCGATTTCAAGCAGCTTTGCGGTAATCGCCTCCAAATGCTTTGGAATGACATTTTTTATATACGCATTTCCATGGGTAGCCGCTACGGCAAGCATATATGTCCCCGCCTCAATCTGGTCCGGAATAATGGAATATTCACTGCCATGCAGAGACTCCACCCCGCGGATGCGGATAGCATCCGTACCGGCGCCTTTAATATTCGCTCCCATGCTGTTCAAAAAGTTTGCAACATCAACGATATGCGGCTCTTTTGCCGGATTTTCAATAATTGTCTTGCCTTCCGCCATACACGCCGCCATCATAATATTTATCGTAGCGCCAACACTTGGACAGTCAAGATAAATATGATTTCCCCTGAGATGTTCTGCCTTGGCATCAATCTTTCCATGATGGATAATAACCTCTGCCCCCAGCTGCTCAAATCCCTTGATATGCTGGTCAATCGGACGGCTTCCAATCTGGCATCCGCCCGGCAGGGCAACTAAAGCTTTTTTATATTTTCCTAAAAGCGCCCCTACAAGATAGTAGGAACCCCTGATTTTACGGATTTCTTCTTCATCCACATTCACATCATTGATGAGCGCCCCATTGATACGCACCGTATGCGTATCCTCTCTCTCAACAATCGCACCAATTCCTTCTATTGCATCTAAAAGCACCCGGACGTCATCTACATCCGGTAAATTTTCAATCATAACCGGTTCATTCGCCATAATTGCCGCAACAATAATACCTAGTGCAGCGTTCTTGGCTCCGCTAATCGAAACTTCCCCGCATAACGGTGTTCCGCCTTTTATAATGTATTGTTTCATTATTACCTCCACCGTCTGAAACGTTTATTTATACCATTGTATTAGTATACCACAGTTTTGACATTTGTAAAATGGTAAATTGAATACATTTAACAAAAATATGACATTATTTTTTAACAGAATAACCAAATTTTCCGATTTTCTCACCGAGTGCAAAATATTCCCCATGCGAATATGCCACAAGCCCCAGCTTATTCAGCTCAAATTTCCCACTCTCGTTCATATACTTTTCACTTACCATAACGTCCAGCACTTCCGCAATAAACATAGTATGGCTTCCCAGCTCGGCGGTTTCGATTACCTTACATTCAATATTGACCGGGCTTTCCACAATAATCGGCGCATACAGAAGCTGATTCCCTTTTGCCGCCGTCAGCTTCATCTCCTTGAACTTGTCCACATCCCTGCCGGACTTTACCCCACACCAGTCTGTAGCATAGGTCAGGTCCTTCGTCGTCAGGTTAATGACAAACTCCTTCGTCTTTCGAATCATATCATAAGAATAGCGCTCCGGGCGCACAGAAATCGATACCATAGCCGGTTCCGAGCAAATCGTTCCCGTCCACGCCACCGTAATAATATTCTTTCTTCCCTCTCTGTCTGCACAGCTCACCATAACAGCCGGCACAGGATAAAGCATATTGCCCGGCTTCCATATCTGCTTTTTATCATTCGCGTTTCCCAAAATAACCACCTACATTCTTATCTTATAGCTCAGCGCTTCCGACAATTCCGGATAAATCGACAGGAAACAATCCATCTCATCAAAATCCCCAGACAGCATAATGACAATCTTATCCCCATTTTCCTGAACCATCTGCAGCATATCTTCCACTGCCTTTTTTGTCAAATCCGGTGCGCTCGTTATCAGCACGCAGCCGCCCAATAGCTTTTCTGTCTGCTCTGCCAGTTCAAGCTTGTTTAACTTTTCTGCCGAAATCTTTACGATACTCTTTGCCGAAAAATATCCGACATGGTTTAATTCCTTTGCAATCCTCTTAGCCACTGCCAGCGTAATCCGTTCTTCTCCCCCGGCAAATACAAAATGGGCAGTTTCCTGACTGTATTTTACTCTGGTAATCGCCCCTTTCAATGTCAGATAACGGATTCCACGGTCGGAAATATCCTCGGCTTCTTCTTCCAGAAGCTTCTCCAGACTTTCTACCGGCTTTGCCTTCGGCGGCTCCATCGGAGTCTCCCGCTTCGTCACAACCGGCTCTGAAACACCCTCCGAAATCAGCGGCATACTTTTTTCAACCGGCTTTTCTACTTCCAATTGTTCTGCCGCTTCCTTCTGCATCTCCATCATAGGCTCTAACGGTTCCGGCTCTGTGTTCTCCGGCAATTCCATCACGTCCACTGCCGGCGCCGCATAGGAAAATGACTCCTCCAAGTCCGGCAGCTCCGGCTCCGGAATCTCCTCATCCTTCGGCGGTTCCCAGTCTGGCGCCTCACATTTCTTTTTCAGTTCCATCGCCTTATCAATAATGGAACCCTCGCCAAACCACAGCTTTAAATCATCACATTCCTGTATACATTTTTCACGCAGCCCCTCCTGTTCATACAGGCGCGCCAATTGATATCCCCACTCCTCTGTATATTCTTCCTTCTTTAATTCTTCCAGAATTTCTATCAGCTTATTTCTCGGCTCCCCCTCTGTCTTAGCCATAAAATAACGCAACTCATAAGTGTCAAGAGTAACTCCCCTGACTACCTCATAGGTCATGAATAATTCTCTTGCTTCCTCCATATCTCCCATACGGATAACAAGGTGAAGAAGACGGCTTAATGTATGCTTAGACTGCGTGCGCTCATAGATAAGGTACAAAATTTTCTTTGTCATATCCATGCGCTCCGCTCTCTCATACATATCAGCAAAAAGATATAAATCCTCTATCGAGCCAACGTCAGCAAGGACCAGCTCATCTATCTGCTCCAATGCCTTTGTATATTTATTTTCTTCAATCAGGCTACGAATATGCGCACAACGCCGCGTCATTTCATATCTTTTTCCCATATTGTACTCTGCTCCTTACTTATCCTGTTCCCTCAGTATTGAATCTTATACATCCAGCAGGTATTTTTTCGTTTGTTTTATTTCTTCCGGAATATCCATACCGTTCTTCTCAAATTTGCGTTCCACTACTGTCAACAGCTGCTCCTGCTTACGCTTTTCTGTCGTATAACGTCTCGCCGCCTCCTGATACGAGTTCTGCACCAGAAGCCCCTGTGCAATATCAGATGCAAATGGGCAGTACGTATACAAAATGCCTCTGGAAATACGGTTCAGCCTCATCGCTCCAACCGCCTCCCGCATTACCCAGTCCTGATAGTCTTTGGCAAAGACCTCTCTGTGCTTATTGTTGCACTGCTGTAACTGCGCCTTTACCTTCTCTTTTTTCTCCGGTGTCAAATCGCTATTCTTTTTATAGAACTGCAAATAGTCTGTGTACTCACTCGTCAGCGATGGGTAGCGGTAATTATTCCACTGTGCCCCCATGTCGGTACGGCATTTTTCCCAGCGGAAATGTGCTATCATCTTCAATATTTCCTGTCCTAAATCCTGCTCTATCAACGATGGCAAAAGAATCCTGGCATGTGTCTGTTTCTTTCGCCCCTCAATGTCCTGCCACATAACACCATTGCGCCCATATACCGGAAACAAAATGAAATCCGGCGTGTACCGCTCAATGTTCGTAAAATTTGTAATTTCTACCGACTGATAAGCCGTTATCCTCTCCCTGTAGAATATACTGTAGTCAATTTTTTCCAGCTTATGCACCTCAGAGTTAATTGCCGCACCGGTAACTACAGCATTTTCCAGCTTATTGTACAGTCCCTCTGAGCAAAGTACCGGAACAAAGGCAGAAATATTACCGTTGACAACTCTGTCCGCATAACGCATCAATTTGTCTACTTCAAAATGGAGCCGCTCGTCCGGATTTTCAAACTTATCCTGAGCCGCATTCTTTTCCATTTTACCCGTTGCCGCTTCCTTGCGCAGATATTCCTCAAAGTCTGTATCAAATTCATCCTTTGAAGGGTTTTTCCTGCCTTCATATATTTCCCGAAGCCACATCGGCATCGTGTATACTTTACATTCCAGATTTTCATTATCAATATCCGGCAGTGATACAAGCGTGCGCAGCTGGTCTGCCGTCAGAAGCTCCTCGCTGACATATCCGTACCGCAAAAATAGTTTGACAGCGAGAGGTGGATTCTCATCCTCGAAGCTCTTTTTCACAACTGCCTCATATATTTCAAAGAAGCCAGCCGTCAGTTTTTTACGCACTGCTGCTGCCTCCGGCACCCTCGCAAATTTGTCGCGAAGTCCGAGGAATTCTTCTACTGCTTCCCCAAATTCTCCAGAGACCTTGACATGAATTGGTGCATACTCAAGTATCTGCGTCAAAGAACTGTTCAGAACAGAAATATCTTCTTTTTCATTAGTAGTAAGCGCCCCTTCGTCATCCGACAGCAGAGCAAAATATATTTTTTCCATTCGCTCTCTATCCAGATTCGGTGTAACGCCCACCACTTCTATCAGAATTTTTTCTGTTTCATTTATTTTTTTAATCAATTCGTCCAGTATACCGCTCAGCTTGCTGTCATCCTGTCCGGCTTTCCTCAGCGCCAGCGCCATTCGTCCGATCAGCGAAAACAGATTTTTTTCATCCATAACCATAATGCGGAAAACACGGCTGAGCCATTCTCCATATCCACGGCATCCCTCTAACAATGTCGGTATTACCTGACACTGAGTTGTATATTGCTCTCTTGCTACATAAGCGCTTCCGCTATAAAAATTTCTCTGTGCTTCCACTGGTATTTTCGTGCATTGGAGACAATACTCAAGACGTGGATGCAGCGATACCTCCTCGGGCTTCTGCTGCTCGATTCTCTCAATGGAAGATATCTTTTCCGGCATAAGACCGGAAGCCTTTACAACGGTCTGGTATTCCTCGTATATCCGAAAAATAAAATCATTGGCTGCCTCTGTCTCCGTCTTTAGTTTATTGTATATTTTGTTTAAATCTGAAATAAGGTAATTAAATGACGTAACTAAAAGCCCCCGGTATTGTGTCTTTTCATCCAACAGGAGGCATGCTTGTTCATAATCACTGACTGGCAGTCCATATAAAACTAAATCGTCAAGGGCAGTATAAGTAAAGGAATGTACTTTTGTCTCCGTATCACACATCCCCAAAAAATTTCCTGAGCCCAGCGTCAGTTTTGCACCGTCCGCCTGAACCGTAACCCGCCCCTTTAGTACCAATGCAACTGACTGGAGCGGCTCGCCCTTCTCGTAAATAATTGTCCCTTTGGCAACTGAATTTGTGCCATTCATATTAAGTTCCGCTGACATATATCGTCACCCAATGCTTTCTTATATCTAATAATAAATCCGTGCATCCCACGTCGAATCCAAATCAGAAGACGTTACCGAAACAGTTAACTCGGCTCCGGCACCCTCACGTCACACAGAAAGGTTTGCTTAGTGCTGCTTCATTCCTGACCTGACACGGTTCACAAGTTCCTGTTGCGCAAGACCAAAACGTCAACGCCACTTATCCCGGGCGGCTCTCCGTCAAAAAATCCTCGGTGGGACAACACCCCTGCTGTAGCGGATTGCAGGTACAGGGCACCGCTATCTCCCCGGCTGCACGGAAATTTTAACAATAATACACTGCTGATTATATCTTTTTTTAGCACCTATGTCAACCGTATTCACGGCGGTATTAAGGCAATTACTTAATCATTTATATTTTTAATGCGGCGGGTATCCTACGTTTCCCTCAGATGTCGAAAAAAATCTTTCATTAACTGACTGCACTCATCCCCTAAAACCCCGGTCGTTATCTCTGCCTGATGGTTAAAACCGGACATCTGCAGGAGATTGATAACAGAACCCGCGCAGCCCGCCTTCGGATTCATGCTCCCGATGACCACCCTGTCTATCCTTGCCTGAATAATCGCTCCGGCACACATTGGGCAGGGCTCCAGCGTCACATACATCGTGCACCCTTCCAGCCGCCAGTCCCCAAGCACCTTAGTAGCTTTGTTAATTGCCAATATCTCTGCATGGGCAAGTGTGTTTTTCTTTCCGTTTCTTTTATTATAGCCACGGGCAATAATCTTATCCTGATAGGCAATAACACAGCCTATCGGCGTCTCCTCCTGCCGGAATGCTTTCCCCGCCTGCGAAATCGCTGCCCTCATAAACTTTTCATCCATCGTTTTCATAAATCCTTCTTCCTTTCTCCTTCGGTAGTGTCAAATTTACTACC
>DEUM01000059.1 GCA_002362575.1 Lachnoclostridium sp. UBA3262 | reverse complement strand
CAGCTGAGCTAAGATCCCATACGCTTATCAACAGCGACTTCTTTATTATAGACAGATGATTTCTCTTTGTCAATACCTTTTTTTATTTTTACCGGGCAATTACTTAATCATTTATACTTTCAAAGCGGCGGGTATCTTACGGCTCTTGTTCTTATATCACTCCCCGAAAAATTATGTTTCCTTCGTTTACAAATACGCCGCCCGAGCATTGTCTGAGATGTCTGCTGTCGGTTTTTCTGCCTTTTGACAGTGCGTTCTCACTTCAGCCGCCACGCAACGGTACTGATGCACCACCAAAATCAGTCACATTATACTGCGGGCAGATGCAAAGCATCCATTTATGAAAGAAGGATGTCAAAAAATAAATGTATTTGTTTTTTTCATCCTTCTTTCATAAATGTGCACCTTTGGTGCTGCCCGCAGTAATCAATAACTAAGGTGGTGCATAAGGACCGGCGGGCGGCAATACTGCCAAAAGGCAGGAAAAACGACAATGCAGACAGCGAGTTTTGCGAAGGGCGGCGGAACACTTTTGTAAACGAAGGAGACAATTCATTTTTCGCTGGGAGTGATATCTTGAACAAGAGACATAAGATACCTGCCGCTTTACCATAAATGATTAAGCAAGCACCCTATCATTTTTTCAATACCGCTTGTTGACGGATATCAGGCTTTCATGTAAAATAGGAAAAGAATTGTTTTACTTATCCCGGTATGTGCTTATATAAGCCATTCCCAATTACAGAGTTAGGAGAATACGCATTATGTTTACGCATTATATTATTATATTTCTTATATCCATGGTTCCGCTCATTGAGCTCCGCGGCGCCATTCCCTATGCAGTGGGGTTTGACCTTCCCATACTTCCCTCATATATTATCTGTGTTATCGGTAATATGCTGCCAGTGCCTTTTATTTACCTCTTTGCCAGAAAACTGCTGGTATGGGGTTCGGATAAACCTGTCATTGGAAAATTCTTTAGCTTTTGCCTGAAAAAGGGCGAAAAGGGCGGAAAAAAACTTCAGGAAAAGGCAGGGCGGGGATTGTTTGTTGCCCTTCTGCTCTTTGTCGGAATCCCACTTCCGGGCACAGGTGCGTGGACCGGCACACTTGCCGCAAGCCTTTTGGATATGAAATTTAAACCCGCTGTTCTTGCCTGCATGGGAGGCGTTCTCCTTGCCGGCATCATTATGGGTATCGCATCGCAGGGGGTATTTAATGCGATATTTGCCCTCGTTTAAATTGGCGGTGTCTGGCTAAGATACTCACACATCGTAAAGTGTGGATGTCCCTCCCCATCTATCTCAAGCAGAGCATAGGTGGGTATCTTTTTCTCCTGTCTCGGTGTTGATATACTTCCCGGATTCAGCAGGGTTATCTTTTCTCCCTGCTCCAGATATGGGATATGGGTATGTCCAAACATGACAATATCTGCTTTCTGCTCCTGTCCCCAATATTTCAGCACATCGGTATTTCCGCTATATAAATGTCTATGCCCATGACACATGGCGATTCGTTGTCCGCCAAATTCTACAATCCGGCTTTCCGGAAGTTCCGATGTATAATCACAGTTGCCCCGCACAATACAGACAGCGCAATTCACAGACTGTCTGAGTCTGTCCGCTGCCCCTTCAATATCCCCCATATGAAAAATAGCATCTACCTGCTGATAACGGGATATCACATCAAACATATTTTCATTTTTTCCATGTGAATCACTAAAAATTAACGCTTTCTTCATACATTACCTTTCTCTTTTAGTATTTTTACCATTTTTCGTATCGCAATTCCCCGATGACTGATTTGGTTCTTTTCCTCTGGTAGCAGTTCTCCTGTTGTACAGCCGCGCTCCGGCAAAAAAAAGATTGGATCATAACCGAAGCCATTTTCTCCTTTTGGCTCATGCGCGATTTTTCCCTCAATGATACCAGTTGCCGTGTCTACGCTTCCATCCGGATAGGCGCAGGCAATCACACAGACGAACCTTGCACCTCTCTTTTCTTCCGGCACGCCTTCGCAGCGTCTTAACAGCTCCTGATTCTTTATCGAATACGGCGTATTTTCTCCCATATATCGTGCTGAGTAAATTCCCGGCTCTTTATTCAGACAGTCCACTTCAAATCCCGAATCATCTGCAAGCACCATCTCCCCGGTCGCCTCCATAACTGCCTTTGCTTTGATTACCGCATTTTCCTCAAATGTCTTTCCGTCCTCTACAATATTTATATCTAGGTTTAAATCCTTCATGGAATAAATCTCGTATTCTTCTCCCAGCATTTGACGGAACTCATTCACCTTTCCCTGATTTCCTGTCGCAAATACAAGCTTTTTCTTACTCATCTTCTTTTCTTTCCTTTCTGTACGGCGGTTTCTGCCCCATGTACTGGTACAAATAGGTCTTCATCATCCCATTGTAAATCTTTCGGTTTTTTGTCGCCTTTTTTCGCGAACCGCCTGCTCCTATCGCCTTCACGGCATCCTCATAGCCGCTCAGCAAAAAGAAGGACCATGTTTCATTCTCCTCCATGACCTGTCCAATATTACGATACAAATTCCACATCTCCTCTTTTGTGGAAAGACGTTCCCCATAAGGCGGATTGCTAATTACAAAACCATATTTTTTCGGGCTGCTGAAATCTCTTATATCGCGCTGCTGAAAATGAATTTCTTTCTCCACACCGGCAAGCTGTGAATTCGCCCTTGCCATTTTCAACGCCTCCTCACTGATGTCATACCCCTGAATCGTGAGCTGCGCATCCTGTATAATAAGATCATTTGCCTCTGTAACGGCATCGTACCATATCTTTCTTGGAATCAGATTGTTCCAACCCTCGGCAGTAAATTCTCTTTCCATGCCGGGCGCTATATTCCTCGCAAGCATTGCCGCCTCTATCGGTATCGTCCCGCTCCCGCAGAACGGATCTACCAAAACTCTGTCTTTTTTCCACGGTGACAGCAAAAGAATTGCTGCCGCCAGTGTTTCCGATACCGGTGCAGGCGCCGTAAACTTACGGTAGCCCCTTTTGTGAAGCGACTCTCCTGTTGTATCAAGCCCCACTGTCACGATGTCTTTTATAATGCTGATACGAAGCGGATAAGACTCCCCTGTCTCCTCAAACCAATCGGTATGATATGTCTGCTTCATCCGCTCTACCATTGCTTTTTTTACAATTTTCTGGATATCGGATGGACTAAAGAGCTTACTGCTGACGGAATTTGCTTTCGCCACCCAGAATTTCCCGTCCTTTGGTATGTAGCGCTCCCACGGAAGCGCCTTTATATTTTCAAATAATTCATCAAAGGTTTCTGCCCGGAAGCACGCCGCTTTTAAAAGAATCCGTTCGGTCGTTCTCAAAAAAATATTGCTTCTTGCGATAGCAGTAATATCCCCGGCAAAAGTAACTTTACCGTTATCTACCTCTGTTATGTCATATCCTAAATCCGTAATTTCTCTTTTTAATACCGCTTCCATCCCAAAATGGCACGGCGCTATCATTTCATATTTCTCCATGTTTCCCTCATTCTTTAGTTTTTCTGCATAAGCTCCAATATCACTATATTATACGTACTGTAATTCTATCCGTCAAGCAGTTTCGAAAACTCATAGCGTCTTTTTTCCAGCCTCATATCCACCCGCCATACTGTATGCCTGCTTTCCCCGTTTTGCCAACATTCTGGCGGCAACCAGACTGTGATTTCCATGTGCACAGTAAAAAATTATTCTTTCATAACTACTTATCTCCCGAAGATGATTCTCCAGTTCCTCATAAGGTATGTTCCAAGCACCTGTCACATGCCCTGCCGCATATTCTTCTTTTCCCCGCAAATCTACCAACAATGTACCGCTGTTATATATGTACCGGGATATCTGCTCCCATGACATTATTTGTGGTTTCATAAATTCACTCATCTGCGCACACCCTTTTCTTACAATTTATTCGCGCAAAATAACAAATAGAACACTTTTCCGGTCAGTTTTCCAAATAGACAAAAGCCGGCCCACAGGCCGGCTTTTCTGACTAGTCACAGTTTGATGAATTGGAAGAATTCTTCGCCTGATTTCTGCTTGTGTTCGTTGCATTTGTCGTATTCGATGAATTCTTTGTCGTATTCCTTGTACTGTTCTTTGATGTGTTTTTACTTGTGTTCCTTGCATTTGTCGAATTCTTAGAATTCACATTTGTACTGTTAGTCTCATTGTACTCATCCGCAAAATTTCTTGCCATCTTCAACTTCCTCCTATTTGCTAATGATTAGTTACAGGAGTATTATGCCAAGTTAGACGAAATTTATACAAAAATAAATTGTCAAGCCTTTCCAACAGAACCAAATAATTCCATTTTTTCTTTTACTGTCTCTTTGATTGCTTCTGTTCCCGGAGCAAGAAGTTTACGAGGATCAAATCCCTTTCCTTCTTTATCTTTGCCTGCCTCGATATATTTGCGAGTAGCTTCCTGGAAGGAAAGCTGACACTCTGTGTTTACGTTAATTTTTGATACACCAAGCGAAATCGCTTTTTTAATCATATCTGCCGGGATTCCTGTTCCACCATGCAGAACAAGAGGCATTGTCCCTGTTTTCTGCTGAACGGCATCCAGTGTTTCAAAACTAAGTCCTGCCCAGTTTTCCGGATATTTTCCATGAATGTTACCGATTCCTGCTGCCAGCATCGTAACCCCAAGGTCAGCAATCATTTTACACTCATCCGGATCTGCACACTCGCCGGCACCGACAACACCATCTTCCTCGCCTCCGATGGAACCAACCTCTGCCTCGATGGACATTCCCTTCTCTTTGCAGATAGCGACTAATTCCTTTGTCTTTGCTACATTTTCTTCAATCGGATAATGGGAGCCGTCAAACATAATTGAGGAGAACCCGGCCTCGATACATGCCTTTGCACCCTCATAGCTTCCATGGTCAAGATGAAGCGCTACTGGAACGGTAATCCCTAATTCCTCTAACATTCCATTTACCATTCCCACAACTGTCTTATAACCACACATATACTTTCCGGCACCCTCTGATACGCCGAGAATAACCGGAGAGTTCAATTCCTGTGCTGTAAGAAGAATGGCCTTCGTCCACTCCAGATTATTGATATTAAACTGGCCTACTGCATATTTGCCAGCCTTTGCTTTGGTTAACATTTCTTCTGCTGAAACTAACATAGTTATTTCCTCCATATTCATAATGTATTTTTTCAGCTTGTATCATCGCTCTGAACTTGTATTATTCACGCTATCAAGCTGTCCTATTCTTTACCATACCATAATATGTTATTTTTCGCAAGGTTCTTAAGT
>DEUM01000012.1 GCA_002362575.1 Lachnoclostridium sp. UBA3262 | reverse complement strand
TGGTTTCTGCTCTCTGCGGAGTCCAGCTCTGCTGACTCGCCAACATCTTCTGTTTCTGTGGCAAAGGCTGTTCCCATGCTGTTACTTATCAGCATACACAAAAACAACAGCAGTGCAATGCTTTTTTTCATTTTTCTGGCTTTTCTTTCCCTTTGTAAACTTTTTCTTCTGTTCTTCATTTTGATATTTCCCTTCTTTTTTATTGATTTGAGACTTAATAAAAAAAGTCCCTCTACCATAAAGAACAAATTCAGAAGGGAAATTCCTACAAGAAATTTAAAAAAAATTCAAATTTTTTTATTTTTAATGTTTCAATCTTTCTTTCTCATAACCGGATGATGCCATGTCGAAACAGGTTCAACACGGCATCATCCGGCTACTCTACGTTTTAAAAATGCTCCGCTAAAATATCACAGGCGTCCCCGATAAGCTCTGTGCAGGGACGCTTTTTATAATACTCCTCCGTCCGCGGCTCCGGCGTCGTTCCCTCCCGGTACTCCGCCCCCACAGAGGACTGCTTTGTCTCAAGTCCCAAAAGCTGGCGGCAGATTATACTGCCATTCTTTTTTTCAAAAGCGGCGGCCAGCCTTTGAACCATATCATAATTTTCTTTCTTGTTTTCCAAATCTTTGGGGTTCGCGCTTCCGGTCAATAATCCCGCAACCATAAGCATTGCCGACACCGTTCCGCACACCTGTCTCATACGCCCCATACCGCCTCCGAAGGACTGGGACACCTTTAGCAGCTGCTCCTTTTCCATACCCAGCAAATCGCTATGTGCCAGCACAACAGCCTGTGCACAGTTATATCCTTCCTTGAAAAACTGGATTGCCTGATTTCTTCTGGATTCCATCACGAATTCTCCCTCCATACTTCTATTATTATCGGCAGAGCAAAGGCAGCCAGCACTGCCACGGCATCAAGACAGGTCATCAAAAAAGCGAGCACAATCCTTTTTGTCATAACCTCTGCACGAACCATAAACACCTGCAGCACCCACAGCACAAGAACGCAGGCAATACAGATACCAAACATTGTCGTTTCCGAAACTGCCCCTGCCGAGACAACCGCAATACAAATCTCTGTCAAAAAAATATTGAGTAACAGATATATTAGTAAATTTATATTATTTTTGGTAACCTTTGAGAACAGGGCATTTACATAACAGAGCAGTCCCATCGCCATAAGAATAAATGGTATCTGGGTAAGCGTTTTATCAGACATACTCTGCCCGATCATGCCTGCCAGCAAAAAACATCCTCCCATAATCGCCTTTTTCCCGTTCCCTATCCAATTAAAAACTAAATCCCACATTTCTTTTATCTGTTCCATATGACCTCCTTAACTTTTACCCAAACTGTCATACCACTCAAATGTATTCTAATAGTTCCCGGATGTGCTTGACGCCAATCAGGCGAATCCCACTGACATCCAGATTGCCCGCCTTCTGAATCGAACGGCAATTACTATCCGGCAGTATACAGGTTGTATAGCCCGTCTTAATCGCTTCTGCGATACGGCGTTCTGCCTGAGACACCGCACGAACCTCGCCAACCAGCCCTACTTCTCCAAACAAAATGACATCACTGTCAAGACTTCTTCCATGATGGCTGGATAACAATGCCGCCACCAGCGCCAAGTCAAGCGCCGGTTCCGTTACTTTCATTCCTCCGGCAACATTGACATAGGCATCACAATCTGCCATACGCACACCCAGCCTCTTTTCTAACACTGCCATCAGAAGATTAACACGGTTGTAGTCCGTCCCAACTGCGGTTCTCCTTGGCATAGGGAAGCTTGTCTGGCAGACAAGCGCCTGTACCTCAATCAAAAATGGTCTTGTTCCCTCCATCGTACAGACAACAACCGAGCCAGCCTCATTTTCCAGCCGTCCCTGCATCATATATTCTGACGGGTTCGGTACTTCGATAAGCCCCTGATTCTGCATTTCAAAGACTCCGACTTCATTCGTTGAGCCAAAACGGTTCTTCACCCCTCGCAGCATCCGGTACATTGCCGTCTTGTCCCCCTCGAAATATAGCACCGTATCTACCATATGCTCTAACATCCTCGGCCCTGCCACATTGCCTTCCTTTGTGACATGCCCAACAATAAACACTGTAATATTTTTGCTCTTTGCCAGACGCAGCAGAACCCCTGTAACCTCTCTTACCTGACTGACACTACCCGGAGCAGCATCCACCGTCTCCTCAAACATTGTCTGGATGGAATCAATAATGACAACCTTTGGAGAGACCTCCTCTACCGCCTGAACGACAGCACTCATACAGGTTTCAGAAAAGAGCATCAGCTCATCGGAAAATGTACCGATACGCTCTGCCCGCAGCTTAATCTGTCTGGCAGACTCCTCCCCCGATATGTACAAAACACGATTTTTCTTCTCTGCCAGCAGCCGGCACATCTGAAGCAGCAGCGTAGACTTTCCAATCCCCGGATCACCGCCAACTAAAATCAGCGAGCCCGGCACAATACCACCGCCAAGAACCCGGTCAAGCTCCGGCATCCCGGTTTCCTGCCGACTCTCCCCCTGGGTTTCAATCTCATTGATTTTGGCGGGCTTTGCGCTCATTTCCGTGCGGCGCACAGAAGAACCGTTCTTGCCCTTTTTTACGGCAGGCGCCTCCACCATCGTATTCCACGCATGGCATCCCGGGCACTGTCCCTGCCACTTTGTCGTTTCATATCCACAATCCTTGCAAAAAAATAACGTTTTCTCCTTCGCCATATTTTCCCCTTTGCACCGTAATAAAAGCCCGACTGAAAACTGTGTGCTCAGCACTCACTCTCAGTCAGGCTCCGACCGGCTCTCTGCCAAACCGGATTAACACTTTACAATTTTTACACTTACTGTTTGCCCTTCGTCCAATTCCAGACTGGCATTTAACTTGCCGCCCACATTGGTCGGAATACGTCCGGCAGATACCCCATTGACAACCAGCTTGTACTCCTGTGAAGGCTCCATCTCCAATGTAAAACCGATATCCCCTAACGCCTCTACATCAAATTCAACAACTTCTTTATTTCCTTTAAAGTTCGTCACTGCCGAACCGGGAACTGACTCATATACAAGAACTCCGTTTTTCTCCAGTCTCGTTATTTCTTTGAAGGTCTTTATCTTATACGATGCTCCCTCAAATTGGAAATCCGACTTTTTTGTCTTCGTACTTAACAGATAATTCCCAAAGCTCAATGTCCCCTTATCATCCTTGCGAATCAGTTCTTCCACAACACTCATCCTCTGAGTCCTCCTTCGTTTTTCATTTATCTACAGTATACAATATATTACCCTTTTTTTCTATCCTTTTTTTGTGAAATTTTGTACATAAACTTTTGTCTTTCCGTCCTTTTTTTCAACCCCCATAACTACCTTGCTTCCCATAACAATATTCTCCGCCAGCACTGCCTCTGCCAGCACATCTTCCACCTCTGTCTGCAGGGCACGGCGAAGCGGTCTTGCTCCGTAATCGCGGTCAAAGCCCTTCTTCGAAACAAACTCCGTCACCTCAGGCTGAAGGGTTAAATCCATATCCATCTGCTCTTTTACCCGCTTAATAAAGTTTCGAATCATAATACCTGCTATATCGTGAATATTTTCTTTTGTCAGTGCATGGAAGACAATCATCTCATCAACGCGGTTGATAAACTCCGGTTTAAAGATGTGTTTAACCTCCTCCATAACACCCGCCTTCATTTTTTTGTGAGCTTCCTCCTCACTCAGCGTCTGTCCGAAGCCAAGCGTCTTTGGTGAAATAATGCGGTTTGCCCCCGCATTGGAGGTCATAATGATAATCGTATTTTTAAAGTCTACCTTCCTTCCCTGCGCGTCCGTAATATGCCCATCCTCCAGTACCTGTAAAAGCATATTGAACACATCCGGATGCGCCTTTTCTATCTCATCAAACAACAGTACCGAGTATGGCTTTCTGCGCACCTTCTCACTCAGCTGTCCGCCCTCCTCATAACCGACATATCCCGGCGGTGAACCAATCATCTTTGATACACTGCTTTTTTCCATATATTCTGACATATCTACCCGTATCATATCTTTTTCTGAGCCAAACACAGCTTCTGCCAACGCTTTGCTTAGTTCGGTCTTTCCCACTCCGGTCGGGCCTAAGAACAAAAAGGAGCCAATCGGTCTTTTCGGATCCTTCAAGCCTACCCGTCCCCTGCGAATCGCCCGGGAGACTGCCTGAACTGCCTCCTCCTGACCGACCACTCTCTCGTGGAGAATCTCATCCAGCTTCCTGAGACGTTCCATCTCCTCCTCGGCAAGCTTTTGCACCGGTATATGTGTCCATTTTGCAACAACCTCCGCAATATGGCTTTCCGTTATTGTATTGCTCGACTTTCTTCCTTTTTTCGCCGCCTTCTTTCTCTCCTTGGCAAGCTTCCCTTCATTCTCTTTCTCCTCCTCACGGATTGCCAGCACCTTATCCATATCCCCCTCTATCAGTGCCTTTTCCCTTTTGTCATATAGCTCATCCGCCTTTTTTTCCAGCTTTTTCACGGACTCGCCCTTCTTTATTACACGCTGAAGCCGAAACCTTGCCGCCGCCTCATCTATCAAATCAATCGCCTTATCCGGCAGAAAACGGTCATTGATATACCGCACTGACAGCCGCACTGCCGCTTCAATCGCCTCGTCGCTGATAATTACCTGATGATAATCCTCATAACGCCCTCTCAGTCCTTGCAGCATATGGATTGTCTGCGCCTCCGTCGGCTCCTCAATCACAACAGGCTGAAAACGCCTTTCCAGCGCCGCATCCTTCTCTACGTGTTTGCGGTATTCCTCACGCGTCGTAGCGCCGATAACCTGAATCTCTCCCCGCGCCAGCGCCGGCTTTAAAATATTGGAAGCATCTATCGCCCCCTCGGCCCCGCCTGCGCCGATTACGGTATGCAATTCATCTATAAACAGCAAAATATTTCCGGCAGACTGCGTCTCCCGAATCGCACGCTTAATTCTTTCCTCAAACTCTCCCCTGTATTTCGAGCCTGCTACCATACCGGACAAATCCAGCGTCATAACTCTCTTTCCCGCAACCGAATCCGGTACATCTCCCTCCTCGATGCGAACTGCCAGCCCTTCCGCAATAGCTGTTTTTCCTACTCCCGGCTCACCAATCAGACAGGGATTATTTTTCGTTCTCCTGCTCAAAATTTCTATTACGCTGCCGATTTCATCCTCTCTGCTCAGAACAGGATCAATCCTGCCCTCTCTCGCATACTCATTCAAATCCCTTGCATACTGGTCAAGAATCGGCGTTGATGACGTATTCTTCCGGTTTTTTGTACGGCTGGCAATTAAATCATTTTTAGCGACCGCAGCATCTCCTCCTACGGTCGTCACAATATCCATATACACCTTCTGGATGTTAAGGTTCGCCGTTACCAGAACATGATATGCCGTACAGTTCTGTTCTTTCAGAATCGCCATCAGAATATGCTCCGTCCCTACTTTGTCTGAGTCCATTTTCTCTGCTTCCTCAGCGCTTTTCACAAGAAGCTCCTCCAGCTTTGGCGACATCTCACAGTCTGCTTTATCTGACATAACCGTCGTCCCAATGCCGCAGTAATTCTCTATCTCAAAAGAGATTGCATCCTTATCCAGCTTATTTTCCTTTAATATCCGGGAAGCCACTCCCGGAGCTGCACTCAGCCCATATAAAATGTGCTCCGTGCCAAGCACTGTGTTGCCCAATCTGACAGCATATTTCGCCGCCCTGTTTATTGCTTTTTCCGCCTCTGCGGTAAATTGTCCCTTCATGAATTATGATTCCCTTCCGTGTTCCCACACAATTTTAATCGCGGTACTTGTCATAGTGGTCATAAATCTGGTCTACCAGCTCATGCACATCCTGTCGTTCTACTTTTTTACATATCGCCTGTGCCAGTAATAAATCCAGCGTCTCAGCAAGCTGCATTGTCGCCTTGACCTTATCCATATCAACCGCTACCACAGCACCTCTCCTTCTGTCTAAACGGAGATAGCCCTCCTGTCTCAAGACGGCATACGCCTTGTTTACTGTGTGCATATTGATTCCGATTGTATCAGCCAGTTCTCTTACTGAGGGAAGATTTTCCCCCTCCCGCAGCTCAGCCTTTACGATTGCTAGAATAATCTGATTCCGCAACTGTAAATATAACGCTTCATTGCTATTAAAGTCAATCGAAATATACATTTGTGTGCCTCCCTAAAAAGAATGCTATTTGTTATATCGAGAGTGTAACAAATGAACGCCTAAAAATCAAGGTCGTCCATTATATTTTTTTCGGAGGATGGAATCTTCTTTCTGTCCTCACGGCGCTTCATTGCCATCTTCAACATAGCAATCAGCATACATAAAATGATAATAATCAATCCCGTAATCACGCCCAGAAAAACGTAATTTGACATAAGCGGCGCGGCACTTTTCTTCCCCTCACCCGCTCCTCTGTTTACCTTTTCAATCATACTTCCCGTATATCTCTGCAAGGTCTGTTCTGCACGGTCATACTGGTAAATATTGTTTTCTCCTGTCGGTCCCTTCAGATAAAGAAGCAGATAATTATTGCCCAAATCATTTTCCATAGTAAATGCCGGAACAGAAATACCATTCAGCTCAATACTGGACTGTATATAACCAGCCGGAATATTCGTAAGCCCCGAAGTTTCCAGCACCTCAAATTCATACGAATTTTTTAGGATAATATGATTATTTTTTTTCGCAATCTGAAAAGCGATATCCTTTTCCTCTGCCTTCTCCTTCTTCTGGCGCTCCTCTGTCTCCGTCTGGTTCTCCTTATGAACCGTAATGTCATAGGCAAGCTGCTTCCCATTCTCCGCCGTCACAAGAATACGCACCTTGTTCTCTCCGGTTTTCAGCCCCTCATTTCCCTGGACCTGTACGCCTGCCTTTTTATTATCTGTCTCGAAGGAAAGGTATAAAACATCCGTATTACAGTCTACCGATGCCGTATACTCCCTTGTATCCGCAGTAAATTGCGGGTTCATGCTGAGCGCCGTCAGTTTTAGGCTTTTCAGTTTATTATTCCCGCTCTTAACTGGTTTTGGCGTAATCTTAGGCACTACAGTTTCGCCCGGTTTTTCCTGCACACTTCCCTCTTTGCTTACCAGAATCGACAGGCGGTTACTGGATATGGAAAAGGTATTCCCATCCTCATCCGTTACCTTTGCAGAACCCATCACGGAAATGTTGCTCGCACCATTTTTCAGCGCTACAAACTGCAGGGAAAAAGTCTTTTTATTCGTCGCCGTTTTGTTCCCCGTAGAAGCAACCTGCAGGTTACCGCCGGAACCGGACACCTTCTTTCCCCCGCTCACAAACTGCAGAATTTTTGCATTATAATCGATCGAAAATTCAGTATCTAAAAAAGTATTTGACGATGTGACCTGACACACCACCGTGAACATATCTCCCTTTTTTACCTGAGAAGACGCCGTCGTAAACTGAATTGTCCCACTACTCGCCTCCGCCATACAGGGCACTGCCAGAAATGCGCCCAGCAGTCCCATAAAAATAATCATTCCCCGCCATTTTTTCTTCATAGTCTTGTCGTCCTTCCTCTGAACAAAAGCACGCCTGTGATTCCTCTGTCCTGACGCCTATCTAGGCGCCGGGCAGTTTGAAGCAGGCATATTGTTATAAACCGGAATGGAAAATACGATTGGCGATTTATCCATAATTCCTGCATATGCTCTTTTTGTCTTGATTGCCTCCGAATATGCTGCTTCCACGTTTGTCATATACTGATGGTCGTATCTCTGGTAATTCGTTACATTAAACTTCTGCAGATAACCCGTATTCTGCCCCTTATTGATATAGCTGGCGCCGATAAACATGCCCCCGCCGACGATCGAGCGGTAGCGATCCTTCCACGGCCGCAGATAAGTATTTCCACTGCTCGCCCACTTCAGCCCATTTAACGCCGGATTTTTTCCACTCGTTGCTCCAATATTATAAAAGTTAAATATTCCCGGATAAGTGGAATTCGTTCCGGTTACCGCAATACTTGTTGTAGTCGAACCCGTAACAACCTCCTGCTTTACCCTTGACGCCAGATGGTACGGGCTTACTCCGGACTCCCTTGCCGCAGCGACAAAGGCATCGGTATAGGATATCGTCTTTGCCTTTCCTGTCTGTATATCTGTGTAATTAAAACTCTTATTATAAAACGGGGTGTTTGCTAAAATGGCATTGATTCCCGTTTTTGTCTGGTACTGTGACTGGTACTCCAGCATTTCGAACTGGAAAATATTCCGGTCGTTCAAAAAGTTTCTCGGATCCATATAATAGGCAATCGCCGTCCTAGAAGCCGCAACCCATGTACTCCCGTCAAACACTTTCCATGTTCCGGTAGTGGCGTCATAAGCCCCCGGCTCCATCGACTTCCAAGCCGCAGACTTTGCGTTCGAAATCAGATTCACGCCCAGCTTGGATTCATTCGCCACCGCAGTATTCCAGTCAAGCCCTGTCTTATATGCCTTAAACTGCCAGTATGGATATGCCTGATGCAATATTCTTAGTTGTTTTTTATAAGTTTCCGGAAACCCTTCCTGCGTCATTGCCTTCTCAAATTCTTTACTATTCAGCGCAATCACCGGTACCTTTTTCACAACCTTTTTCTTCGCCAGTTTCACATATTTCGTCAGAAGATACCCGCTCCGGGTTTTCCCTGCATAGGAAAAATAAACTTTATACCATTTTTTCCCTTTCACTATCTTTTCTTTCCCGATCTCTACCGTTGTTCCCTTTGCCAGCTTTACTGCCTTGCCGCTTACCTTTTTGTAAGCAGCCTTTGTATTCGCCTTAGTCCGTACCTTTACAGATGGTTTCAGATTCGTGATGGCCGCATTTGCTTTCGGCTTTAAGGTCATCTTTACATAAAGCTCCCTGACATATCCGGTTCTCGTTTTCTTTTTATAGGTAAAAGAAATTTTAAACCACTTTTTCCCCTTCACGGTTTTTTCACCGGTAATTTTTATTTTTTTCTTTGCTGCAAGCGTGACCGCCTTTTTTGAAACCTTTAGCTGCTTTCCACCCGCTTTTTTGTACACCTTCGTTTTCTTTTTTATTTTTGCCGGTGCCTGTATCTTTTTGTATGATGTCTCATAACGGTACGTCGTTTTTACCGATGTCTGCATCGTCGGCGCTGGCGTCGCCGCCCTCTCAATTGCAATATACTGAGCGCTGGCATAGCCTGTCAGTGCCTTTCCGTTAAAGGTAAAGGAAACCTTATACCACCCGCTCTGGGATTCAAGTACCGTAACCTTCGTGCCATTTTCCAGCTGCACTGAAACACCGCCACTTTTCAGAATCTCATGATTCGTCCCTGCCCCTGTCCGTATATTCAAGAGATCTGCTGTGACGACTCCGCTCTGGTTTGCGGCAAAGGAGGCGACCTTGTTGATAGAAAGGATTCCCACACCACATAATAGCACAGCCAGTAATAACAGTATAATTTTTCTATTCCTCATAACTTCCCTCCTGTACCTTTGCCACCACATAAATTCTCTCGCTATTTGCCGTCTGCTCAGTCTTCATATTTTCGTCAAAACATTCTACCATCTCCAGACCGCTCTTTTCCAAAAGACTCCGCAGTCTTTTTACCGAATATGCCTTCTGGTAATGCGCCTCCTCGATTTTCTCATACAGCTCGCCCTCCTGCTGCTTTTTAAAAATCGTCAGCGTGTATTCGTTTATATTCTGGTCCTCATAAAAATAGTTCTCCCAGATGTAGCTGATTTCATCATCCTGCTCCACCCATGTCTGGTTTCCTATGATGTTTTGATAACAATATGCCGTCTTTAAATCAAAGATAAAATACCCACCCGGTTTCAAATATTTTTTTACCCGCGAGAAGGTAGATATCATATCCTCCTCCTGCAAAAGATAATTTATCGAATCACAGACGCTGATGACCGCCTCCACCGGGCCTGCCAGCTCAAGCTTTTCCATCGGTTGTTGTAAATATAAAATGTCCGAGCCGGACTCTGTCATCTTATTTTTCGCAAGTGCCAGCATATCACCAGAACGGTCTACCCCTATCATCTGATATCCGGCTTTTGCAAACATCTCCGTCATAATTCCGGTTCCGCATCCGAGCTCGCAGATGGTCCCCTCCTTTATTCCATGGTCTTCCAGATAACTCTTTAATCTGCCGAACCACTCCTCATAAGAAATATTGTTCATAACATGGTCATACACATTAGCAAATCCTTCATACATAGACATATCCTCCCTTTCTATCCGAAAAAATGTTCTCTACGAACCTTGTTACACTGGCACAGCAATCTCCTTTTGCAGTGAAAATGAATACAGCACGCATTTTATCACCGGCCTGTCCATTCTTTCCTCCAGCGCCTCCCTGTATAGTTTCATTTGAGTTTCATAGCGGCATATCAGCTTATTTTCCTCGCCCGCTCTGAGTGAGTCTGTCTTATAATCCATCAGCACGATTCCATCCCCGGTTTCATAATACCCGTCGATAATCCCCTGAACCAACACGGTATCTTTTTCTTCCCTCTCCGGAAAAATTTCGTTCGCTGGTTTTCCGATTACAAAGGGCTGTTCCCTGTGAAGCTTCCCCTGCGCCGCTGCCTCCCGCATTTCACGCCCCAGCCGGGATTGAAAGAAGGTAAGCAGTTTTTTGCTGTTTATGACGCCTCTTTCCTCCTCGCGGAGCCTTCCACTATTTACCAGTTCGTCTATACCCCCTTCTATTTCCTCCTCTGAACCGGTTTTTGTAAAATCAATTGTCGCCATTACCTGATGCCATATCGTTCCGTAAGCAGCCCCTCTGTGAGCAGAAGACTCGCTATTATCTTCCTGCATAAATTTCGGAACTGGCATCTCCCCGGTATCTTCCTCGTGAGACAAAATGGTAAATTCTTCCATCTCTGTCTCCTCCATGGATTTCATTTTTAAATCGGAAACCGAAACTTTAACCGGCAGTGGCTCACTTGCCGCCTGCTCCGTCTCCTCAAGCCGTTCCAGATATTCATGCACCTTTTCATCATATACGACAGATGTGTCAAAATTGTAAAGTGCCGCTGTCTCGACCTGTTCCTGAATAATCTCCGATACCGTTTCTTCCAGCATATTCTCTCTTTCCACAGTTGTCAAGGTAAACCACTCGGATTTTATCAATACAGCGGGCAATACCATATCAAGCATACTGCCAATGCGGCTTCTGCCCAAATAATTCATCGCTTCGGTTTCGACCTGTTCAGCACACCCGACTAATATCAACTTCTCCTTTGCACGAGTCATCGCCACATACAGCACCCGCATATTTTCCCCTAAATCTGCCATATCGTTTTGCCGCTTTAAAAACCTGCGGTATATCGTGTCCTTTGTCGTCCTTGTCTCATTATCCACAATCTGTGAGGCAATCCCGACTTCCGGCTGAATCGTCAGAAAAGAACGGTTCATTCCACCAAGCTTCCTTCCCATCCCCGCTACGATACAAACCGGAAATTCCAGTCCTTTGCTCTTATGTATCGTCATGATACGGACAACATTCTCCTCCTCGCAGGAAATATTAACTTCCCCCATCTCCTCCTGCTGCTCCTGAATCCGGTTGATATAGCGCACAAACTGGTACAGCCCGTGATAGGTGGTCTTCTCAAACTCCCTTGCCAGTTCCATCAGGCTGTCCATATTCGCCGTCCTCTGCGCCCCCTCCTTCATCATCATGACAGACTCATAAATTCTGGTTTCATCATAAATATCCTGTATCAATTCGGCTACCGTTGCATAAGAAATCTTTTCCCTCAGACGCCCCAGCACCTGAAAGAAACCTTGTATTTTCTCCCGAAGGGCATCCTCCTTTTCATAGGAGAGTAATGCCCCATACAAATCCTCATTCCGATTTTCTGCACGGACAGCCGCCAGCTCATCCTCCTGAAAGTAAAACATAGGACTGCCAAGAACCGTCACGAGCGGAATGTCCTGCCGTGGGTTATCAATTACCTGCAGCATCCCCGTCATTATCTGAATTTCCCTTGTGTCAAAAAATCCCTGCGTGTGCTCCATGACTACCGGTATTCCGGCATCCGTCAGCGCTTCAAAATAACTCTGCCCTACATTCTTTACACTTCTCATAAGGATGACAATATCTCGGTAACAGACTGGACGGTATCCCTCCTCTCCCATGACAAAAAGGGGATTGGAAGACTGCACCATCTCTTTAATCTTTGTGGCTATCAGCCGCCCCTCCAGCTCTGCATTTCCTTTATCTAAAATCACATAAGTATCAATCTTTTCTTTATTCTCCCCTGCTGTTTCGGACGCCCTGCCACACCGGAGTCTGGCCGCCGCATCGTATTCCACACCACCCAAATCCCTGTGCATAACTTCCTCAAATACACAGTTTACTCCCTCCAATATCTCCTCTCTGCTTCGGAAGTTCCGGTGCAAATCAATCCTGCGGTACGAAGCACTCTCGTCCGTTTCATAGGATTCCAGCTTTTCTGCAAACAGCTCCGGGCAGGCATTGCGGAAACGATAGATACTCTGCTTGACATCCCCCACCATAAAAATATTGGGATTCATTCCCGCTAAACCGTCTCTTGACACACTCTTTAACAGCGTGTCCTGTACCCGGTTACTGTCCTGATACTCGTCTATCATAATCTCAGCAAAGTGTTCCGACAGCTCCCTTGCCGCCGCCGAACGCACATATTCCTGCTTCTCCTCATCCCAATCCAGAAGAATCGACAGGGCCAGCTGCTCTAAATCATTATAGTCTACGATATTCCGCTCCCGCTTCGCCTCCGTATATTCTTTCATAAAACGTTCTGTCAGGCGCAAAAGTGTTTTAAGCTTTCCGCCCATACGCTCCAAATCCGCAAGGTGTTCTTCCGCGCTCTGGAAAAAATACCCATCCCTCATTTCCTCTAACGCCTTTTTACAACGCTTCCTTCCCTCCTGTACAGCCTCCTTCAGCGAAACATCCACACCCTCATCCCGCTTTGACGTCATTCTGGCAAACGTCATATGGGAAAACTCCAGCCGGAATTCCTCATATGTACCCGCCTGAAGAAGCCTCCCGCAAATATCGTCCAGCTCCTCTATCCGCTTTTCATAATAATACGGCCCGGCTGGAAGCTGGCACAGGGAAAGCAGATGTTCGCCGTCTGCGCGGATTCCCTCTGCCATTCTGTGGCAGTCCTCCAAAAGATACATACAAAATTCCGAATTTTCCCATTTGGAAACTTCCTCTACACCGAGAAATTCCCTCATCTTATCCAGCCACTCATAGGGAAACGGCTCACTCATCGCCTTGTCATATATTTCAAAAATCATATCTAACATCCGTGCGTCTGAGCGGTGAAACATACTCATCCCTGCCAGCTCCGCAAAATCTTCCCTCTGCTCTGTATATTCTTCCTCTAAAATTTCCTCAAGTATTTCATTTTTCAAAAGCCCCAGCTCACTGTCCGTTCCCTGCCGGTAGGATGGATCCAGCCCAATCCGGTGAAAATAATTCTGAATCACATATCCGCAGAAGCTATGTACAGTAGAAATATGCGCTGAGGCAATCAGCCCTAACTGTCTCTGCAAATGAGTATTATCCGGTTCTTTTTCAATTTCCTGCTCCAGACGTTCCCGCAGGCGGTCTTTCATCTGTGCCGCCGCTGCCTTTGTAAATGTCACAATGACAAAGCGGTCTACGTCCACCGGATTTTTTTTATCCATAATACGCTTAAAAATGCGCTCGATAAGAACGGCAGTCTTGCCGGAACCGGCTGCTGCCGACACAAGAATATTACAGTCCCGCATCGCAATAATCTTCTTCTGGTCATCCGTCCACTGAACCGTTCCCATACAGCACCTCCCATACTTCTTCCTCTTTCATATCCGGGTATTCCCGCAGATAAGAAGCCAGCTCCTTATTCTCCACGCCGCATACACTCCGAAGCCCGCAGTAATCGCATCCGCACTCGGATTTTATACGGTATGGCGCCGCCTCGATTTCCCCTTCAAAAATGCGGTTTCCAAACTCCGCCATCTTTTCTCTTGTATGTGCAATCACCCGTGAAAACTGCTCCGTTGACATAACATGGGAAGCGGCCGTAAATGTCCCGTCCTTCTTTAACGCTACTGGTATGACATGGGACTTTTCCCCCGGCTTTACTTCCCCGTTTTCTGCCACCCTTGCGTCTATCTTTTCCAAAATCTGCGTTTCTCCATTGACATATCCGGAGCATTTCATCGCATCCAAAATCCTCTCTTTGTGCCCCTCCTCGGACTCCTCCCGCCAATCTAACTCCGGCTCTTTCATCTGGTAATACAGCATCGCTGCCGGAACTGCCTGACTTCCCGGATTTTGTTTTTCTTCCAGCTCCATCGCCGCCGCCATGTAGGTGACAAGCTGTAACTGCAGCCCGTAATATATTTTACTGAGGGACAAATCATTGCTCCCACTCTTATAATCAATTATTTTTATAAGCTTTCTGCCGTCCTCCTCGCAGGTGTCTATGCGGTCAATCTGCCCGCCAAAAATCATATCCTTCCCTTCCGCAAGAGGAATCCGGAGGGAATCGAGCCCATCCTGTGCAGAAAAACGTTTCTCCGAATAGGTCTGGTAAAACTCTCCCTCCCGCATCTGTTTCCAGATTCCCCATACGGTATTTTTCATTACCTGTTTCATCCGGACTATCATGAATTCCACACGCTTTGACTGGTGGAACATTTCACCCTTATACCCCTCTATGGCATACTCCACACAGCCATCTGCCAGCTCTTTGACCTCCTCCTCAGTCAAATCCTGCCACTGCCTGCCCTGCTCCTCCAACTCATGCGAGAAATGCTCCATGGCACTGTGAAATACATTTCCATAATCCAGCGTCTGTACCGAATACTGCTCCCTCTCTCTAAGTCCCAGCCCAAAAAGAATGTAATGGGCATACGGGCATTTCGCAAACTGTTCCAGCCGTGTTACACTTCCGTACAGTTTTTCCCCATAAAGAAGGGAGGCGGCTTCCTTCGAGAGCTCCGCCTTTTTCCTTCCTCTCTCCGATAGTATCCGGGCAAAAAATTCCGGCTCTAAGCGACGGTAATAGGCCGCAAGCTCCCACCAACAGGAATCTTCACGAAAGCTCCCGTCGGCAAACCGGGAAATTAAATATTTCCGTCCTTTATCTGTTCCCAATATACGAGCATGTGAACTCTCTGCCTCATCCTCCGAGATTACCAGCCCCGGATAGAGCGCCTGAAGCTTTTTTATCAGATACGCCGGGCGTTTCGAGCTGCCGTCCTCTCCCAGCCGGGCATAGGTAAGAAATATCTTGTCCGACGCCTTCGTCAATGTCAGATAGAGATAGAACTGTTCCGTGTACGATTGCTTTTCAGCGGACGGCGCCAGCTCTACTCCACATTCACTAATCTTTCTTCTCTCATTTTCCGATAAAATCCCCGGACTTCCCTGTCCCTTTGGAATCCGGTCATCGTTTACCCCGATAAAAAACAGTACCTTAATATTTTTTAGCCGGCTTCTCTCCACGTCTCCCACCATTACCTGATTGGAGGTTGGCGGCACAAATCCAACCAGACCTTCTGAAATTCCGGCAGACAAAATTTCTTCATACTCGCGAAAGCTCACTGTCTCGTCGCCAAGTAAGTCCACTAATTCATCAAACAGCTCCATCATAAGGCGGTAAATGCTCCGGTACTCCCTAGCAAGAAGCATATTGCCCCCAGCCTCAAACTGTCTGCTCTTTTCGATAATTCTTTCATATAAATTATTTTCTACGATAAGCCTGTATACGATTTTAGTAAATTCTGCAACCGTCTTTTTTCCACCCTTTAACGCAGTCATCGCCGACGAGGTAGCAGACAAAAACTTTTCCCGGTATTCATTGATTTGCACCAAATCCATTTTATCTACTGCGTACTCCCATTTACTTTGGTACGAGCGAAATCCCCTGCGTCCTCTCGCTATGACATAATTTTCCAGCACATCCGTCTCCTCTGCCGAGAGCGGAGAGAGACCGCTCCGCAAAAAGCGGAAGGTACTTTCATAGTCCATCCCCCGGCGGAACATTTCCAGAAAGGACAAAACATACTCTGCCATAACATTTGCCCCGATACTCTTTTTGTAATCCATAAAGTAACGGATGCCCATCCGCTCAAATTCTTTTGCCAGTCTCTGCTCGCACGCCGCAATGTCTCCCGTCACAACGGCAATATCATCATAGCGGTAGCCCTCATTTTCTACCAGCCACCAGATTTTCCTCGCCACATAAGCCGCCTCGTCCGACTCACGGCGGCATACCCTCACGGATATATCCGATACCTCTCCCTGCCATGTCTCCCCTGTATAGGAGAAAATATTTTTTTCCAGAAAGCTTAGTTCACTGCTCCCCGCCACGCGGTAAGGTACCTTTTCCTCTCCCTTTCCTGTCACAACCGGCTTCTCAATGGAAGTATGTACCTCTGCCGCAATTTTCGAAAGACGCTTTATCGTATCGGCGCTGAGGGAAAATACCTGCTTACGTTTTCCCGTCCGGTCTGTCGTTACCGTTACATACATCGTCTCACAGCAGGCAAGCAGTTCCCGGAGCAGCTCGTACTGGGTAGGGGTAAAACCGGTAAACCCATCGAGACAGATTACACTATCCCGAAGCATCCCGATAGAAGACACCACGCTCGTCAACTGTGGTACCAGCTCCTCCGCTGTCATATAAACGTCGCCCATCTTCTCCTTAAACTTATTATATACAAGACGCAAATCCTGAAGTTTCAGTGCCATCAGGCTTTCCTCTCCGAGCTCCTGCTCCATCTTATCAAAGTCGTCTTCGGTCACGGCGTATTGCATTAACTCACATAAGAAGGATTTACATTCATCCAGAAAGCCAGGCTTATGCAACCCTCTTTTGAAATATTTCAGATTTCCCTTCTGCTCGGAAAATACTTTCCGCAAAAGCATCATTTTCCCCATGTCTTCGAGCACGGTTTTTCGCAGTGCCGGCACTTCTTCAAAGACACGGTACGCCAGACGGTGAAAGCTAAGTACATCCACATTCAGAATACCGCCCCGCCCGCTCTGCTCCACTAACGTTTTCTGTGTCTCCAGAGTAAACTGGTCGGGAACGAGAACAATAAAATTTTTATTTCTGTGTTCTGCCGCTTCCCTGCTTATCATACGATACAAGTAGGTACTTTTACCACTTCCGGCTCCCCCTAAAATGAATTGTAATGACATACGAATCCCCCCGCTGCGCCAATTTCTGCGCATACATTTTCCGTTCTCTTTATCATATCCTCCTATGCCACTGCATACAATATACTAAGCATGGTAATATACTCCATATCTGAAGGAGGCTCACTTCATGGCAAAGACTAAAATTGTCGTCATTCAAATGAAAGAACTTATATATACTGCGATTTTCGCAGGACTTGGCATACTGCTCATCCTGCTGCTTGTCTTTATGTTTTTTCCATCTAAAAAGGATTCTGAAAAAACAGGAGACTCCGCGGACACTGCCAAGTATAATCCCGGTGTTTACAATTCCCAGATTGAACTCGGCGACTCCACCCTGAATCTCGAAGTAGTCGTAGATGCCGATCAGGTAAAGTCTGTCGCATTTATCAACCTTGAGGATTCGGTGACAACGATGTACCCTCTCGTAAAACCTTCCCTCGAATCCATTGAGAAGGAATTAGTAAAGGGGACTGCTCTGGAAGAAATTCCTCTCTCCGAAAAGAGCAAATATACCGAGTCCCTGCTTATCGAAGGCGTTAAGGCAGCACTAAACAAGGCTCTTGTGAATCCGGTCTAACTCCTCTTTCCACAGTGCATCCGACGCATCACTTGGCATGCGCAAATCACCGCGCGGCGAAACGGAAACCGTACCAACCTTCGGTCCGTCCGGCAGACAGGAACGCTTAAACTGCTGCCGGAAAAACCGATGGCAGAACGTATCCAGCCACTTGTAAATCGTCTCTGCCGTATAGTCACCCTCAAAGGCATAGACAGCCAGCCGGAAAACTTTGGTCGGAGTAAATCCACAGCGGAGCATATAGTATAAAAAGAAATCATGCAGTTCATAAGGCCCTACAATATCTTCCGTTTTCTGTGCAATCTCCCCATTCTCCGGTGGCAGAAGCTCCGGGCTGACCGGTGTATCGAGCACATCATACAGTACATCCCTGAGCTTTTTACTTTTCGCCGTATCGGCATAATATTGTACAAGGTAACGGACAAGCGTCTTTGGCACAGAACAGTTTACCCCATACATAGACATATGGTCTCCATTATAGGTAGCCCAGCCGAGAGCCAGCTCCGACATATCACCCGTACCGATTACCATTCCATTTGTCTGATTGGCAATATCCATGAGGATTTGTGTCCTCTCTCGTGCCTGTCCGTTTTCATATGTGACATCCCTCTTTTCGATATCCTGTCCGATATCACGAAAATGCTGTGTCACCGCTTCTTTTATATCCACTTCACGCAATACCGTTCCGAGCTCACGAGCAAGATTTACCGCGTTGTCATATGTCCGGTCTGTCGTGCCAAAGCACGGCATGGTCACGCAGGTAATCCCCTTTTTGTCAAGCCCGAGGCGGTCAAAGGCGCGCACTGTCACAAGGAGCGCCAGCGTCGAGTCAAGTCCTCCTGACAAACCAATAACCGCATTTTGGCATCCGGTATGCTTTAGCCTCTTTGCCAGCCCTACCGCCTGAATATTTAGTATTTCATCACAGCGCTCCTCCCGATTTTTCTTATCGGAAGGCACAAATGGTGTCTTTGCAAACTTTCTTGTCAATTTAACTTCTTCTTTTTTCCCCGTATCAAACAGCAGAATTTTATAATCATTCTCCTCCGGATCCGGCTGCAGCGGAAAGGTCGTCATCCGACGGCGCTCATTTTTCAAACGTCCCAAATCTATTTCTGTAATTAAATCCTTCTTTTCTGCAAACGGTTTACTCTCTGCCAGAAGAACGCCATTCTCCACAATCATATTGTGTCCGGCAAACACCATATCGGTCGTGGATTCCCCTTCTCCTGCATCCGCATAGAGATAGGCCGATACCGTCCTCGCCGACTGGTTTCTAACAAGCTCCCTGCGGTATGCTGCTTTGCCCGTCAGCTCATCACTGGCAGAGAGATTGACGATAACATTCGCTCCTGCTTCCGCATAGCGACAGGATGGCGGCGCGGGCATCCATAAGTCCTCGCAGATTTCAACAGCAAAGCAGAACTCCGGGGTATTGTAATCACAAAAGAGCAGGTTTGTGCCAAAATCAACGGCATCCTCCCACCCCGAAGGCGTTATAATGTCACCATGCGCATTTTCGCCCGATGCAAACTGCCTCGCCTCATAAAACTCGCCATAGTTCGGAATCGTGCTTTTCGGAACAATTCCCTTAATCACACCCTCGTTCACAACTGCCGCTACGTTGTAAAGCCGCCCGTTGACTTCAAGGGGGAGTCCGAGAACAGAGACCATCGGCAGCTTTTTGGTCGCTTCTACATATTTTACCAGCGCTTCATATGCTCCGCTCAATAAAGTATCCTGCAAAAATAAATCGTTGCAGGTGTAGCCTGTTATCGAAAGCTCTGGAAACACTAAAAGCTTAACTCCTTTTTTCGCCATCTTTTTTGCTTTCTTTATCATCTGTCCTATGTTGAAGGTACAGTCTGCCACCCGCAGCTCCGGGGTTGATACTGCTACCTTGAGAAATCCGTCTTTCATAAATACCTCCATGTAGATGTGGTTTTGTTACGCCATGTGCCGTGCACCTCGCAGCCTTCGGCTGCTCGGTCGCGGGCATTCGCCCTATGCGAAGGAATAAACAGGCTCTTTCGTGAGCAAGCTCCCGACGAGCCTGTTTATTCCTTCGCGCACGGCTCATGGCGTACGCGCAAAGGGGCAGCGACGAGTCGCTGCCCCAAAATCTTTTGTAATATACCCAAAATGCCGGCTTCTGATTTTTGACTCCTAGCTAATGCTAGGTGGGCAACCGCATGTAATTTTCTGTCTTCCGTTGCTATGTCACCATAGTGCCAGTAAAGGCAGTGACGGCCCGACATCCGACTACAGATATAAGAATCCCGTTTAAAGTAATGTAGGTTCAAAAATTCAGAAGGTATCGAACACTTCAGGATATATTATTTATTTACTATTAGTATACTGAAAAAATCGCAAATTATCAAGATATATTTTCAGAAGTTTCTGGAAATTCTACAAAAAAACAAGTTCCGTCTTCTTCTGAGCTTTTTACCGAGATTTTTCCCTTATGGCGCTCCACAATATTTCCGGCGACGACAAGCCCCAGACCAGAGCCATCCTTCTCTCCGTGATTGCTTGCACGGTAAAATTTTTGAAAAATATTATCCCATTCCTCCTCTGGAATAACACTTCCCACATCGGTTACCGATGCAATCACTCTGCCATTCTCCCTCGCAATATGAACGGCAATCTCCGTCCCCTCATAGGAATACTTAACCGCATTTTGCAGCAGGATTGTAAAAACCTGTCGTATTCTGTCATAATCGCCCTTTATCAGAGAACAGGCATCGTCATACGTTACCGTCCCGGTAAGATTTTTATCCGGCATTAAAATGCGGATACTTCGCATGGCATCCTGTGCCACCGCGATGACATTCAGCACTTCCATATTCAGCTCAAAATCCGGATTTTGCATTCTCGATAAAATCAAAAGGTCAGATACGAGCCGCTCCATGCCGCCGCACTCCTTCCGAATCCGGTTCAGGTACTCCTGCCGCTTTTCATCATCTTCAACAAAGCCATCGGCAAGCGTATCCGCATATCCTTTTACAACGGCAATCGGCGTACGGAGTTCATGGGAAACATTTGAGAAAAAGTCTCTTCTGTTCTGCTCGATTCCCTCCCGGTATTCCTCCGCTTCTACAAGCTTATCGGATAATGTATCCATGCTCTCTGCCAGCGAGCCCAGCTCATCCCGCCTTTTCACTCCGGTCTTACGTCCGTACTTACCAGACGCCAGAACCAGCGCAAATTCTTTTATTTTTATAATCGGACGAACCAGCTGTCTGGAAAAATACAATGCGAGAATAATTGCCAGTATAAGCCCCAGCACAACACAAATCAGCATGTATTTCTGATACTGTACAATCGTGTTTTCCATCATTTCCATCGGCCCTGACGCAAGCACAGCGCCCATGACATCGCCATCGTTATTGCGGATTGGCAGAGCCATGTGAAGCATTTTTTTATGATAAATTGCATCATAATCGCTGTATGATTTTTTCTTTCCACCATATGCAGATTTCAGAATCCTGTCCGTCTCATCCGGGACGGACACCGTTGCTATATCGACATTCGTATAGTCCTCCGGAAGGCTGGCCTCTCCCTCCGGACTCGCAACCACCCATATGTCAATGTCCTGCATATCCCCAAAGTCACCTATTACCTTTAGGTAGTTCTGGAATACATCGGATTCCTTATCCTTTACTGCTTCACTGGTCCTAATTGCCACACTAGAGGCCAGACTGCTCAACTGGTCTTTGTACGCTCCAACGATATTACTACGGTTAAACCGGGTAAACAATAGGCCGATTAAAACGGAAAAAGCCACTAGCACTACGCCAAAATAAACAAGTACCCGCCAAAATATTCTTTTCATATCCGCCTCATCTATACATTCAATTCAAATTTGTAACCAAGTCCCCAGATTGTTTTTATCTCCCAGTCCGGATGCGAAACTTTATCCAGCTTAGCGCGAAGCCGCTTAATATGGGAATCGACTGTACGGCTGTCCCCAAAATAATCCTGTCCCCAAAGGCTGTCAAGCAGATTATCCCTTGTAAACACCTTACTCGGATTGCCCGCCAGTATCCACATCGTCTCAACTTCTTTTTTGGTCATCGGAAGTTTCTCTGCTCCAACATATACAGTGTATGCCTCAATGTTTACCGTCAAATCACTAATATTAAGAACCTTTTTATCCTCCGTCACCTCACTGCGTCCGATTCGCCTTAACACGGCGCGTACCCTTGCCATAACCTCATTGGCATTAAATGGTTTCACGATGTAATCATCCGCACCAATATCCAGACCCATTACCCGCTCGTAATCCTCCCCCTTCGCTGTCACAAGAATAATTGGCACTTCTGATTCTTCCCGTATTTTTTCACACACCTTGTAACCATCCATGCCCGGCATCATAACATCCAAAAGAATCACGCAAGGGTTGCATTTGCGGAACATCTCCAGTGCCTCGAAACCATCCTTTGCCACAACCGGCTCAAAACCTTCTTTCGCCACATAGGTTCCAAGTACCTCCTGAATATCCGGATTATCATCTACAATTAAAATACGCTGCATCTTCACACTTACCTCCATTCCCGTTAGTTTTCCTTATTATATGATACCGTTTCTCAAATTTCAAGTCCCCCGGACAAAGTGACATTTTTGTGCCATAGCATAATGATATTTTTATAGTACCTAAATGGGATAGGATACGGAAGGAGGGATATTTTGAAAAGAAAAATTGCTTTATTATTAACTTTTGCGCTGTTAGTGAGTTCTATTTTTCTTTCCAGCAGCAATACCAGTGCTGCCTCGAAGAAACCAAAATTGAACATCAAAAAACTTAATATGACAGTAGGCAATGATTTCCGTCTCCGCGTTTACAATTTAAAAAAGAAACAAAGAGTTACCTATTCTTCTTCGAACCTTTCCGTTGTTACTGTAAAGAGCACTGCTGCCCGTGGCAAACGTGCCGTTGTCAAGTCACAAGGTATTGGCTCAGCGACGATTACTGCTACCATTCGGAAGGGAAAAAAGATAAATCGCAGGTTAAAATGCCGTGTCAAGGTTTCTCCTACTGGCATTTGCATTAAGTTTTTAAAACGGAATGTTCATATGAAGACAAACTCAAAGTTCCGCACGGAAACGATTATCAAGCCTAACACTTCTACTGAAGTGCCGATTTATGAAAGTGATAATCCTGAGGTTGCTATGATTAACTCCCGCGGCGTTATTACCGCAGTCAGTCCTGGAACGGCAACAATTACCGCGACATTATTATCAACAAACCAAACAGCAATTTGTAAAGTAACGGTAAGTCATCCGGTTTCTCCAGAGGAAACGACGGCAGGAAAGTACAAAAAGTACAAGGAAAAGAAAACAATTTCAAATGATTTTTCAGACAAGTAATTTTCTAGAATTAAAAAAGGAAGCCAGCAGATCCGGCTTCCTTTTTCATTTTATACTTTAACCTTACACTGCCCGAATAATCTTCTTCGGACATTTCTCAGCGCATTTACCGCAGCCCTGACACTTCTCTCCATCTATCACAGCGATGTTGTTTTCCACCTTAACAGCGTCAAACTCACACTGCTTTACACAGATGCCGCATCCAATACAACCGGACTTACATACGCTCATAACCTCTTTTCCTTTATCTTTCGAGTTACACTGAACCGCATATGCCGAATCATAAGGAACAAGGCTGATTACATTGTTCGGACAGGTCGTCACACATTTACCACATGCCACACAGAGCTCTTTATTGACAACGGCGATTCCGTCCTTGATAGACAATGCACCAAACTGACATGCTTCCACACAGGAACCCAGTCCCAGACAGCCATGGGAGCACGCCTTATCTCCGCGTCCCGGTACCATCACAGCGCGATGACAGTCCATCTCTCCGACATAATTATATTTGTTGGAAGCAACGTCACAAGTTCCGGCACATTTTACATATGCCACCTTCCGGACTGCCTCTCCTGCAGATACACCCAGAATCTCTCCAATCTTAGCTGCTACCGGAGCTCCTCCGACCGGACAGCCATTTACTTCGGCATTTCCTGCCACGATTGCCTCAGCCAGTCCGTCACAGCCCGGATATCCACAACCACCGCAGTTATTACCCGGCAGACAGTCACGTACCTGCACTACCCTTTCATCCGTCTCAACGGCAAAGAATTTCCCTGCCACACCGAGAAGAATTCCGATAAGGATACCAAGTACCGCAAGGAGTACGACCGAGAATATAATAGTATTTGTCATTTCGATTTCCTCCTTTTATTAAAAGCTGACTCCACCGAAGCCACAGAAGGCAATTGCCATAAGTCCTGCTGTTATCAGAACGATAGGCGTACCTTTAAATACTTCAGGGATATTGCTGTTTTCCAGTTTCTCACGGATACCTGCCATCAGACAGATTGCTAAAAAGAATCCGACAGAAGCACCGATACCGTTAATTGTACTCTCCAGAATACCATAGTCATTCTGCACACTCAGCAATGCCACACCAAGTACGGCACAGTTTGTCGTAATCAGCGGGAGATATACTCCAAGCGATTTATACAGAGCCGGCATCATCTTTTTCAATACCATTTCCACAAACTGAACCAGAGCGGCAATGACAAGAATAAATACGATAGTATTCAGATATTCCAAATTGTTTGGCTTTAATAATAAATTATATAGCGTACTCGTACAAAGGGAAGCGATGGTGATTACAAAGATTACCGCTCCGCCCATGCCGGCTGCCGTCTCTACCTTCTTCGATACGCCGAGGAACGGACAAATACCCAGAAACTGGCTTAATACGAAGTTGTTTACTAACGCAGCCGTAAAAAGAATGGTAAATAAACTCATTATTTGTCATCCTCCTTTCCTTCTGCCGGTGTCCCGCCACAGGTTTCAACATGGCTTGCACAGGCTGCACAGTTGCCGTCACAGGAAGCCTCTTCTGCCTCCGGCGTATTCGTTGCACTTGGCATCTGCAATTTATTCTGAATTGCGGTCAATCCGGCAAGTACGAAAAATGCTCCCGGCGCCATGACAAAGATGGCAATGTGATAAGCATCCGGTATAAACTCAAAGCCGAACACCGAACCACTTCCGAGTATCTCACGGAAAATACCAATCAACGTCAGACCGACCGTAAATCCAAGCCCCATTCCGATACCGTCAAAAGCAGACGCTACAATCGGATTTTTGGAAGCATATGACTCGGCGCGTCCAAGAATAATACAGTTTACAACAATCAGCGGGATATATACTCCCAATGCATCATACAAAAATGGAATGTATGCCTGCAATAATAACTGCACAATTGTTACAAAGGAGGCTACTACGACGATAAATGCCGGAATACGAACCTTATCCGGAATTATTTTCCGCAGTGCCGAAATCATCATATTGGATAAAATCAATACCACCGTAGTGGAAAGTCCCATTCCGATACCATTGATTGCCGATGAGGTAACCGCCAGTGTCGGACACATACCAAGCATCATGACAAAGGTAGGGTTTTCCTTAATGATACCGTTGTGAAGACGTTCTGTATATTTGTTCATCACTCAGCCCCCCTTACTGTATCTGCAAAGAATAAAATTCCCTTAACTGCATTTGTAATTCCCTTTGATGTCACAGTAGCACCAGACAGCGCCTGAACCTGGGAATCAGTCGCCCCGTTTTTATTGTACATATTATCTGCCGGATTGGATGGCAGTACCTTTCCTTTAAAGCTGTCCTGCCATGCGGTATCCATACAGTTCGCACCAAGTCCTGCTGTCTCCGCCTGTGAAGTAATCGAGATTCCGGTAACTGCCCCTGCGCTGTCAACTCCCAGCGCAAAACCGATATTACCGCCATATCCCTTCTTTGCCGTAGCAAGGAATACATAACCGCCGTTTCCGGTCGGATGAACCTCACTAATCTCTACATGCTTAATCAGTGAACTCTCCTCATCCTTTACTTCCTGATTGGATAAATCATGCTTTTTCAAAAAATCTTCTGCTTTTTTCGCAGCCTCAGCGTCTGCGTCGTTTACCTTGTCGCCGTCCGCTACCACAGCCGCACATGCCTCGTTATTTGCTTCAATCTGCTTACCGTCAATCGTATCTTTGGTCAGCGCATAGACGCCGGCAAGCACAGCTCCGAGTACAAGCGTAATCACGCAGAGGATAATGGCATCTTTAATCATTGTATCTTTCTTCTCATTCATTTGCCTTGCCCTCCTTTCCAAATGCTTTTGGAATCGTGAAACGCTCAATCAGCGGCACACAAAGGTTACAAATAATGATAGCGAAGGAAACACCCTCTGCCGACTCACCGAAGAAACGGAACAAGCCGGTAAACAGACCAAGTAATATTCCGAATATAACCTTTCCTTTTGGTGTAATCGGGCTGGTTACATAATCCGTTGCCATAAAGAATGCACCTAACATCAATCCACCGCCGCACAGCTCATAGAAAACTGGCGCCGGACTGCCGCCGGAAGCATACTGATAAATCAAATCAAATACAACAAAGGTTGCAATATAGATAACCGGAATTTTCCAGTCAATTACTTTTCGTACCAGAAGGTAAGCCGCACCGATTAAAATTGCCAGTGCCGATGTCTCACCAATTGTACCAGCGGTCGTTCCTAAAAACATTTTTAACAAATCCGGAAGCGCACCGCCTTCCTTTACCTGCATAAGCGGTGTGGCGCTGCTGATACCGTCCACTGCCTGAATACCGCCCCATATTACATTTCCTTTGGAAATCACAAACGATGTCATCGCACCACTAAAGGATAACATCAGAAAACAGCGTCCCGCCAGCGCCGGGTTCATAAAGTTCTGTCCCAGACCGCCGAATAACTGCTTCGCAATAATAATAGCAAACACACCACCGATAATACACATCCAGAGTGGAAGCGTCGCCGGCAGGTTAAGGGCAAGCAAAAGCCCTGTTACCAGTGCACTGAAATCACTTGTCGTAATCGGCTGTTTCATAAGTCTCTGCCATATATACTCGGACAGAACACAGGTTACACAAGTTGTCAGTATAACAAGCAATGCTCTCACGCCAAAATTATAAATGCCGACCAGCGTTGCCGGTATAAGAGCAATTACAACATCTCTCATGATGGACTTTGTAGATGAATTGTCCCGTACATGAGGAGATGAAGAAACGTTTAATAGTTTTTCTTCCATTTTCTTATTCCTCCTTGTCAGGCTTTCTTACTATTGTCCATAACGGCACGCCTAGCCTGTTTAAATATTTGTGTCAGTCGTTTCTTCGCCGGACATACATAGGTACACGTACCACATTCATAACATTCCATACCATTTAATTTCTGGAAATAATCCAAATCATCTCTCATTGCCGCCTCTGCCATCAGTTTCGGAACCAGATGGCTCGGACAGACATCCGCACATCTTCCACAGCGGATACAGTTCGTCGGCTCATTCATCGCCACCTCATCCTTACTCATAGCAAGAATCGAGGAACTGGTCTTTGTAACCGGCGTATTTAAATCATACATCGCCATACCCATCATCGGGCCACCGGAAATCAGTTTCTCCGCGTCACATTTCAATCCGCCTGCTTCCTCTAACAGCTCTGCATGGCTCATGCCGAACTTAACCTCATAATTCTGCGGTCTCGCCATAGCGTCTCCGGTAAGCGTAACTACACGGCTCATGGACGGCGTGCTCTTGCATACGGCGTCATGGATGGCAAGTATCGTCTGTACATTATCTACAATACATCCCGCATCTGCCGGAAGCATTTTGGAATGAATCTTCCTTCCTGTCACTACATAAATTACCTGACGCTCCGCTCCCTGAGGATATTTCGTTTTCAATACCTTTACTTCAATATTCGGATCATCACTGGTCAGGTACTGCAGCTTTGCAATTGCGTCCGGCTTATTGTCCTCAATGGCAATAACACCTTTCGCATTCTGAAACAGGGAAACGACTACCCGAAGTCCTTTCACAAGTTCCTCCGGTCGTTCCAGCATTAAGCGGTAGTCCGAAGTCAGATACGGTTCACATTCCGCACCGTTTACAATAACATAATCAATATCATCCTCATTTTTCGGAGATACTTTTACATTCGTCGGGAAACCGGCCCCACCCATGCCGACAATACCGGCATCCTTAATAATCTGACGAATTTCTTCTTTTGATAGCTGTGTGTAATCCCGATCCTCTCCAAGCCCTTCAACCGGCTCGTAGTTCCCATCATTCGCGATTACCACACAGGTAGCCTTTGCACCGGATGATAAAAGTCTTGGCTCAACTGCCTTCACTTCTCCGGACACAGAACTAATAATATTGGCAGAAATAAATCCACTTGCTTCACCAATAATCTGTCCCATCTTCACGGTATCACCTACCGCTACTACTGGTGTTGCAGGGGCTCCAATGTGCTGGCTCATAGGAAAAACAAGTTCTTCCTTTGGCATCATCACCTGAATCGGATTTGCCATACTGAGTTCTTTTCCCTCGTACGGATGTGCGCCCCCTTTAAAGGTTGACTGTCCCAATGCAATTCCTCCTTCATAGAGTATTTGAAAATGTTTATCCTCACAGGATAAACACCCTTCCCATAATTATAGCACAATAAACAAAAATAACAAGTTTTCGACAGCATTTTTGTTTTTTTGTCACGAATAAAACATTATTTTCATATAAATACAGTAATATCATGGTAAATTTACCATTTACCTTAGCCTGACGGTATCGTCAGGTTAACACCATACAATAATACTTATGAAAGGAGAACCTATGTTAAAACGACTTTTTGTATATTTTCTTTCCTGCAGCCTCCTTCTTGGCGGTCTCGCGCCCTCTGCCACCGTGCAGTCCCGTACCCGCAATGGTATTGATGTCAGCGAATGGCAGGGAAAAATCAATTGGAAAAAAGTGGCGCGCACCGGCGTCCGCTATGCCTATATACGCGCCTGCGTCGGCAGCCACTATGTGGATTCCCAGTTCCGGCGAAATCATAGGAACGCCAGAAGGAACAAAATAAAAACCGGATTTTACCATTATATCACTGCCCGCAGTGTCCGGCAGGCGCGCAGACAGGCACGCTTTTTTGCCCGGACAATAGAGCCATACGACTACGATTTACGTCCCGTCATGGATTTCGAATCCTTCGGCAGGCTGTCAAAGAGGGAAATCAACCGGATTGCCCTTGCTTATCTCAAGGAATTAAAAAAACGTACCGGTAAAAAGGTTGCCATCTATTCTGACAGCAACAATGCTACCAATACGTTTACGGATTCACGTCTGAGAAAATACCCGCTCTGGGTTGCCGCTTATGGCACAACAAGACCACCGACCGGACAGTGGAGAACCTACGCCGCATGGCAGTATGCCGACGACGGCAGGATTCCGGGCATATGCGACGACAGTGTTGACCTTGACTATTTCCGAAAAGGGCTTCTGCTGAGGAGATAATATCCGGTACCAGAGGGTTGTACTTCAGACCACTATATTTTGAAGCCAGATTCCCTTTTTGAGAAGAATAAACCCTATGCTCGCCTTTATCACATCCAGAGCGTAATATAAGGTATAAACCGTAAGGATATTAAGACCGGTGAAGTGGACGATACAATATATAAACGGAATTGCCACACACCATGAAAATGCGCTGTCAAACAGGAAGGTAATGACCGTCCTTCCACCGGAGCGAATCGTAAAGTAGGTGGCATGCAAAAATGCCTGCAGTGGCATCAGATAAGCCGTTATGCGAATCATGGCACCCGCCATATTCCTTACTTCACCGGTCGTATTATAAAGTTCCGGAAAAACTCCCGACAAAGAAATCATAATAAGGCTCGTCAGCACAGTACAGAGTACGGAAAACAGAATTACCTTTCCCGCTGTATCTTTCGCCTTTTCAAACTTGCTGGCGCCGAGTTCCTGCCCAACCATAATCGCCACTGCGTTTCCCATTGCAATAAAAACTACATTGAACAGATTGGCAATGGTAGAAGAAATATTAGTGCTTGCCATGACGTTATAGCCCCTCAAGGAAAAACACTGATTTGCCATCGCCACCCCGCCAGCCCACAATACCTCATTCGCAAGAAGCGGGGAACCTTTTTTTATTACACTCCATGCAAGACTGCCCGGAAGTCTCAATGTCCTGTACACACCTACAATAAATGGATTCTTTTTCTTGTGCATATGCGTCCATGCAATGACGATTGCACATTCCACCACTCTTGCCAGCACCGTTGCAATCGCTGCTCCTGCCACTCCAAGACGCGGCGCACCAAACTTTCCAAAAATTAAAATATAATTGAATGTAAGGTTGACTAAAACGGCAGCAATACCGGCAATCATCGGCACCATCGTCTCCCCCGTCTCCCTCAGCGTACTGGCATATACCTGTACCAGCACAAACGGAACAATCTCAAACAAAATAATTAGTAAATATTCTTTTCCATACCGGAAGGTCGCTTCTAAATCTCCTGCATCGCCCGAGGTCAGATACAGCCGGATAAGATTCTCCCCCATACTTAGAAAAAGGGCGAGCGCCACAATAGCAATAATGATTCCCAGAATTATTTTAAAACGGAAGGTGTCTCTCACCCCTTTATTATCGCCATTGCCATAAAACTGTGCGCCAAAAATGCCAGCTCCAGACAGTCCTCCAAATACAAGCAGATTAAAAACAAAGACGAGCTGATTGACAATCGCCACGCCCGACATCGGCTCCGTCCCAAGCTGTCCTACCATAATATTATCCAGAAAGCCGACAAAATTTGTTATCGCATTCTGAACCATAATCGGGACAGACAAAAGAAGCAGCCTTTTATAAAAAACTTTATCTCCTATTAACTTTTTCATCTTTTACTTTTACCCTTTCTACACTTACTGCGCCGCGTGCGCCTGAATCGTTTTTGCCATTGTTTCCAATAAAAGGGGAACATCAATCGGCTTTGTCAAATGGGCATCCATACCGCTCTCTATCGACAACCGCTTATCACTCTCAAACGCGTCTGCCGACAATGCTATAATCGGGATGTTCGCCAATATCGGATTTCCAAGGCGGCGTATCTCTCTTGCCGCCTTCCGCCCATCCATAACCGGCATCTGTATATCCATCAAAACGAGGGCAAAATTACCCGGCTCCGAATTTTTTAATTTTTCAACCGCAATACTGCCGTTCTCTGCAGAGTCTATCGAGAATCCAAGCCCCTCCAGTATCTCTGTTACAATTTCCAGATTAATTTCATTATCCTCTACGATAAGAATTTTCTGCTCCTTCAGCTGTTCCAGCACCTCAGTAGTATTTACTACCGTAGAAACCGGATTGTTCTGTATCCGAAAACGGAAAGTGACTACAAACGTGCTGCCTTTGCCTTTGACACTGTCAACAGTTATACTGCCTCCCATTTTCTCTACGGCATTTCTTACTATGGTAAGTCCCAGTCCGGTTCCATGCACACCGCTGAAGGTGGTGTTTTTCTCCCGCTCAAACGGCTTAAATATACGCTCAAGAAAATCCTTCCCCATTCCAATTCCGCTGTCGCTGACAACGAACTGATACACGGCATAGTCGTTTGACAGCCTTTCTTCCTCTGACAGTTTCACATTTATTACCCCGCCTTTTTCTGTATATTTTACAGCATTTCCCACCAACTGTAAAAGAATTTGGCGAAGTTTTTCCGTATCGCTGTAGACGTCGCTATGCTCTATGCCTCCCATATCCAAAGAGACCATAATTCCTTTTTCCTCTGCCTGCGGCAAAAGAAATTCATACGCTTCATTCACGATACTCCTTAGATTACACTCGTTTTCTGATACCTCAATATCATTGGCTTCCTCCCACGCCATCTCCAGCACTTTATCCAGTAACTCTAAAAGCTGTCTGCCAGCGTCTTCAATCTTATGCAAATAGCCCTTGACTGTTTTTCCGTCGTGGATGTGTTCCCTTGCCAGCGCTGCAAAGCCCGTAACTGCATTTAGCGGAGTCCGGATATCATGAGACATATTCGAAAGAAAAGTATCTTTTGCTGTAATAGCCAAATTCGCCCTATTCAAAGCCTCCTCTAAGAGCTGTTTCTGCTCCAGCTCCCTCCGAATCTCCTCGTCCACCTTCCGGTATCCCATAACAATCTGAAAGACGCCTTCCTTACTGCCAACATTGACAAAACGAAGCTGTATGTATTGTATCTTATCATCCTGTACAACACGGAAGTTTATATAATATGTCTTCGTTTCTGCTAATTTTTCCCGAATATAAGCCGGACTTGTCGCCTTTAAGACAAACTCCTTATCTTCAGGATATACCCACTTTTTTACATAATCCGAAATATACCAAGTAAATCCTCTTACTTGATATTTTTTCTCAAATTGATACTCTGTGCGCGTACTTAAACGGTACGGCAGAATTTTATCCATTTCTAAATCCGCATATAAAATCGTCTCATAGTTTATACTAAGCCCTTCTATTACCTCAAGCCGGCGCAGATGCTCCTGCCTGATCAGTTTCCTCTCCTTGTCATATTCTTCAATAAGATTCTGTATCTTCTGCTCCTTCTCGCTCAGCAGTTCCTCCTGCTCTAATATCTGGCGTTCTTTCTTTTCTGTCGCATCCCCTAAAAAGACATAAAAGATACCCCCTGCGGTTTCACTGTGAATATAGTGTCCATAGTCTTCTATCCAACGTACTATCCCATCCTTTCTCGTAATCCGGTATTCTACATAATCCAAATCATAACGGCTCTCGCTAATTTGCTTCCGAATACTTTGCTCTATTTCATCCAAATCCTCCGGATGCACGATTCCCTTAAATGAATTTCCTGTTAATTCCCGGAACTCTGTCAAAGTTTCACACTGAAAAATGCGAAGAAGCGCCTTGTTCGCATAAATAATTTCCTCATCGTCATCTGCCCGGTAAATTAAAAATCCTCCGGGCATCTCGTCCATAAATTTAATGCCTTCATACGCTGTTTCCATTTTATGTAAATCTTCCGGCAAAAATAGTTCTTCCCATCTGGAGAGCCTCTCCAGATGAACAATATCTATGTTTGCGTAATCCAAGACACTTAGGAATGATACCACATACTCTATCAAATTAGGTTCTGGTTCTGGTCTTTTCATCTGTTTTTGCTCCCCTCTCAGTTTGTCTGTTTAGATTATATCTGTTTCAAAAGCCTATGTCAAACCCGCTTTACAAACGGTGTGATTGGAACATTAAAAAAACAGCCACCCGGCAGTATAACTGCCAAATGACTGTCATCACTATCTCTGTGCCTCCTGCAGCCCATACCCCTGCTGCATTTGGTACTTCTCTCTAAGATATTTATCTTTTGTCGCCATACCTCCTCTGATATGACGTTCGGATTTATTGATATCCAATATTTTTCTCGCTTGCGCTGCCAGTGTTGGATTTATTTGAAGAAGGCGCTCGGTCACGTCCTTATGCACGGTACTCTTGCTTACTCCAAACTGTCTGGCCGCCTGACGCACGGTTGCATTATGCTCTATAATATAGTTGGCAACCGCAACTGCTCTTTCTTCAATTTGCGCCCGATGCAGATTATACTCTCTCAAATGCTCCCCCTGAGTTCGTGTTTGTATAATCTATGCACCGGACTGCTAAAATATTCTTTCGCTTTATTCTACGTTTCCTGTATTGAAATCAGAAACTGCCTGAATTACCTTGAAATAGTGTTCCTTTGCCTGCCAATAATCACTAAACAAAAGCGGAACGCCCTTTGCACGCCACGAAGTAGGATCGCTCGGCCCCCACCATGTCACTCCCGTAATCTTCGCACCAATTTCCTTTTCCTTCATGAGCATTACCATAAAGTCATACCACATCTGTGTCTGTTTTGCTATGCTGGCATCTGTTTTACTGTAAGCGGTTATATCCGCCTCGGTAATCTGAATCTCAAAACCTGCTTTTCTAAATTTCTCTATCGCATTATCCTTAATGCCTTCCACAGTTGGATAACCAATATCCAGATGTGTCTGCATACCAACACCGTCACAGATAATCTCTGCTTCCGGATTGATTTCATCCTTCGTATTAAAATAATTTATCATGGTAACGATTTTATCTGCTTCCATATAGGTATTGAAATCATTAAACAGCAAGCTGATAGAATCTCTCATCCCATAGTCTTTCAGAATCGAATCAGCCAGCGCAAATGCCTCTTTAATATAGACTGGTTTTTTGTTCCCACTGTGCTGATTTTTTACAAACTCATAATCCGGATAATAGACCTCATCCCAGTAAGATTTATAGCCCTTATCGTAATTGTGGAAATACTCATTGGCAATATCCCAGCTGTCAATCACTTCTCTGCCAATATAAACCCCATTTTCATCCTTTAAATCATAAATATGCGTCATAACATTTCTAACAAGATATTCCAGACGACCATTCATGACGTCGGCAGACACATATTTGCTCGAACTTGACTTGCTGTAATTTTCCTTAAAGAACCACTGAGGTGACTGCGCATGCCAGATAAATACGTGATAACGCATTTTCATGCCGTTCTCATAAGCTGCCTTAATATAAGAGTCAATCGCCGCCATATCTATTTTAGGATATTTTGTATCTTTATATTTATTCTTAAATGTACTTATATCGACATAACCTTCCGGATTGGTATCTGACAAGGAAGGATTTCCTCCCAGAATGTAATCCGGTTTCATCTCGTTCCCCATTGTCAGACTGTTATACTGGCTTTTCACAAAATTTACTACATTTTTGCTCGTCAACTGAAACCTTTCAATCGCCACTCCGACCTTACCAAACATATCTCCGTATGCGTTCTTCAAACTGCTGCCATCTACTACATTCGAGGACTTCTTTACATTCAGCGTCATAGATGTGATTTCAATATATCCAATATTTGCCGTCGTATTCTGAACCACTAAATTCAATGTGCCGCCCGCATAATTTTCCAAAGACAGCGATGCGGTTCCTGTCGTCCACATCTCAGTAAAGCCGGACCAGCTACTGTCATTTGACAGCTTGCATACAGCAAAACCTTGGCTTGTAGACGTAATTGGCTGGTTGGATGTATCATACAGTTTTACCGTAAGCGTTATTTTATCATATAGCTTCATGTCAATCCCAGATAAAACGGAATCTAAACTATAAAGATTTCCCGTCCAAGCCCGGTCATATGCCGTATCATTTTTCCATTTCCCGGCAGAAAGGGATATTTCCTTATCTTTCTGTTCCGTAACGGAGGAGTCTCCCGTTACCTTTACATTTACACAACAAACTGCCTGTTGATATTTTTCTTTATTATTTGGAACAAACGTCACACTGCACGGCATCGTACCCGGTTTCCCCGGAACTACCGTACTATCTGTCCATTTAAAACTCCCCTGTACCATGACGCCATTTGAGTCTTTTGCCGTTCCCCCATACAGCCTTGCCGCACTTAATGCCTGTGTTGTAGTAATAGAAGCTGCCGACGGAGCCGATAAAGTCAGTCTTTCCTTCGTCACATGAACCAAAACAGAAATACCCTTTACTTCCGCAAAACTGCTGTCCTCCGGTGTAAAATCAGCCTCATAGTAAGCTTTACCCTCCTTCTCCAATGTCTGCTCCGGATTCTTCCATGTATATGTCCCCGGTATTTCATTTCCATTACTGTCTAGTATACTTCCACCACTGATAGTAACTTTTGACAAATTTTTACCGACAACAGCCGATCCGGAAAATGGTTTTCTGGATAATGTACTGCTGCCGTCCGGTGTCGGTGATGGTGTCGGAATCGGTGTTGGCGATGGGGTTGGTGATGGCGACACCGATGGCGAGGCTGTCATTGGTTTTTTAGTTGAATGATCAATTGGTGTTGGGCGCACAGAAGGAGACGGTTTTTTTGTCTTAAGATTCTTCTTGTCATCCTTTCCGTCCGTAACTGTTACTTTGATTACCGTTTTTTTCTTTTTGTTCTGCTTAGAAATAACTGATATTTTCGCTTTTCCTTTTTTCTTTGCCTTTATCTTACCTTTTGAAGATACGGTTGCCACCTTCTTATTCGATGATGAAAATTTTACCTTTTTATACTTCTTCTTATTTGGTTTTACCTTTACTTTAACCTTTAATTTAAAAGTCTTTCCTTTTTTAAGTGTCAGTTTTTTCTTTTTTACATTTGTTATTTTAACACTTTTTACTCTCCCCTTGGATGCTGCTTCGGCAGTTTCCGGCACTACCGCTGCAAAAGTTGAAAACAGCATTGCCATTATTGCTACGATGGATACGATGCTCTTTCCTCTCTGTTTCATAAATATTACCTCCATTTCATCATTCCTGATCCTGTCTCCGTTTACTGCATTGATATATTACGCACTCTATTGCATATAATTTTACAACGCTTTTTCGTATATGGCAATGATATTATGCGTTGACTTAATTGACATATCTGGCGTTATCTGATATTCTGTAAGAAAGGAGGCGTCCGCTTTGATTCGATTGCTGTATGCTGTTTTACATGAAGAAATGGAAGAAGATTTTGTTGATTATCTGCCCAACGGTCTGGGGCATTATGAAGTCATGCTGTTCCGTGTGCCGGTCTTGATTGAGCAGAATAAAAAATGGAAACAATATCCCGTAAATACCTGTATCCTTTATCATCCGGACCAGCCGATTCACTATAAGGCGGCAAGCGGAAAACTGATTTATGACTGGATCCGCTTTGACTGTGACGAGCCTTTTTTTACAGAAAAATTTATCCCCTTTGGGAAACCGTTTCCATGCTACGATTATTATAATTTTAACCACTATTGGGAAGCGATTGCCTATGAAAATATTGCCGGCTACCGCACAAGAGATTATGTGCTTACCCAACTCATGCTGATATTATTATACCGCCTGCACGATTACGCATGGCGGCATCAGAATGTACCCTATCAAAATGCATTGGAAAACCTAAAAGATGAAATCAGCCTGAATCCGGCATATGACTGGACACTAAATGAAATGGCGACACGCATTAACATAAGCGTCCGTCTCCTTCAGAAACTATATAAAGAATTATTTGGTGTAAGCTGTATGGAAGATGTTATCCAGACTCGTATAGCTCTCGCTATGCACCTTCTAAAAAACACCGAATCCTCGATTAAAAATATCAGTGAACTGTGCGGTTATAAAAATGTAGAACACTTCTGCCGCCAGTTTAAGAAACGCACGGGCAACTCCCCACTGGAATTCCGGCGAATGAATTAATCCTTTTCAATCGGAAACTTTTTCGCTGCCTGCGCGATATTCAGCGAATGGTCGGCAACACGCTCCAAATCAACGAGAATTTCACTGAAATACAAGCCCTGCGTTGCCTCACACTTCATTTTCCCCAACCGTTTTATATTTGTGTTTCTCATCTTGTCTACCATGTCATCAATATCATTTTCCAGCTTATAGATGACGGCATACAGTTCTGCTTTTGGTTCATTGAAATGCTTACAGGCAAGGTCAAATATTTTATATACGGCAATTGTCAGCTCTTTCAATTCCTTCAACGCCTTATTCGAAAACTTCTGCTTATTTTCCTTCATCTGGTTCGCATAACCTATCATATTTTCTGCATGGTCGCCGATACGCTCTAAATCTGTGACGATATGATGAAGATTACCGACATGCTCCGCTTCTTTTTCTGAAATTCCAAGCTCGCTTGTCCGAATCAACGCCCCTGTAATTTCCTTGTTCAGAAAATCAACGGCGTCCTCATTCTCCGCAAAGACAGAATTTTTTATCGTCTTTTCCCCGAAAAAGACTCGTGTGGCAGCTTCCAGATTTTCCTTCACAAGGTTGTGCATCCTGCCAACCTCCTGATCAATCTGCCCAATCAATACCGTACCGGACTGGTAGCCGGACTCCACAATAAAGTGAAGGGCATTGGTCTCCTTTTCGTCCTTTCCGCGTATTACCCACTCGGATATCTTTACCAGATACTTCGCACACGGCAACAGGGCGAGAACGGTAACACAGTTAAAAATCGTGTTGGCATTCGCAATCTGACGGCTCGGGTTATCTGGCGACGTCGAGGCAATCCAGTCGAGAAGCGACGGAAAAATCTGTGATACAACTAAGAATAAGACCATACCGATACTCTCAAACAATATGACAATCAACGCCACCCTTTTCGCATCCTTGCGCGCCCCAATAGAAGCAAGCGCCGGAGCCACACTGGCACCTATATTCATACCAAGCATAATGTAAAATGCCTGATGAAATCCCATTACGCCACTCACAACCATCATCTGTAACACACCGACAGAAGCAGACGCGCTCTGGATAATTACTGTAAATATAATACCTACTAGCACCCCTAATATCGGGTTGGAAAATTGTCTCAATATTCCCTGGAACCATACCTCCTGTGCCAGAGGTTTCATCGCCTCGCTCATCATGCCAAGACCGATAAACAGCACACCAAGGCTTGTGATAATCTGCCCGACATTTTTTACCTTTGGTTTTTTCCCAAACATCGTAACAGCCACACCGACAAAGGCAATAATCGGTGCTATCTGTGAGATATTAAAAGCAATCAACTGTCCGGTAATCGTCGTACCGATTTTCGCTCCCATAAGGATTCCAACCGAGCGCTGCAGCTCCATCATACCGGCATTGACAAATCCAACTACCATAACACACATGGCATTTGAACTCTGTATCAGTGCAGTAAGCCCCGCTCCCACTATCATGGCAAGGAAACGGTTCTGTGTCAGCCTTTCTAAAATCTTCTTCAGGTACGAACCAGCAACCAGCTTTAAGCCGTCGCTCATCTGATTCATTCCAAAAATAAATAAAGCCAGTCCACCCATCAGGCTAATTACATTCCAAATCGTCATAACTTTTCCTCTCTTGCGTGTCGTTCATGCCTGCACATCCCACATATCGTACATCATATAAATATACTTATAGTAAAAATCGAATTTCCTACAAGATAAAATATAACACTATGAAAGGATTTATACAACGATTTTTTTATTTTTCTTATATAGTAAGTCCGTCCATAATTTCTTTTAGTGTCTCTGCCGACTCATGCAGTTTCTTCACTTCTTTTTCATCTAATGAAATCGGAATCGGGTTTTCGACACCGTGTGCGCCCACAATCGCCGGCATACTGAGAACGACATCCTCCAGCGCATACTCCCCGTGCATCCGGATTGATACTGGAAAAATTGATTTCTCATCGCGGATAACAGCCTGACAGATGCGTTTCACAACCATTGCAATTCCATAGTAGGTCGCATCCTTTTTTGCAATAATTTCATAAGCGCTGTTTTTTACCATGTCCGCAATATCCTCAGCGTTCTCCTCGTGGTCGTAATGTCCCCTCATCTCGCAGACAGAATTGAGCGGCACGCCGGACACATTGGCACTGCTCCATGCCGCTATCTCACTGTCGCCGTGCTCACCTATAATAAACGCATGTACACTGCGGCTGTCTACACCGAGATGTCTCCCCAACTGATATTTTAATCTGGCAGTGTCCAATACCGTACCCGAACCAAACACCCTGTTCTCTGGCAGACCACTTACTTTCATCGCTACATGAGTCAGAATATCAACTGGATTAGATACAATAAGAAGGATTCCTAAGAAATCACGCTTTGCAATTTCAGAAACAATAGACTTCATAATCTGGGAATTTTTGTGTACCAGATCAAGCCTTGTCTCATCCGGCTTCTGATTCGCCCCCGCCGTAATGACAACAATGGCAGCGTCCGAGATATCATCATAGTCTCCCGCATAAATTTTCATCGGACCGGCAAAGGGCACACCATGGCTGATGTCCATCGCCTCTCCCTCGGCGCGTTCCTGATCCACGTCAATCAAAACCATTTCAGAAAAAATACCGCTCTGCATAAGGGCAAATGCGGACGCAGAACCGACGAAACCACATCCAATTACTGCAACCTTTCTTATATTGACACAATCACATTTTCGCTCCATAACAAAACCTCCTGAATATTTTTCCTTGTTATATCCAAAAAATAGGAAAAATATTCAGAGTTTACAAAATTCCAAGCTCTCTCCATCGGTTCATACACGCCATAATTTCCTGTCTGCGCGGCATGGCAAGATTCCCCGGCAGATATCCGCCGCCGCAGATATTTTCAAATCCACTCTCCTTCAGCATTTTTACGATAGCCTCTGCTATCTCTCCGATATTCCTTCTCCCATCCGCTTCCTGCATCCTCATATATTTCATAATCTGGGCAAGCGAATTTAACTGCTCGCTATCCGCCAGCTGCTCCAGATACCGCAAGTCAATCGTGTCACGGTTAACGCTGATTCCGTCCATACCCATTGTCTTTAGCTTAACACGGCCGTCCGCCCCAAACCGCCTATCCTGCCGTATTACCCGGTCGAAGGCAGGCTTCTCCAGCGGCGGCGTATCTCCTGCCGGAAGCGGAAATGCCTTTGCCTCTTCCTTTGCAAGCTCTGTAATATCCATCGGCTCGTATCGGTTCATCTGTACAATGCAGTCTGCCTTGTGAAAATAACTTCCCGAGCTTCCCGCTACCAGAACCGTAGAAATTCCGTATTTCTCATACAGCTCACGAACCCGCTCCACAAATGGCGTAATCGGCTCTACATCCCTGTGCACCACCCGCTGCATCAGTTCATCCCGCACCATAAAATTTGTCGCGCTCGTATCTTCATCAATAAACAGCACGCGGCTTCCCGCTTCCATCGCCTCGATTACATTTGCCGCCTGTGACGTACTCCCGCTGGCATCCTCTGTCTGAAAATGCTTTGTGTCTTTTCCATTTGGCAAATTGTTGATAAACATAGAAATGTCAACCTTCTTTACACTCCTCCCATCTTCCGCGCGTATTTTCATTCCGGACTCCTCCGAAATAACATACTCCCTGCCGTCGCCTGCCCTGTGGTTGTACACACCAAGCTCTAATGCCTTTAAAAGAGTAGACTTGCCATGATAGCCTCCTCCTACGATAAGCGTGACTCCTTTTCGTATTCCCATTCCTTTTATTGTCCCATGGTTCGGCAGATTCATCTCGATTTCCATTTCCTTCGGAGAGCGAAAAGCAACTGCCCTCTTCATCGGTCTTTTGCTGACGCCCGACTCCCTCGGAAGAATAGCGCCATTTGCGACAAATGCCACAAGCCCCTGCTTCTCCAGCTCACTGCGGATATAGGTCTGGTCCTCGGCAAGCTCTGCCGTCTCTTTCAGCTTTACCGCGTCAAGCACCTGATAAAATAAAGTCTTCTCCACACACTGTGGCAAAAAGGTAAATAATATTTTCTCCAGTTCCCTGCTGTTTATCGTCCGTCCGTTTGCCGGAAATCCAATTTCCATGCGAAGTATCACATCCCCGCTCCGGGAGTCTATCTGACAGCCTGTCCTCTCTAATATTTCCTGCCCCGGATTGCTCACCGACATAAGCCCGGACTTGCCGGAACCCTTTGCGCGGAACGAAAAGTCCCTTATTTTCCCTGCAAACCCACGAAGCAGATAATCCTGCAAGGCAATTTTCTTTTCCTTCGTATCATATAACTCCGGCGGAAATCCCGCCCGTTTTCCCTCTACCTGTATGCTTATCTTGGAAGGCGCCGCAAAGGGATCGCCCTGCACGTGGTCAATATTCAGAATAAAATTTGGAAAGCGATAGCTTCCCTTTAGCTGTTTGTAAGCTGGATATCCCTTGTGGTCTATCTGATGTAATGTATTCTTTAACTCTTGATTTGTTTTCATGTCATCCTCCATCCTGTTAATTCTATTCTATTGATTCTAACTATTTCCTCATTTGTGCTCTCATCTTTTCCCGTCTCTTTGCATCGACCTGAATCCACTCATCCAGCGTAAGCGGTGTGTAGTCAGAAAACATACAGAAACAATTTATCATCTGGCAGGGAATCGGTTTTACCTCCTCCTCGCCCCTGCTCTTATGGAGAGTCCCCTCCGTCTCCTGAATAAACCGGTCTACCAGCCTTTCATCCTGAGTATCATGTACATGCCCATAGAGCATATAGGATTTGGCATTGCCCTCCTTGTCTCGCCGGTACTGACCATTATAGCAGAAAACCGGATAATGGCACAGGATTATCTTTCTCTTATTATCGTGAATTTCCGCATACGGCTTTATCCATTCAAAAATGGAACTGTCAAAACGACGGTCCTTTAAATAATTGTCGTGGTTTCCCACAATCAAACTCAGGCGGCCATTCAGCCGCCCAAGTATATCACTTGTCAATTTGCCCCGTTCCATGGAAACATCACCCAAAATAATAACCTCATCATTTTCCCTTACTTTATTATTCCATTTTCCGACCATATACTCGTGCATTTCTTCACAGGAAGAAAACCCCCGGTTATCCATTTTCGTCAAAAGGCTTTCGTGATAAAAATGCAAGTCTGAAATATAATACCTCATTGCTCTCCATTTCGGAAAAGCGCTGCAAGATTACCCTACAGCGCTTTCTAATCTTTTATTAAATAAAACGACTTTACTGAATCTCGTGAATCCATCCCTCCGGAGCCTCAATGTGTCCCATCTGGATTCCTGTTAATGTATCGTACAATTTCTTTGTAATCGGTCCCATCGCCTCCATGCCGCTCGGCAGGCAGATTTCTTTTCCATGGTCTACAATTTTTCCTACCGGAGAAATAACTGCCGCTGTTCCGCATAAGCCACACTCAGCAAACTCCTTTACTTCCGCAAATGGTACCGTTCTCTCCTCTGTCTTTAACCCAAGATATTCCTTTGCCACATGCATGATAGAACGTCTTGTAATAGATGGAAGAATACTGTCGGACTTAGGAGTTACAACTGTGTTATCCTTTGTCACAAAAATGAAGTTTGCGCCGCCCGTTTCTTCAACATTTGTGCGGGTTCCCGCATCCAGATACATATTTTCATCAAAACCATTCTTGTGGGCGTCTACAATCGCATGCAGACTCATCGCATAATTCAAGCCTGCCTTCACATGTCCGGTTCCATGAGGCGCTGCCCGGTCAAAATCGCTTACCCGAATCGTAATTGGTTTTGCACCACCTTTGAAATAAGGTCCTACTGGTGTACAAAAAGTACGGAATTGATATTCGTCCGAAGGGCTTACCCCTATGACCGGACCACTGGCAAACATGTACGGCCGGATGTATAAGGTAGCACCTGAACCGTACGGTGGGACATAATCCGCATTTGCCTTTACTACTTTATCGACTGCCTCGACAAACCGCTCCTCAGGAAATACCGGCATTTCCAATCTCTTTGCCGTATCTGACATGCGCTTTGCATTCAAATCCGGACGAAATGTCACGATTTTACCACTCTCTGTTGTGTATGCCTTCAAACCTTCAAAGCAAGTCTGGGAATATTGAAGGACTCCTGCGCACTCGCTTATCGTTACGGTTGCGTCAGTCGTCATCATACCGTCATCCCATGCACCATCTTTATAATTCGATACATAACGTTCTGTCGTTGCATGATAACCGAATCCAATGTTTGACCAGTCAATATTTTTCTTATCCATATCATATTCCTTCTTTCCTGTGTTACATATATTCGATTTTACTGTCTTTTATCTTACTCCTTGAATCTTCCACTGTCAAGTCAGCACCAATTTCAACCTCAGGAGTTCCCGTCTATTCATCAAAAGAATTGTCCTCTTTTCGCTGTTCCACCAAATCCTCAAATTCCTTTCTGGCGTTACGGAAACTAATCATAAGATTTGGCGAAAATACCCCGCAATCTCCATTCAGTATCATATTGTACGCTTCATCCAGACCATATGCGCCTTTATACACCCGTTTACTGACAAGCGCATCATAAACATCTGCCACCGACACAATCTGCGCTGAAATAGGTATTTCCTCGCCCTTCAGATTATCCGGGTATCCTCTGCCGTCATATCTCTCATGGTGGTGTCTGCATATCTCATAACTGGTCGTCCGGTAATCATCTTCCCAGATTCCCTCGATATTGTTCAGAATCTCACAGCCTTTTGTCGTATGAGTCTTCATGACATCGAATTCTTCCGCCGTCAGCTTGCCCGGTTTCAGCAAAATGCTATCCGGTATTGCAATTTTCCCTATATCATGCAGGGCACTCGCAATGGCAATCATTTCTACCTGATCAGGTGTCAAATTATATTCCGGATGATCCATCATCATCTGATAGCCAAGAATTCTGGCAAAGCCCTTTACCCTTTTAATGTGCTCGCCGCTCTCAAGATTTCGGGACTCCACAACAGCCGCCATAATGTCAATGATATGCTCGTTATTTTCCTCCAGTTTAACTGCCTGCAGACGCAGAACCTCATTTTGCTTTCTCAGTATTTTCGTCTGCTTTTCTACCTTTTCCTCCAGTTTGTTTTGATAGGAGAACAAATCAACAATATTTTGCACACGCCTTTTGACAATATAATCGGCAAACGGCTTTTTAATAAAATCGGATACACCGTACTCGAAACACTTGCTTTCCGCCTCTACCGAGGTTTCGCCACTGATAACAAGCACTGGAATTTTTTTCAGCAAATCTCTTTCTCTCATAATATCCAGCACGGCAAAACCGTCCATCTCTGGCATAATCAAATCAAGAAGCACTGCTGTAATCTCATTTCCATGCTGCGTCAGCTCCTGAATCGCCTGCTTTCCATCTTCCGCCTGCAATACATCGTATTCCTCCTCCAGCATTTCCTGAAGAAGGTCGCGGTTTAACTCCATATCATCGACAACCAAAATTTTGTTTTTCATATCCTACTTAACCTCCCTGCAATTTTTATCTATCTAACATAGCGACACTTTTTTCAAATATCTCGTAATCTTTTTTTACCTGCTCCAGCAAAGGCGCCACATCCTGACTTGGCTCTCCACCGCGTAATGTTTCCGTCATCTCACTGCTTGAGACTTCCAGCTTAGTCAGTCCGAGATTCTGGCACACGCCCTTTAGACTGTGTGCTGACCGAAATGCCTCTTTGTAGTCCCCTTCCTCCAGAGAGGATGACAACTTCTCCAACAGCTGGTTATCCACAGCCTTCAATAAAAATTTCTGTACTCTCTCTTCTGTCAAAAGGCGGCATATGACTCCATCATAATCTGCCTCCATAGCATGATAGCATTCTTTTAATGTCATCTTCTTTCCTCCTTTTTTTCTACTCTGTCCGCTCGGACATCAGTTGCCCTAATGTACGGCATACTACATCTATCTGAATCGGCTTTGCTAAATGGGCATCCATCCCTGCCTCTGCCGTCTGTACCATATCTTCTGTAAAAGTATTCGCCGTCAAAGCCACTATCGGCACTTTTTTCGCATCCCCGCGTTCCAGTGCGCGAATCGCTTTCGCCGCCTCGCATCCATTCATAATCGGCATCTGCATATCCATAAGGATAGCATCAAAGAATGACTGCTCTGATTTTTCAAACTGCTCTACTGCTTCCTTTCCGTTCCATGCCTGAACGACCTGTGCTCCTTTTAATTCGAGCAGTTCTGTTGCTATCTCCATATTCAAGGCATAATCTTCAACTAGAAGGATATTTTTCTTCTCAAGTGAATATTCTTTTTCATCTGTCTTTCTTTCAGCGGAAATTACCGTTTCATCTTCTACCACCTCAAGCGGAAGCATAACGGTAAAGGTAGTCCCTTGACCAAGTGTGCTTGCCACTGAAATTTCCCCTCCCATATGGGTAACAATCGTCTTCGCAATTGCCATGCCAAGACCGGTTCCTGAACGGTTCATCGCCCCAAAGCGATGTTCTCTTGTATATGGAAGAAAAATCTGGTCCATAAATTTTTCTGAAATTCCAATTCCAGTATCTGTCACTACAATCTGGTACCTTACGCAATCTTTATGTTCCTTCTGTCTGATTTCCACAGAAATGCTATCGCCCGGATCCGTGTACTTTAATGCGTTGGACAAAAGATTGTTTAAAATCTGACTGATTTTCAATGAATCGCTGTTTACTATACGGTTTTTAACATCACAGGAAAAAGCAAAATTTTTGTCCGCTTCCTCTGCCTCATACTGAAATATTTTTACAATGTCTTCTGTCGCCTCTTTTAAATCAAACGGCTTATTTTCAAGCGCAATCCTCTGCTCTGCCTTTGATACATTCAACACTCTGCTAATCAGACCGAGCAGCTGTCTTCCGGAGTCCTGTATCTCCTTCAGGTGTCTGGATACCTTTTCAGAATCCAACAAACTCTTTTCTGCCCTCTCAGCAGTTCCGATAATAACATTCATCGGAGTCCGCATATCATGACTCATTTCTGAGAAAAACTGCCGCTGGGAATCCCGGCTCTGCTGGGCAGACTGCAACGCCTCCTCTAACAATCTCATCTGCTGTATCTGTCGGCGCTTCGCATCCTCTATAACCCGAAAACATAGAATCCCTTCGTTCTGGTTTAATGTCATATCACTGAGCAGCAAAACATTAAACCATTCTTCCTTTCCGTCCATTGTGCGGATAAAGTCCCCTCCAAACTGATTTCTGCCGCTTTGAAGATGATTTCGAATACTTTTTGTTGAAAAGCTCGCTGCAAAATCCTCATATGTCTCACTGCTCATCTGCCTGCTCAGAACCTCTAAAAGCTTTTCATACTCTCCTTCTTTTTCTAAATGCGCATGCGCATACTCCGAACCCTTTATCATTTCATAACGTCCGTGTTTTGTATCAATCCGATATAATGCAAAATAAGAATTTTCCAGTACCCGGATGGTCTCCTCTGTCCGTCTTGCATTCCGGTCTGTTCTATTTTTCATGATTATCGCTATAATGATAACAGCGGAAAAGATAGAAAACAAAATCAGGCACATATAAAACACCTGATTAAAACGTTTCAACAGGGTATCATATGGAATTGTAATAATATAGTACCACCCATCCGGAGATACGGTATAATAAACGGCCCGCTTGTTTTTCTCTAAATCATATACATAATCATTAAAGTCTTCCAATTCTTTCTTTTCAATCTTCTCGTGAACGTACGAAACATAGCCGGGCAGCTCCGACTGCGGCACCTTCATGGAAGATTTTCCATACAGCATTGTCCCCTGTGAATCACATAAGAAAAGGGAACTGCGCTCCGGCAAATCCTCCACATCAAAATCCCCCTGAAAGTTTTCCGGCAAAACATGAAAAGCAATTACATTATCATATCTGTCGCTTTTCTGTGCAATCGTTATAATTTGTTTATTTGTAACCGGATCCGGATATACATCGGTGCAAATTACCTCTCCCTCTGCCTCCAGTGCCTGCCGATACCATTTTGCTTCTTCTAACTGATAATTTTCTGCCCCTTCTTCTTCACTAATTACTTTGCCTTTTATAACAACATATGGTACTACCGAATTCGCTCCGGTTATCGTCTTTGTCTTGTCTAAATAATCACGAACCCATTCGCTTATTGCCTTACTATCCTCTCCGCGTTTTTCCATGTCATCTATGTACTGCGAACCGAGCTGGATTATATTTTTATATACATCTAAATTTCTCTCCTCATCAGCAAAATAATCATACGCAATCTGCTGCCCCATATCCTGTGCATTTTCCAACAGCGCATAATATACAATCACTGAACTTACCGCTAAAATAATTCCCAAGAAAAATATCAGCAGTACACTAGAACGATACTTGATAGTCTTATCCCTCAGACTACTTTTCCAATCCCCCATAGTCCTTCCTCCGCAGTTTTTATGGAATTATAACAACTCTATTTTATCAAATAAATAAAAATCATTCAATATGCAAATTTTCTTTGTATGAGAACATGTGTTAGATAAGATTATTGGGTACGTATTTGACAACGAAATTTTTCTCGCACGGGATTACAAATTTCGTTATCAAATACTGTAATCCCAAAAAAGTTTGTAACACCTTTCTCATGCAAAAGATACTACGCTACTGCTAAATCTTTATTTTAACAATGGGTCTAGAAAAATGAAGCAGAACTGCAATTTCATTTTGAAGAAATTACAAACGGCTTTACATACCCTATACTATTTACTATAATAAAAGAGCGACAAAAAACACTGGTTTAACACAGGAAACAGAAATGGAGATTAGTGTGAAACACATATTATGCTTTGGCGATTCCAACACACACGGATATATTCCGGGTGGTGGACGCTATGATGATGATACTCGCTGGACCGGAATTTTAAGACAGCTTTTAGGTTCAGATTATATGATAATTGAGGAAGGCTTAAATGGACGCACCTCCTCCTTTGACGATCCTTTTGAACCTTTTAAAAATGGAATGGATTACATCGTTCCCTGTCTGGAAACCCATAAACCCTTGGACCTTACTATTCTTATGCTTGGCAGTAACGATATGAAGCAGCGGTTCTCCCCATCTACACAGAAAATCGCTGCCAGTCTTGAATGTCTTGCCAGACTTATTCTTGATGTAAGTGAATCCCCGGTTCTGCTTGTCAGTCCGATTCTGCTCGGCGATAATATGGCTAACTCTGACTTCGCCCCTTCCTTCTCGCCGGAAGCGGTTTCGATTTCACATGAGCTTGGCGCCGCCCTGAAAGATGTAGCGGACAAGCTGCAAATTCCTTTTATGAACGCCGCTGACTACGCAGCCCCTTCCCCCACAGACAGTCTGCATCTGACAGCCGAAGGGCATATGGCATTGGCACAGGCTTTTTATAAAAAAGTGCTGGAAATTATATAGTATACATTTTACCAAGAAGCATAGAGGGAGAATTACCTCCCTCTATGCTTCTCTTTCTTTTTCTGCTGTTTCAATTCAAACTGTCTCTGTTTCTCTGCTTCTCGCTGTTCCCGGCTCACAGTCTTACGTTCAGATTTCAACTGCTCCCGTTGTAGTTTCAAAGCCTGTTGCGACTTTGTACCTATCCCGATTTTCTGCACCTGTTTGTGGACTTCACGCTGTACCCGTTTAGGATTGCTATTGCCTCATCTCTGTATTTCTTCTCCAATCTGTCACACACAGTATTAAAGTCCTTTGTCTTTCGCTCTTTTATCTGTTCCATTCCAGCCATAACAAGTTCCCGGACTTCTTTTTTTTGTTCGTCCAAAGCTCTCTGGTAATCTTCCTTTAATGCCACAGCCATAAAATCAGTCCTTTCTACTTTTATTAGTACTGTTCCTCTCAATGGAAATCTTACTCTTATTTCTTAATATGATACCGTAATCAAGTGATATTTGCAACAGTCTTATCAGTCACACTAGCACTCCTATATACCCCCCAATTTCTCAGCCTATCACACTTTAAACTTACCAACAAACTCCCGGAGATGCCGTGAGCTTTCCCCTGTACTGCTCGAAAGGCTCGATATATCCGAGGAGCTCTCCGCAATTGCTGTTGTATCATCCGCTATCATTGTGCTTCCCTCGGCGCCCTGTCTCGTCATTTCCGAAATTTCCGCCGTTACCTTATTCATCTCATTAACTGATTCCAGCACCTGCTCTGTTGTATGATTCAGCGCCGCCACCAACTCATCTACATAGTTTGCGTCCTTGTAATACTGGTCGCCCGTCTCCACCAAATCACTGTAGGCAGAAATAACAGATGTATTTATAAACTCCAGAACAGACTGGGAACACTCAATGAGATTGCCTACCGACCTAGTAACAAGATTTGCCATATCCTGAATCTCCTGTACTGCCTGTGTCGACTGTTCCGACAAATTTGTAATCTCTGACGCAACCACTGCGAATCCTTTTCCTGCCTCGCCTGCCCTTGCCGCCTCAATCGAAGCATTAAGCGCAAGCAGGGTAGTCTGGTCTGTAATCTGGCTTATCGTTTCCGTAAGCACCTTGATTTCCTCTATGCTGCGGGAAGACTCGATTGCCTCCTGCATTTTCTCCTTGCTCTCACGCAAAATCACATTTGCATCGTTTTGTGAACGGCGGGCATTTTCCTGCAAAGATGTAGCACGCTTTGCAATCTCCACAACCTGCTCTGCTCCATCCTGCGCCTGTGCGGAAGCCTTTTTCATTATACTCTCAATCTCGCTTGCCGTTTCATTCAAGCGCTGCATAGAAACCGACGTATCATCAAGTCCTGCCGATACTTCCTCCGTTGTAGCCGACATACTATCCAGTTTATCCGACAAAACTGTTATCTTGTCTCCGGTTTCTGCCAAAGCATCGTCAATTTTCCCCGTGCCGTCACTGATTGCCGTAATGACTTCCTGCAAAGACTGCATCGTCCCCTCGGCTGCCCGCGCCATATCGCCAACCTCATCACGGCTGTTCAATACGCTCTTTGGCAGCTTGTAGGAAAGGTCCTTTGCCGCAATCGCCTGCATCTGTTTCTGCACCTGCCGGATTCTGCCGATAAGCCTTGTACTAAACAGTGTGGCGATAACTGCCCCGACAATTAGAAGAATGAGTGTCACGACCGCCAGAGGCAGTGTCAGTTCACTTACGCTGTTCGAAATCGTACTTTCATCAATTCCAATGGAAAATATTCCGATAACTGTATTACTCGAATCCTTTATCGGCATAAAATACAACCGCACCGGATTTCCAAAAATCTTTTCTGAAGTTTCATACTCTTTTCCCTGCTTCAACACCCGGTCAACCACAGCCGCCGAAGCCTTCTCCCCCATCAGCCGTTTTCCATTCCCATCATCTACATTGGTTGCAACTATTGTATCCCCCATATAAATTGACGCCAGACAATTCGTCTGTTCCTTAAACCATTTTAGCATACCGGAATTGTTGTTGATGTTCCTCAGCCCCTTCATAAGCTGACCATCACCTAAAGACCAGTCTCCCGGATATGCCTTATCCAAAAAGTTAAAGCAGAGCACTGCATTTGTCTGTATGTTTTTTTCAAATGTATCGTTCATGGAACGATTGGTATTGATGTACGCTGTTACCAGTGATGCGCCGGAGGACAATAGTAACAATACACATACCAGCGCAATAACTTTCACTCTTATCTTCATGGTAATCCCTCATTCCTCTAATTTTTTATGTTTGATATTCCCTTTTTGCCTTCCTCTCTGCTGTCTGTTTATATTGTACTACGAAAACGTTTTCGATGCCAGCATATTTTTTACTTTTTTCCTACTTTTTTCACTTTTTCCTTTCCCTTACTTTTCATTCGGGTTATACTGGATGAAAAGGAGAGTTAGTGTGAAAAATCACACGGAAGTGCTGATTTTTCACACGGCTATTTGTTTCTGAGCGAAAACAAATAGCAATGATGGCAGATTAGAAACTGCATACGCAGATTTCTAATCGCCATCCTCGCGACAAGTCGCTCAGAAATGAGGATTACAATGCGTAAAACCATGATTAGAACCGTCGGTATTATCAGTGAATACAATCCGTTTCACAGCGGGCATGCCTACCACATCCGAAAGGCAAAGGAGCTTTCGGGTGCGGACTACGCTGTTGTCATTATGAACGGCGATTTCGTCCAGCGCGGTGAACCCGCGATTTTTGACAAATATACCCGGACAAAAAAAGCGTTGGAAGGCGGCGCTGACCTTGTACTGGAGCTGCCCCTGCGTTTCGGCATATCCAGTGCTGGCGACTTCGCACTAGGAGGTGTGCTGGCTCTCGACAGCCTTGGTTTTGTTACCGATATCTGCTTCGGAAGTGAGTGCGGCGATATCCGTCTTTTAACAGACACCGCTACTGTTCTCGCTAATGAAACGGAAGGCTTCCGCACCACCCTTGCCGAAGCGGTAAAGCAGGGGCTTCCTTATCCTGCCGCCCGCGCCCATGCCCTGAAAAATACACTTTACTCGGAGGGCTCTGCCAGCATAGATGAATCCGTTTTGAGCCAGCCAAACAATATTCTCGGCGTCGAATACTGCCTCGCTCTCCAAAAACTAAATTCTTCTATCCATCCTATTACAATAAAGCGAAAGGGGCAGGGTTATCACGACACCGCCCAGACAGAACAGCCGGACGAAGCTGTCTACCCTTCTGCCACCGCTCTGCGTCAGAATATTTATAGGAGCGAACAGCCTCATCTTTGTCTAGATGATTTTTCTGACATGCTCCGGTACAGCCTGCTTACCGAAGAAAATTTAACTGCCTGTAAGGATATTACGCCGGATATTGCCGACCGGATAAAAAAGTTTCTTCCGACCTTCCGGACTGCGACCGAGTTTACCGAGCAGTGCCAGACGCGGGCATTTACCGCCGGACGCATCCGCCGCTGCCTATTGCAGTGCCTGTTTCGTCTAAAGGAAACTGCGCCTGTCATGCCCTATCTGCGTCTTTTGGGCGCAAAAAAAGAAGCCGGAAGCTTACTTCGCCAAACCGGCTCCTGTCAGATTCTTTCACGCCTATCCACGGATTTGAATAAGCTGGACGACTTTTCCCGCCGTCTTTTCGAGCAGGACATTCTGGCGTCTGACCTTTATCGGCAGACCTACTGCCGCAAATATAACACGACACTGCCAAATGAGTATCAGCACTCGCCGATTATCCTATAAATCCTCTTAATCTGACAGAGCAATCACTTAATAAAGTAGTGTTTGCTATTCTTCTCACCTTCACTTTCATTTGGATTGTCTCATTTATTCCCATGTAGGTGTTACAATTTTATTATACCAGCTCAGATACAACAATTAAAAATACAAATAGGTTGTTTTCTAGCTAGAATTTACATATAATATAAGTGAAAGTGAGGTGCATATAAGATGACAATAGATACAAACACAATGATTTCAATTACAGAGGCAAATCAAAATTTTTCAAAAGTAGCCAAAGTAGTTGACGAACATGGAACGGCGGTTATTCTTAAAAATAATGTACCCAGATATTTGGTCATTGATTTCAGTAAAGCGGAAGCATATGAGGTGCTTGCAAAATGATTATTTTAAGCAAAGAGCAGGTGATGAAACTTCATGCAATGCTGGCCGGGAATAAAAGACTTGGCACGCATGTTATGTTAGTTTTTCTTGCATTGGCATCCAGTGATATTGGTGAAAAGGAACTCTTACAATGGATTTTTGAACATCAACAATAAGCCTTCGTCCTAGTAGGAAAATTTGCAAATGGGAGATGCGATATAATTTTGAAAGTAGTAGTTTTTGATTTGGGTGGAACATTAATGCAGTATGTAGGAATGCCTCACTCATGGGAGGATTTTTATTATAAGGGATTTGAAGAAATTATACAGAAATTTAGGCATCCTATTTCACAAGATGCTGTTGAAAAATCATTTCAAATGCTAAAAGAATTTAATCCGAGAATCCATTATAGGGAGGTTGAGTATTCAGCGGAATATATTTTTACAAAAATATTAGAACCTTGGCATATGGATATTCCTGTTCAAAGCTGTATAGAAACTTTTTGGAGTGGGTTACGATTAAAAGCGGAAATATATCCGGAGACAATAAATGTGTTACAAAAACTTAAAGAAAAAGGATATACAATAGCAGCATTGACGGATTTACCCAATGCAATGCCTGATGAAATTTTTAGGCGGGACATTTCAGAACTTTTGGGCTACTTTGATTACTACGTTTCATCTACTGTTGCAGGATATAGGAAGCCAAACTGTAAAGGCTTGCAAATGATTTCTGAAAGATTTTCCTCTCCTATCACAGAGCTTACTTTTATTGGAGATGAAGAAAAAGATAGAAGAACGGCAATGAATGCGAATTGCAAGTTTATTCAAATACAACGTACAGAGAAGAATAAAGAAAGTATTAGTAATTTAAATCAATTATTACAAGTGTTGGAATGAATAAATGCTTCCTTTATTTTTTCCCTTATCAGGGTTTGTAATGTCCTACGGAAAGATATAACAGCGAATAGTCCCCTAAAAAATCATTAAAGCACAATCGGGATTTGTGGAGGTGATTGATTGGAGGAATCGGAACTTTATAAAAAGCTTGGTATACTGACGAAGGACAAGGACAAATGGGAAGATAACATTCCGTATGTTTCGTCTCTCCTTGCACATGACTCCGTAAAGATACAGGCAAAGGCGCTATGGCTGCTTGGAGAGATGAGGCTTGAATATCCTCTGAAAGTGCAGGATGCAGTTCCGGCGATTGTTTCTTTCTGTGATAGTGAAGAGTCGCTTTTACGGGAACGTGCGGTTAATGCTCTCGGAAGAATCGGTCGCGGTAATTGTTGTGTGATTCAGCCGTATTGGACAGACTTGTTCCGTTTTGCATCGGATGACGAAGCCAATGTGCGCTTAAGTTTTATCTGGGCTTCAGAAAACATAGCTACAAACACTCCTGACATTTACGAGAATATCAGAAACCGATGACAACCGTGTCGTAAGAATCCACTGTCTGGGCGCAATTAAAGCGACAGTATCGAGGTAGTAAAATTCAAGTTTATCGAGGTGCTGCATATAAGAAAGCAGAAATTTGTTATGATGGTGTATTCTGGTTTTGTGATTTATGCAAAGCAAGAAATGTTAAGCAATAATAAATATACGCGATATAATATTTACTGTAGCAGTTGAAATTTTAAGGAGCGGATGCAAATGAATAATTTTTGCAAAATCAGTGAAGCAATTAAATATATTGATAAAAATCTCAATGATACATTATCGGTTGAATTGATTGCAGAACATTTTTCCTTTTCTCCATACTATTTTCACAGATTATTTACAGCTGTTGTTGGTAAATCTATGATTGCTTATGTTCGTGACAGACGAGTTGCTTATGCGTGCAAAATGCTGAATGAGACAGAACGGAAAGTATTGGATATTGCGCTTGATTGTGGGTTTGACTCCGCACAGAGTTTTTCTAGAACCTTTAAGTCAATTGTTGGAATGTCTCCGACGGAATACCGTAACAAAAAAATTGCGCCAAGCATTATTCCGGCGGGCGAACTTGTAAAGCGGTTTACCAATAGATTAAAAGGAGGTATTTTGATGAATCCCAACATGATAAAGAAGAATAAAATTATTTTGGCAGGAGTATCGGGCGATGGTAACAAAACGGCAGAAATATGGAAACGCTTTATAGAGCTTGATGAGGAATATACGCTCATGAATAAAGTGTCCGATGACGGATATGAAGTCAGAATATTTGACAGTACGACGGGAGAAGAAAAAATTTTTGTCGGCTGTGAAATCAAGGAGAGTGTCGAAACTAAAGCGGATTACGGCGTATATGAATTTTTTAAAATTCCTTCTTCCGAGTACGCATCATTTGATGTGTATGTGGAGGATGGGTACGAAAGTGAAAATAATGCCATGTCAGAGTGGTTGACTTCAAATGAAAATGGGTATGTGAGAAATATGTTTGAGGGGAAGCCATATTGTGTTGAACACTATGATGCACGGTTTAACGGTAATAATGCTGAATCAATTGTGGAAATCTGGATTCCTGTTAAAAAAAGGAAATGATATGTTTGATATATTATTAACTAAAGGAGGAAGTACATGGATTATCTGATAAAATCAGAAGGTGCCGTATTGGGTTTTTGTATACAAAAATATTATATTGATTTTCTTTGTAAAAAAATGCTTTGTAAAATTGATAAAGAATCCGGAAAAATTGTTTGCAAAAAAGAAATATTTAAAAAAGAAGGCTCGGCGAGAATAATAACTGCCGATGAAAACCAGATTTATATAAGCGATTTTTGTACCCTATATATTTTGAGCAGAGAAGACTATGAAATTATCGGCAAATGGAAAATAGGAGAGGATTTAAGCTCGGATATTTGCGGGATGACCGTAGATGAAAAGAGGATATATTGTTCTATTCGGAACGGAAGGATTATAACTGTTGACAAAATCTCTTTTGATAAACATGAGTATGTTATTTCCGACGCCAGTATGTGGAGTTTAAAAATATTTGATCACTATTTATTGTGCGGAACAGTAGATGGGCAATTATTGTTATTGGACAGGAATACGATGTTGAGCGAGAAAAAGCTGATTTTAAGCAAGCAAAATATCAGAAGTTTGTGTGTAAATGGTACAACATTATATGCTGCCTGTCAGGATAAAAAACTTTTTAAGATTGACTTGCCGAAATTTGAAATTGTTGAATTGCAAAAAAATGTACATAAGAAAATGTTTGACTGTGTTGGATTATACGATGATATGTTAGTGACGGTTTCCTATCCTTGCAGTGAAATCACTTTATGGAATATGAATACATTGGAAAAAAGAAAAGAAATAAAAACGCCATTAAGTCTTAGTGGTAATGCTTATATTGAAGAAGATAAATTGTATATAACTTCTCGAAATATTTATGGAATCGGTATTATTTCTTTAAATGAATTTTGATTTTTTGGATAGCGGGTATCGTGCGTTTTCTTGCTTGGCACATCACTTCCAAACAAAAAAACGCATGATACCAACAATACCACAAATTATTAAATAATTGCCCTAGTCAGACTTTACCCTGCCATACAGTTTCGTCATGCGGAAAATTTTCTCACAGAGCTTATCATCAAAAGCTCCCTTTTTCATTCTCCACTGCCAGTTAATTCCAATCGTTGACGGCGTATTGATTCGTGCCGTATTGGGAAGGCATAAATAATCCTGAGCCGGAATAATGCACAAATCCGACACGCTCGACATCGCCAGACAAATCAAATCCCATGTCAGCTTTTTTCTTGAGGTAAAACGCCCACGGTTCATATAACGGAGCGCCACATCCTTATCCTGCTTCGCCAGCTCATCCCACCAGCCAAAGGTCGTCGAATTATCATGAGTTCCCGTGTAAACAACCGAATTTTTATCATAACGGTAAGGAAGGTAATCGCTGTCCTCCCTCGAATCAAACGCAAACTGCAGAACCTTCATGCCGGGGAACCCGGATTCCTTTAACATCAATCTGACCGAATCAGTCAAAAATCCTAAATCCTCCGCAATAATGCTAAGCTCGCCTAACTCCTCTTTTAATGTCCGGAATAACTCCATTCCCGGTCCCGGCTCCCACGTTCCGTGTTCTGCCGTCTTGTCTCCATAAGGAATCGCATAATACTCATCAAATCCCCGAAAATGGTCAATGCGCACCATATCATACCACTTACCGCAATTTCTTATCCGCTCAGCCCACCACGAGTAATTATGTTTCTTATGCTTCTCCCAATCATAAAGGGGATTTCCCCATAACTGCCCTGTTTTTGCAAAAGCATCCGGCGGACAGCCTGCCACACAGACAGGTTTCCCCTCCTTATCAAACTGAAAAAGCTCCGGATGTGCCCATGTATCCGCACTGTCTAACGCCACATAAATCGGAATGTCTCCTATGATTCGAACTCCCTTTTCATTTGCGTATGCTTTCAGCTTCTTCCACTGACAGCTGAACTCATACTGTAAAAACTGATAAAAATTCACATCATCTATCAGTTTATTCTTATAGGAGACCATCGCCGTCGCTTCACGCAGGCGGATATCATCCTCCCATTCCAGATAGCTCTGCCCTTTCTTACTGTCTTTAATCGCCATAAACAGCGCATAATCCGGGAGCCAGTCCACATTTTCCTGAATGAAGGTATTAAAGTCCGGATTTGTTTCAATTTTACTTCTGTTAAATGCCTTGTGCAGCAGGGAAAAACGTTTTTTGTAAATCACATCGTACCGGATATATTTCGAATCCGTTCCCTCGGCTGCCTCCTCACATTCTCTCCGCTCTAAATATCCCTTTTCCACCAGTTCTTCCAGTGAAATGAAATAGGGATTTCCCGCAAATGTAGAAAACGACTGATACGGTGAATCTCCATACCCTGTCGGCCCCATCGGAAGAATCTGCCAATAGGTTTGTCCCGCCTTTGCCAGCGCATCCACAAATTGATACGCACACTTATCAAAACAGCCAATCCCATATTCTGAGGGGAGACTGGCAATCGGTAATAATACTCCACTTCTTCTCATAAAAAACTCCATTCTAAAACGCCGGCTCTTTTATTTCGCCAGCAGCGATTTACTTACCTTTACCTCATATTTCCCTGACCATTCCTTATACGCCTTCTGGAACGCACTGACCTGCCTGCTTTCCACAACCTGATTTTTATACTCCCCATATATTTTTTTATTGCCCGGCTCCACACAATACGCGATATAATAGCCATCCTTTTCCTCTATCACCCCGGAAACAGCATATTGTTTCAAGCCCATCACCGCATTTACCAGATTCGTTCTTTCATCGAGCCTGCCTATCAGACACTCAACTTCTGCCGCCTGCGTATTTGTCCGGGCAAGAGAATAAAAGCTGCCCGCAGAATTTTTCGCCTGCGCACACAGAGCATCTGCCTTCTGTTTTACCTGCGCTCTCGTCTTGTCATCTGCCTTCAGGTAAATCAACTGGACTCTTGCCGCCTTTGACTGCTCTGCCGTGACATTCACATCCACTGTTCCCATAACAACATTATACATCTTTGCCGCCAGCTTATTCTCGGCAAAAATCTGCGTCATCACAGCCAGCGTTATGCCATTTTCTTTTCTGACCTTCTCGTTGATACTGTCAAAATACTTCTTGGCGTTATAATCCGACACTTCCTTTTCATCGACTTCCAGCACTACTCCCTTCTCCGCGGCCGCCTTGCCAATTACCTTTACCTGAATTATCAGGCGCAATACATCCTCAATCGCTTCCTGCCCGATGCTCTTTCCTTTCTCGCCTGCTCCTGTATATTTCCATATATCGGCATTTAGAACATTTTCGTATTGATTTTTCATAAAATAATAATACGCCTGATATTCATTGTACGGCACCTTCGTTTTGCCAATTGTCAGTGCCGTCGAGTCCTCCTTCAAATCTCCATTGTTCACAGAGGCAGCACTTTCAACAGCAGGCTTTTCTTTCCCCTTGTCCTCTCCACCACAGGCTGTCAGTCCGATACACAAGCCCAGACATAACAGTATCGCCAATGCTTTATTTTTCATCTTCTCCTCCTCTTTCTCTGCAAAGTTTTTGAATCTCGTCCGTTACCGTCTCCGCCTGCTCGAGCAGATTTCCCTCCGGCTCATATTCAAAATACGGCGCTGCACCCGGCACAAACCGCAGCCGCCTTTCCATTGAGGCGATGAGTGCGGGTATTTTTTCCGGATAAATATCTGCTTCTTTATACATGATAAAGCGAAGTTTGTTTCCCTTGCTTGTAATATCCGTAATGTACGCTCTGTGCGCCCTTGCCTTTAAAAGCGCTATCATAAGCAGATTCATCACACTCTTTGGCGGCTCTCCGAAACGGTCTACGAGCTCATCAATCATATCGCTTTTTTCTTCTTCTGTCTCTATCTCTGCAATTCTTTTATAAATGTCCAGCTTCTGGAACTCATTTTTAATATAACCGACTGGAATAAATGCGTCAACCTTTATGTCCACACTTGTCTCAAAATCCTCATGCTTTACCGGTTCGCCTTTCAGACGCTTGACCGCCTCATTGAGCATCTTGCAGTATAAATCATAGCCAACCGCCTCCATGTGACCATGCTGCCTTGCCCCCAGCAGATTGCCTGCGCCCCGGATTTCCAAATCCCTCATGGATATGCGGAAGCCCGAACCAAGCTCCGTAAACTCCTTAATCGCTGCCAGCCTCTTTTCTGCCACTTCCTTTAACATCTTATCCCGCTTATACATAAGGAAAGCATATGCCGTGCGGTTGCTTCGCCCGACACGCCCCCGTAGCTGATAGAGCTGCGATAATCCCAGCTTATCCGCATCCTCTACCATAATCGTATTGACGTTCGGAATATCCAGCCCGGTTTCCACAATCGTCGTGGCAACCAGCACATCAATTTCTCCCTCGACAAACTGGAACATCGTTTTTTCCAACTGCCGCTCATTCATCTGCCCGTGGGCGGATGCCACAACTGCTTCCGGTACCAGCTTGGCAATTTCATTGGCAACGACATCCATATTCCCTACGCGGTTATACACATAATATACCTGCCCGCCGCGGCTAATCTCACGGATAATAGCTTCCCGGACAATCTCCTCATTTTTCTCCATGACAAATGTCTGAATCGGCATACGGTCTACCGGCGGTTCTTCCAGCACGCTCATATCCCGGATTCCGACAAGGCTCATATGCAGTGTACGAGGTATCGGCGTCGCTGTCAAGGTCAGCACATCAATATCATTTTTTATCTGCTTTAATTTCTCCTTGTGCGTTACGCCGAACCGCTGCTCCTCATCGACAATCAAAAGCCCCAGATTTTTATAGGAAATATCTTTGCTGAGCAGACGGTGTGTCCCGATGACGATATCCACACTGCCTTTTTTCAGACCGGCGATTGTCTTCTTCTGTTCTGCCGGAGTGCGCAGGCGGCAGAGCAGCTCCACATTGATTCCGAAATCCTTCATTCTCTGGGCAAACGTATTATAATGCTGTCCCGCAAGAATCGTAGTCGGTACGAGAAAGGCAACCTGCCTGCCATCCATAACCGCCTTAAATGCTGCGCGGATTGCAATCTCCGTCTTACCATAGCCCACATCTCCACAAATCAGGCGGTCCATGATTTTCGTGCTTTCCATGTCCTCCTTCGTCGCCTCAATCGCTTTTAACTGGTCCTCCGTCTCCTCATACGGAAACAATTCTTCAAATTCCTTCTGCCATACAGTATCTTTCTCAAAGGAATGTCCCTGCCTCGCCTGACGCTTCGCATACAAATCCACAAGCTCCGCAGCAATTTCCTGTACTGCTCCTTTTACTCTCGATTTCGTCTTTTTCCACTCCGGAGAGTGCAGTCGGTTCAGTTTTGGCACCTTCGCATCACTGCCGGCATATTTCTGCAATACCTCCAGCGAAGTCGCTGGCACATACAAATTGCTCCCGGCCGCATAGGCAACCTTCAGGTAATCCTTTGTTACCTGCTCTACTTCAATCTTCTCTATCCCCTGATAAATGCCAAGCCCATGGTTCTCGTGCACAACGTAATCACCAATCTTTAAGTCGTTAAAGCTGTGAATCGCCGCCCCTTCATATTTCTTAACCTTTTTCTTTTTCTTCTTTTTCAGGCCGCCGAAGATATCACTCTCCGTCACAACGACAAACCGTAGATTCGGGTATTCAAAGCCCCGCCTCAAATTTCCTCTCGTGACCATAACTTCTCCCGGCTGCAATTCATGCTCCATCTTCCCATCATAAAAAGCATTGATTTCAAAATCCATCAAATCCTGACAGAGCCGCCTCGCTCTCGTCTCGGACGCTGACACAAGGAGAACCCGGTATTTCTGTTGTTTCAGACGGCCAATGTCCTTCGCCAGCATAGAAAAATTATTATTATAGGAAGGCGAGGACTGCACCTGAATATAAAATTTTCTCTCAATGGCGATATCCTTTAGCGCCATATCCAGCGTTGACAAAAGCACAAGCGGATACTTCTGCAGCTTCTGCATTAGCTGCGGCAGTGAATACAGGACATCCATCTGCTTTGGTAAAATATATCCTTTCTCCAGACGGCTTACCATGCTTTCCCGAAATTCATATTCAACCGCCTCCGCTTTCTCAATACAGCGGTTTGGTTCATCCAGAAAGACAAGCACTTCCCGGTCACGGAAGTAATCGAAAAATGACACCGTCCGTTCCGCTCCCTTCGCGTCCTTCCCGCCTGAAAACCCATCTGCAAAATAATGTATATAGCTTTCCAGATTGACCATCCCATGATAGGCTTCAAACGCATCCTTAAAGCTTTCTATATTTTGTCTCAGGCGGTTTGCCTCCTCTAATCTTCCCTGCTCTCTCATCTCCTTTGTGCAGGCTTCCATATCCAGATTAATTTTTCGGAGACCGGCAAGCGCCTGCTCCTCTGTCATAAAAATCTCTGCTGCCGGATAAATATCTATTTTTTCCAGATTTTCAACCGAACGCTGGCTCTCCACATCAATACTTCGTATCGTATCGACCTCATCTCCCCAGAAATCAATCCGGCACGGGCTCTCCTCAGTCAGCGGAAATACATCCAGAATACCGCCCCGAATAGAAAATTCTCCCTCCCGCTCTACCTGTGCTGTATTCTCATAGCCCATATCCGACAGCCTGTTTCGTATCGCTTCCAAATCAACAATATCGCCCCCGGCAATCGTAATTTTATTTTCCATATATTTCTCAAATGGGAGGCAATAGTCCATCCCCGCATCTATCGTCGTCACAATCGTTACCGGCTCATTTTCCGCAATCTTCCGGATTACCTTCAGACGCTCTTTCACAATCGCCTGCCCATGCACATCTGCACTGTAGAAGATCAAATCCTTTGCTGGATAATACATCACTTCCCTGTCATACATCCGGTAATCTTCCATGATTTCCTTTGCCCGAAGTTCATTGTGAGTCACAATCAGCCGGAACGCCTTTTCATCTGATACACCATATACCAAATGACATTTCTGCGTATCAATCCCACCTATCACATTAACCGGTGTAGCGCCCTTTTGAATGGCAATTTTCAGTTGTGTAAATTCCTCTAACTCCCTCAGCGGAGCAAGTAATGTTTCCACTTTTACCTCCATATCCGTTTTCCATTTACCTTGTTCATTGCACTGTCAGCTCCAGACTCCATAATTTCCCGGCATGCCTCGTCCACCAGCTCAAATACATCTCTGAGAAGCCCGTCCTCCTCCTTGGAAAAGCGCCCCAGCACATGCTTTACGAGATTACCGCCCTCCGGTTTTGCCCCGACTCCGATTTTAACTCTCGTAAACTCCTGCGTACCAAGGTGTTGGATTATATTTTTAAGACCGTTATGCCCACCGGCGCTTCCCTTCGGCCGCACCCGAATCTGTCCGACCTCCAGACTAATATCATCCGATATAACAATCAAATCCTCCAAATCCAGTTTGTAATAGTCCATCAGGGCACGCACACTCTCGCCGCTCAGATTCATATACGTCTGCGGCTGTGCCACCATGACCTTCTGGCCCTCTATTATTCCTTTCCCGACTATTGCTTTATTCTCCTTACTCCTCATTGATATGCCATATTTATCACATAGATACGTTATTGCATCAAATCCTACATTATGTCTGGTCGCAGCATACTCAATGCCCGGATTTCCTAAACCAACAATTAAAAACATATCTTCCGTCCTCCAAATCCAACAGGTTTTGCCCGACGGTTCCTGACAGGTACCCTCGGGCATTTTTTAGTATAACATATTTTTTTATTATTTGCATAGAAATCTGTTAATTTTTTATTTCCACACAGGGATTTTCTGCTTCTCTTTCCCCTCACATAAAACCAGCGTCAAACCCTTCAATGTTGTAAAGTCTGTGTTGATAAGATACATAAACTTCTTCTGGTTTATCCGTATACCCTCGTCGCCGCATAAGTACCATTTTTTCTCAAAGCCTGTCAGATACCACTTTTTCCTAACTGATTCATAGGAATCAAAAACTGGCTCTGTTTCTTTCCGCTTATACGGTTCTGTCACTTTAGTTTCTAAGTTATATCGATAACCTCCCTCCCCAATTATTTTTTGGATATAAACAAACCTTCCATCTTCTGAAACAGATATACTACTCGCCTTATCCCCCTGAAGAAAAATATCCCCCATCACATCGTTGTCTCGCAGGAGTACAATATCCGATACGTTATTTTCCCCAAGGTCAAAAACAACAATCGCACATTCATCCAAAATAATAGCCGTAGACTCTGTAACATATAGTAACCTTGACGGACTCACGCCTATTTTGGTTTTTTTAACCTTTTGACATTTTTTCTGTAGCGATTCTTTGTCTTTATAATCCGTTTTCTCATCAACTGCTGTACTGGAAACGCTTGCACTGTGCCCTACATCTACTTTCTTCGTTCCACATCCATTTGACAGCAGACATGTTACTATTAATGCACACATTAACTTTATTATCTTCATTTTGACCTCCCTCATTTATTTCCGATAATATGGTGATAAATATAATTGCATCCTGCAAACTCGCGATTAAATGATACTTCTTTACGATTGCTTGAATGACAACATACCAGCAAATCTGCACGTCCTGATGACGAATAAACAATTCCTGTAACTATCAGTGAGTGATACGCTTTTCCATCAAGTGTTAATTGAATAATATCACCTTTTTGAACATTTAACCAATTTGTCTTTTTTTTCTTAATCTTGCTAGAACTTCTATTCAAATACTTTCTAAATTGTTCTGCCCCCGTCCAACTGGACGAACGGTTATTAGCGGTTTTATAAAACCAGCAGGTGTCCGTCTTGGATTTTCCATTGTGCATTTTTATTCCTCCAGCGTATAAACACTGCGAGGTATAATTTGTACAATCTTGTCCTTTAAAATAATAATAATTTTTATTCGGTGTTTTAGCATACTTAATCGCATATTTTACTGCTTTCGTAGCATTATATGAGGACTTTGTGCTAGCAAGTTTATTTACAGCCAACATCTCTTTCATTAAACCATTATTGCTTACAGTCGTATTACCTGTATTCAAACTTTTTTTCATATCTGTTAAAAACTTTTTTCTTTCTTTAAATGTGCTATTTTTTGCAAAACTTTCTAATTTTTTGTCAAGTGATATTTCATTTGAAAATCTTTCGACCTGCAATATTTTCCATATACCATTTTCAAGCACTAGACTTACTTTATAAGTATCTTCTGCTTCTGATTCTATGTCAGGACTAAACTGATAATTCCATTTTTGACTAACCTTTACCTCAACTGAAGCTACATCCTTTTGAATCTTCAAATTAGAAAATTCATAAAAAATCTTCTTATTATATTCATTTACCTCTATTGTAGATTTCTTCTCAACAGCCGCCGCTCTATCAATAAAAAATTCTGCAACAGATAAGTTTTTTACTGCTTCCTCTTTTTTTAATGCATATTTTTTTCTTAAAGCTTGGATTTGTTCCGTCGTTGTTGTATATCTATTATCCTTATTTTCAAAAGCATCAAAATATTCTTTCACACAAAGACAAACTTGATAACTATTTGCAGTTTTTACTATGTTTGAATCCTCAAAAAACGTACCTTGAAACCTTTCTTTACCTTCTACCAAAGATGAAATAGACATGAAACCAATCATGCAAATCAATACTCCAATTACTTTTTTAATATTAGTCAATTTAATATCTCCTTTCATGACAATGCATTTTACTAGTTACTCAAATTATACATGCTTAAAATAATTATCTTCTGTTTGAGTTTTCCTCCTTTCACCTACTATAACGAAAAAAAAACGCAAAATAACTCAAAGTCTCGAAAAAAAATATTTTTTCGTTTAAATTATCAATATGAAAAAAGACAGGCATAGAACCGACTTGATTCTTTCCCTTGTTCAAGAAGTTTTGTCATTTTATCAACCATATCATTTATAATATTGGCCTGTGTCGCAACTTCCGCTGTGTCATTTGCATTACTTTTTGCCATCGCATTAATCGAATTAAACTGTTCGTTTTCATTTTTGATACTTTCTGCAATATCCTGATTGATTATGATCGTTTCCTTTATAACATCTGCCTGCTTATTATGTGCCACTTCCATAGATTCTATTGTGTCTACGGAAACCTTTAACAATTCGGAAATATCCTTCATATACTTAAATACATTCGCAAAGTATTCGTTCTGTGTATCTAACTTAGCAGCGTTGTTTTGAACTTGTGCTGTAATGTCATTGACATTTTGCTGAACACGTTCAATTACTTCCTAAACAACTTTTCATTATTCTTGTGTACTATTCAACCTTTATCGCGACAACTGCAAATCCTTTCCCCCCCTCGCCTGCTCTTGCGGCTTCTATAGCGCTAACAAATTCGTTGAAGACAAGATATCATTTATCAGATTCAAGGTTACTCCGATTTCTTGGACTGCCTCTGACAACGTTCGGGTTATAGTCGTGGTAATTCCCATGGATTCGGACACTTCGCCATTTATGATATGTAAATCATTCAAATATTTTCAATAGATATCTATATGCCAGCCCGTCTCACCGCTTTCCAATGAGATGCTGCCTGATAAAGCCATTCACTACAATCATTGTCAAAATAGAAATAAACATATCCTGGTACAGTTTTTACATTATCTTCCTTTCGCAATATAAAATCTACAGAATCGCAATGCACTTTTATATCAATAAAATATGGAAAATCCACCAGCAAAGTTTCGATATCCTTTCTCAGGTTACCGATATCCGCATTTGCCGGAGTAGTTACAACCTTCGCCTCATCATTAAGTGTAAACTCAATAATCTTCCCTCTTGGCAGGCGGTTTATGGAATAATACTCCGCAATG
>DEUM01000014.1 GCA_002362575.1 Lachnoclostridium sp. UBA3262 | reverse complement strand
AGGTTCGAGCCCTGTAGGTCCCATAATTGCCGACGTGGCTCAATTGGCAGAGCAGCTGATTTGTAATCAGCAGGTTACCGGTTCAAGTCCGGTCGTCGGCTTCATTAAATTTTTAATGGCTAAGGGCGGATTCCCGAGTGGCCAAAGGGGGCAGACTGTAAATCTGTTAGCTACGCTTTCGAAGGTTCGAATCCTTCTCCGCCCACTCCGGTTATATGCCGGGCAAGTGATTTGAAGTAATTACGAAAGATTATGGATTATCATTCATTATTGTCGCGGGGTAGAGCAGTCAGGCAGCTCGTCGGGCTCATAACCCGAAGGTCGTAGGTTCAAATCCTGCCCCCGCAATTTATGCCCAGATAGCTCAGTTGGTAGAGCAGAGGACTGAAAATCCTTGTGTCGCTGGTTCGATTCCGGCTTTGGGCATTTTTTGGGGCATTAGCTCAGGTGGTAGAGCACTTGACTTTTAATCAAGTTGTCCGGGGTTCGAGTCCCCGATGCCTCATACTGAAATGTAAAGAAGTACCAAAAAAGGTGCTTCTTTTTTTGCGTAAAATGGAAGAAAGGTTGACATAATAAACCGATTGTTTTATACTGATAAAAAGAGAGGAGGAGTTTCAATGGAAAAAAAGATTTTATCGTTAATTTTATGTTCAATTATATTTATTACGGCTTGCACGGGCTGCAGTGAGAACACAGCAGGAGACAGGAACAATGTTTCGGACAGTGCGGTGTCCATGGAGGTTGGAATGGAAGAAGATACAGCAGCGTCAGAAGGGGCGGTAAAGCTTGAAAGAGAGGTAAATTCAGAATATCGATACGCAAACAGCACAAACTTTTATGTTGAAATAGAAGACGAATATGACTATACGACAGTAGGTTTTGAGCAATATACATTAGAGGGCACGAAAAAGAAGACCTTTCAGCCGAAAGGCTTTCAGGAGCTGATATGGGTAGATGATGAGGGAGTATATTTTATTAGTAAAGATAAGGAAATAGATAAGTTATGCCGTTACCCACTGCATAAAGGAAAAGATGGATTGGATGAACTAGATGTGAAGAATCCAGAGGAGATACTGCATTTTGAGGATTCCAATACTGCTGAGATTTTTATTACGCCGGAATATATAGTTTACTGTGATGCAGATGAGGCTGTTTTCCGATGTGACAGGGAAACACTTGCAACAAAGCTTCTTTATCGTTCTCCTGTTTCCGGGGGAGATGTTTCACTGGAGGCCATAATTGGTAAAAAGGCTGCGGTATATGATTTTGATAAAGACTTATTGGTCATCGTTGATATTGTTTCAGGAAAAGAGGAAAAATTGGCTGCTGCCGACTATGAGTTTGCTGGCGTTGTGGCGGAAAACCGGTATTATATCTTCTGGGAAGCTTCCGATAATTGTGTTGTCTACGATAGTGTTGCAGGAAAAATGAAAACTTTAGTTACAAAAAAAGAGTGGAAGCGGATGTTGACAGAACAGGAAGTAGCCGGAACAAAAAAAGAAATTGATTGGGATTTGAGTGATTTCAAGGATTTGTTATATGACAACGGCAGAGTCTATATTTCGACTGAATTGGGTGTGAACAATGGTTGCGTATATGAGAAAAAAACTTCGGTTTTGAGCGTGGATATTACCGGAAAGGGCGGAGTGGTATACGAGAAGAAAATGACGGAGACGCTTCGCTCACATTGCGATGTGATGAAAGGAAAGTGGCCGATAGCGGAACAGGTAAAGGTTTGGGACAGTGGGTGCTTTGCGCAGATAAAAGGTAAGGTGCTTTGCTACTTTTGGAAAAAGAAAGGACGGACAGATATCGGACAGATATACAATATGGGGATGTACGATACCCGAACAGAAAAATTTACAGAGCTGACAGATAAGGATGCGGAGTTTTATTATCCGTTTTATGCAATGTCGAAATTTTCACTAGAGGTAATGTTTGGAGTTAGTGAGTCTGGAGAGTTTAAAAATACCGAGTGGGAGAAGTAGATAATGGAATTTTTTCAAATATATAAACCGTTAACGGCAAGTCCATTTTTCAGGGATGCCACTTACCGGGAATACAATCCATGCGAGGCGTTAAAACCGTACATCCGATGCTTTTGGGGAAGCGAAAAACCGTACATTATGCGGGAGAGTACAGGAATGGGAGGAGCAGTGATTCCCGATACATGTATGGATATAATTATTGATGTGAATTTTCCACCTTTGCTATTCGCTTTTATCCGTGGAGTGCGGTGCTTTTTGCGGAGGAATCGATGAAAAAAGTACGAAATGAGTTCTTTGATGCAGGAGAATATTTTTCTTATGTAAAACGAGAGATAGAACCATTTTTCTTTGATATTACAACAATGGAGGAGCGTATTTCTCTGGTGGAGACGGTGCTTTTAAAGCATTTTCATCCAGAGAGGGAGAATCGGATTCTGATGAATTGCATGGGAGAGCTGTTGAAGCGGCAGGGGAATATTAAGATAAATAAGCTGGCAGAGGAAGTACACGTTAGCTCCCGGCAGATAGAGCGGATATTTAGTGAAAATATTGGAATTACGCCGAAGTCCTTCGCTTCACTTGTCCGTTATCAATGCGTCTGGAGAGAGGCGCTTTATCAAAGAAATTTTTCTGTACAGGATACGGTTTGTAAATTTGGCTATACGGACCAGGCACATTTGCTGCATGAGTTTAGAAAATATCATAGAGTTACGCTCCGGGAAGCAGTGGAGTCTGCGAGGCAGAATGTCGCAATTTTACAATAAATTTTTTCTTGTGGTGGTATAATTATTTTGTCACTAGAAAATGGTTTTATACAAAAATTGCGGGTACTTAGTCTGGCGATACCATGGCGAACCTGTCAGTCTGCCCCGGAACGGAGGTTGTTATGAATTTTGAATTAGCAAGAGAATTTATTTATCGGAATGCAAGACCAGTAGAGCTTGCGATGTGGAAATTTTTTATGGAAAAGGGGAGCCTGGAGGATGTACTGACTTGCCTTTCCTTTTATCAAAACGGGGATGGTGGATTTGGTCATGCGCTGGAACCGGATTCTTTTAATCCATATTCTTCTCCCATTCAGACGTGGCAGGCAACGAAGTTTTTAAATCAGATTGGCTTTACAGATTCTTCCCATCCGATTATTCAAGGTATCTTACATTATTTGGAAAGCGGTAAAGGATATCACGAAGAAACAAAACAGTGGAATGCTACGGTGGAAAGTCACAATGATTACCCTCGTGCAGAGTGGTGGGGTTACTCAGAGGTGACAGAGTATTCTCCAAACCCAACGGCAGCACTTGCCGGATTTATTGTTCGTTATGCACCGAATGGGAGCAAGCTCTGGAATAAGGGAAAGGAGCTGGTAAAGGACGCTTATGACTGGCTGGTAAATAATTTTCCGGTTCATGAGCCACATATCCTTGAATGTTATATTCAGCTCTATGGGTATCTGGAGCAGGCGGATGCTACGGATTGGATTGACAGGGAGGATTTGAAAAAGCGTTTAATTCAGCTTGTTTCCATGAATATCTGCAGAGAGACCGAACGCTGGGGAAAGGATTATGTGGCACTACCGTCTCGGTTTATTGGAGACAGGAACAGTATTTTTTATAAGGGTAACGAGGAAATAGTGGAAAAAAACTGTGAATTTTTGGCAAAGGCACAGTTAGAGGATGGTTCTTTTATTGTGCCGTGGCAGTGGTGGACGGATTATAAAGAGTATGAAATTGCGGCAAACTGGTGGAAATCGGTAATAATTCTGGAAAACGCACGGTTTGTAAAGGGAGTCAGCTAGTCTAACTGTATTAAGTAAATTTTTTATATAAATTGCAACAAAAATCCGCTTTGAATCGTTTTATATTATAGAAGTGTGTGCTAGGCTAATGGCATGGAAACGGAGGTAAACGATGAAAAAAATAGCGGGAATACTTTTATTTGTTGTGATGATAATGTGTCTTTTTACAGGCTGCGGCGAAAATACGGCGGGTAATAAAACATCGGAAGATAATACAGAAACGGCGGCGCCTGCGGATCCGATGGAGATAGATTATGATGAAGGCTCCGAGTTAAGCAAGCTGACGATAAAAGGCGGAGAAACGGTAGCAATGGATGACATACTGGAAAAGATGAATGAGTTTGGGAAAAAGTATGGTCCGGCAGAGTGGCTTGTAATTTCACCTGAGATAAAGCACATAAAACCACAGACAGAGAAAACAAGAGACTTTGAGGTTTGGGAAACCGGCGTTGATGGGATATCGCTTAGAACAACTTCTCTTTCCCCGAGGGATATATTTTGTCTGCTTAATGCACTTCGTGGTGTGAACGTTATACATGTCATACAGGGAGATGATGTTAAAAAATTTTACAGGGATGAGGATATAAGTAAGTTTTACAGATATTATTTTCCTGATATGAAAAGTCAGGACGGTCTGTATATAGCAGATGGGATTTTGTTTGGCTATGAGGGGAAGAAGACAAAGCTTTCGATACCGGATACTGTGACGGCGATTGCGCCGGGGGCATGTTCTGCCCATGATGAGGAAAATGTGAAAAATAAAATTAAGTCTGTAACCTTATCAGACTCCGTGATTGAAATAGGGTGTAGCGCTTTTGATTATCAGCCTATAAAAGAGCTTGAGCTGGGTAATTTGGTCAGAGTAATAGGGGAACAAGCGTTTTGTGATACAGAAATAAAGAAGGTACGGATTCCGGAAAGTGTTGACACGGTTGGAGAGGAAGCGTTCTCTGTCGGTGCGCTGGAAAAAATCCGAATTGAGGGAAGCACGAAAAATTTTGCGGAACATATATGCTATTCAGAGACAGCGGGGACGGTAAAGTTTTCCTTTTCAAGGGGAATAAAAGAAGCATATACCAATATTTTTTCAGAGGATTATGCAAAAAGAATAAAAGGGAAAAAACCGTATTACCGGGTAAAGGTATCATGGATTCCTGTGAATGAGGCGGATGGATATGATATCTGTGTTAAAATAGATAATAGCGATTATGGAGATAGTGATAAGTATGTGGCAAAGAAGACAGTATCTGGAAAAACGGCAAGAACGATGCTGAAGCTGCCGGCGCCAAAGTATGATGGGAATCTGATTGACTTGGAGATTACACCTTTTAAATACATCAATGGTAAAAAGGTGTATGGAAAACGCGCCCATAATATAGGTAAGGACGAGGGGTATATAGATGATGATTGTGATTAAATAAGGGGGAAGGCAAACTAAAACATTGAAAAAAGTTTCGAAAGTTATACTACAAGTATAATGACAAAAGAATATTTTTATGATATATTAAAAAAACAATACCGACACAATTTGTCAGAAAGGAAATTATTATGGCTCGCATTATTTTTGATTACCTAACAGAAATTTATTCTCACAGACAGAACAAGCATAACATAAAAAAAAGAGAATCCTATAAGATAAGGTGCAAAAATAAAGCTGGTTGGCAACGGCAAATTGGTAAGTTATATTATTTTTAACAAATTTTGTAAACCACTTATCTTTAAGGGAGATAGGTGGTTTTTATTTGCGCGAAGGCAAAGTGAGGATATGTCTGTGCTAGCACAAGACTATCCGAGCGCGCCCGCGAACCCGAGCAGTCTCGCGAAGCGTGACGCTCGTGGTTTTTCCGGCTGGTGGAAAACAAGAAGTAACAGTTGGTGTACGAATTTTTACCGTTCATGCATAATTCTGTTTTTAATAAAAAAGATATGCTATGATACAGCTGGTACTGTAAAACAGGGAAAGTATAGTTAAAATATCAAGAAAGAAATTTTTTGGTATGGTATAATAAACTGCTACTACTATAAGTGAGAGGAAAGGAGAATCAGGATGAAGAAGAATCCAACGATTGACATGGTAAAGACAGGGCAGAACATTATGAGGCTGCGGAAGGAAAATGGGTTGACAGTAAAAGATTTGCAGAACATATTTGGATTTACCACACCGCAGGCGATTTATAAGTGGCAGCGTGGAGCGGTGCTTCCAACGGTGGATAATCTGGTCATTCTGGCGAACGTTTTTCATGTTCATATAGATGAAATCCTTGTAAGGGAAATTTCACCATAGATATGGATTGTTAAATCAGGGAAAAAAGGAGGACGTTATGCAGGGAAAAGATAAGAGGAAAGAAAATAAAGGCAAGAAGAAAAAGGGCAGGTCATTTCAGAACAATATGTATGCGTTGAAGACCGTGTGGAGCATCAGCCATTCCAGAGTGATACAAAACATCTTTGACAATGCATTTGGATATGCGACATGGGTTTTTACAAGCGCGTTTTTTCTGAAATATATTATTGCGGCTTTGGAGGAGAAAAAGGACTTCGGGAGCATTATGCAAATTATCCTTTTTATGGCTTTGTTGTGTCTGGCGGCGGATTTGCAGGCATCGTACTACCGGGGAAAGGTAGTGCCGCTGACAAATGTAAAAATTTATAAAGCTCTGTATGCCCGTATTTATAAAAAGGCGAGGAACATTGAACTGGCATGTTTTGAAAATAATGAATTTTATGATAAATACCGCATGGCAATTGATCAGGCGGCAGACAAAATGTGTGAGATAGTCAATCATCTGATTCAAATTGTCTTTGCGGTAATCGGCGGCGTGATTGTTTACGGTTCTATGTTTTCCATTGATCCCTACATGGTATTGTTTGTGGCGGCGCCGGTTATCGGAAACTGCGTGCTTAGTCCGATACTGAACCGAATTGTTATGAAAAGGTACAAGAGGACTACCCCTTATACGAGGAAAATGGAGTATGTGAACCGGGTACTTCATTTAGCGGATTTTTCTAAGGAAATCCGGTTGACGGGGATATTTGGTTTAATGAAGAAAAAGTATGCAGAAGCGGAAAAAATGGTGGAGAAGGAAGCGGAGCGCACAGTTCAGAAAATCAGTATTGTGACATGGCTGTGTAATATGACGACCTACACGATTATTTTTGAGGGTGTTATATTGTATGGCGGGTATCTTGCCCTTGTGCGTAAAACTATTGGACTTGCCGAGGTTGCGATTCTGACTACACTGATGACAACGGCGTCCTTTATGCTGATGGATATTATGGAATCGGTTATCAATCTGGTAAACAACAGTATTTTCATCGAAAATCTGAGAAGTTTTCTAGAACATAAGGAAGTGATTCCGGATGATGGAGACGGGCTTGATCCGGGAACAGAGATAGAGAGTATTGAGTTTCGGAATGTGAGCTTTGCCTATGAGGAAGGGAAGATGGCATTGAAGCATCTTAATTTCCGGTTTGATAAAAATACGGAGATTGCGCTTGTAGGCCACAACGGCGCTGGAAAGAGCACGATTGTAAAGCTGTTGTTCCGGCTGTATGATCCGACTGAGGGAGAGATTTTGCTGAACGGCAGAAATATTAAGGAATATAACGTAAGGAAGTACCGTGAATTATTTGCAGCGGCATTTCAGGATTATAAGATATTTGCCTTTTCTGTAAGGGATAATGTAATGATGAGACGGAGCGGAACGGAGGTAGATGAGGCGGTACAGGAGGCGCTGGAAAAAGCGGGGCTGTGGGAGAAGGTGCGTTCTCTGCCGAAGGGGCTTGACCAGAATCTTACGCGTGAGTTTGATGAGGAAGGAGTCTGGTTTTCCGGCGGTGAGTTTCAGAAACTGGTGGCGGCGCGTGCATTTATAAAGAGTGCGCCGATTAAGGTATTTGACGAGCCATCCAGTGCGCTGGATCCAATCGCAGAGTATGAGTTATTTGAGAGTATCCGGAAGGAGGGAGAGGGGAAAATGATGATATTTATTTCCCACCGGCTCTCCTCTGTTAAAAATGCCGATATGGTTTATATGCTGGAACAGGGCGAAGTGATTGAATCCGGAACGCATCTGGAGTTAATGAAACAGAACGGGGTATACGCGGATATGTACCGGAAGCAGGCAGAGAATTATCTGCCGGGTGGATATCATGGCGATTTGTTAATTCCGGCGATGGTGGAAGGAGGAAGCGATGGAGAATAGGCAGAAGAAAAAGAGACAGTACGGAAAAGGAATCCGAAATAATTTATTTCTTATAAAGCTTTCTTTTAAGACTGCCCCACTCTATATGTGCGATTTGCTGTTTGAATCTCTGAAACAGCAGGGACTCAATTTCTTAGAGCACACGATAGGGATTTATGTCCTTCTTTCCGCGGTAGAGGAAAAAAAAGATTACTCGTATGTTGCCACTTACATTGGTATCATCATCGCCTGCTGGATGGTCAGCTTTTATTTAAGTGCCCTTTTCAATAATTTAATTGGAATTAAGGGCGAGGCGCGGGTGCTGATGAAGCTGAGGGAAATCTTGTATAAAAAGGCAAGGGATATGGATTTAAGCTGTTATGATGATCCGGAATACTACGATGAATTTGTGCTCTCGATTTCGGAGGCAGAAAATGTAATGAAACGGACACACCAGCTACTACGTGTGCTTGTGGATGGTATTGTCAATATGCTTACAGCGGGAATCTTTTTTCTGGCCGTGGATGGCGTAGCTGCTATTTTTGTTGTCGCCTCTGTCTTTTTAAATATGTTTTTCTCAAATTTACTGAATAAAGTAAATTTTGAGAGAAAGGTAAAGGTAAATCCACTGGAGCGCAAGAGGGAATACATTCACCGCGTATCGTATTTGAATGAGTATGCGAAGGAGTTGAAACTGAATAAAGGTATACTTCCGATGCTTGAGGAGGATTTTGACAGGGTTAATGATGAAATCTATGAGGTAGATAAGAAGCTGTGTAAAAAGAGGTTTGGCCTGCAGTTCTTACGGGGCTATGTCGCAAATGCACTGGTTATGGATGTGCTTTTTATTACCTATCTGGTGTATCAGGCAGCCGTGCTTCATACAATCAGCTACAGCAGTGTTGTCGTTTTATTTAAAGCGTCACGGCAGCTGCGGCGAGGATTTAACAGACTGGCGGAGGTGCTGCCGACGGCACTTGAAAACAGCCTGTATATTCAGAAAATAAGAGATTTCCTCGCCTACGAAAATAAAATGCAGGATGGCGGGATTGAGGAAGTGCCGGATGTGCCAAAAGAGGTTCGGCTTGAGAATGTATCCTTTGCTTACCGCGAAGGAGGAGAACCGGCGCTGAGCGATATCAATCTGACAATTTCGCCGGGTGAGAAGATTGCCCTTGTCGGGTATAACGGTGCGGGAAAGACGACGCTTGTTAAACTGCTGATGCGGTTATATGATCCGACCGAGGGGAGAGTTACCTTAGATGGTAAGAATATAAAGGATTACAAGATTAAAAAATACCGGGAGCGGATAGCGACAGTCTTTCAGGATTTCAAAATATTTGCCGCCACGGTGGCAGAGAATGTAGTGATGGGAGAGCCCGCTGAGAAGGATGAACCGGCAATACGAAAAGCACTGAAAAACAGTGGTTTTGAAAAACGCTTAGAAAAATTAAAGGATGGTCTGGAAACGCCGATGACAACAGAGTTTGAGGAAAACGGCGTCAATCTGTCGGGCGGGGAAAATCAAAAGCTGGCGATATCCAGAGTGTTTTATAAAAATGCTTCTTTGATTATATTAGATGAGCCTTCCAGTGCGCTGGATCCGATTTCCGAGTACCAGTTGAACCATACGATGTTAGCTGCGGCAGAGGAGCGTTCCGTTGTATTTATATCGCACCGCCTGTCTACGACGCGTAAGGCTGACCGCATTGTTATGCTGGAAAAAGGGAGGATTATCGAGCAGGGTTCTCACGAGGAGTTATTGAAAATGGAAGGTAAGTATGCCCAGATGTGGAAAGCACAGGCAGAGTGTTATATTGACTAGTCTGATAAATAGAACGCTTTATCTTGCTAGTCTTCTGGTGTGAATCCAAGCTCGTCCCAGAATTCCTCCAGTGTTAAATTGTGTTTTTTCATATAAGTAGCGGCTTCCCTGCCCACATAGCGGAAATGCCAAGGCTCATAGTTAATGCCAGTGATATCTTCTTTATCTTTTGGATATCGGAGAATAAAACCGTAACGGTGACAGTTTTTTTGGAGCCAGTGGTTTCCCGGTTCTTTGTCCTGTGAGACATCCATATTCGTGTTACCGGAGCAAAGAACGTCGAGTGCCAGTCCGGTTTCGTGTTCACTGTGGCCTGCCGGCATGGTTTCTCTATAAGTCTCTATGAGCGCTTCCTTACGGGAAGCGCCTTTTTTTACCAGCCTTGTCGTATCTTCATCGATTAGCTGCTGCTGTTTTTCCCGGTTTCGCCATGCGGAGGCAATCCAGTAGTGAAAGCCCTGCTCCCCGGCAGCCTCCAGCATTTTTGAGAGGGACTTATAAATCCGCTTAGAAGCCTGAAGTCTGCCGTTGCATATGGTCCTTAAACGTGCATCGTAGGATTCGTCTAGTCCGTATCTGGCATTGACTAAAATGAGCGCATCTTTATTTTTTTCGTATATCTTTAATGCTTTCTGCTCCCTGTTCCTTTTTGTATTATACGCGTGAGGTTTGTTTTCCGCCTGTGACTTTTTCCCTCCGATTGCAGACAGGCCGAGCAGGGCAATGCCCTCCAAAATCAATATGCTGCTGATAAAGATAATCCATTTTCTCTTTTTCATGGTGTTCCTCCCTATTCCAGATTTCTGTTTCTGAAATAAAGGTAACACTGGATTGTATATTTTTTACCACGAAAAAGTATCAGAATTGTATCAATTTTTCTAATGCGATTCCCATATCCCAAGTGACATTGTCATCCCCGTAGTTCCATTTATTTACCAGAAGAAGTTTATATTTGTAATCAAAGGTAACGTAACCGTACGGCGGGGTACTGTCATTATCATCATAAGGAATAACATCAACAGGTTTATCCGGGTAGTCATCCAGATTATAATAACTGTTGATAATGCAGTCCCACCATGTGTAAAAATCTCCTGTCTGTTGTTTCAAAAACTCTTTGTAGCTAAATTTGTTAGTGATAGCAGAAGAAGTATCATAGATTTTATCAAATGCGGAATCCTTTACGGATATTTCTGGAATCTTTTTATAAAGGATGCGGGTGAAAAAAATTTTATGAAATTCTTCATCTAAATATATGGTAACGTTTGTGTCTGAATTTTCGTAGACGAGCTTCCAGCAGCTGATGCCCTGCAGGGTATCCTTTCCATATATTGTATATCGCTCAGAAAGCGTCAGCTTTTTCGCTTTTAGCTTTGGTTTTAATTGCTCATTTATTACTCCGTAGCCAACCAGCTTTTTTATTTCCTTGTTTGCAATCTTAGTCAATTCTTTTTCGCCGGGATTCAGTCCGGGCTCATTCATGCGGACAGCCCGCAGCGGGCTTTTGTTTTCACTCGCCTCAGCGAGCGCATACAGTTTTTCCGTAAATGTTTCATAGGAGGTTTCATATGTGTTTATGCTGATATCTGTAAAGGACACTTTGTTTAGTGTATTTTTGTCATAAAACCGGGTGTAATAAGTGGGGAATAACACGGCTAACCCAAGCAGAATAATGATGAACAGGATGCCAAGTGCCGTATAGACGATTTGTTTTGTATTATGCGTTTTTGTCATCTTCACGAGCAAACTCCTCCTTAAACTGTATATGAATTTCTGTCCCTTCCCCGATAACGCTTTGAATATCCCATTCGGCATGGTGAAGCAGGATGATTTTCTGGCATAAGGACATCCCGATACCGGCACCGCCCTCTTTTCTTGCACGGGACTTGTCTACCATATAAAAAGGCTCGGTAATCTTATAAATTTCTTCTTCCGGTATGCCGCGTCCGTTATCGCGTATTACAAAGGAATATCCGCCTTTTGTGTTCTTTCCCTCCAGAAAAATCTGTCCTCCTTTTTCGCTGGCTTTCCTTGCATTGTCAATCAGATTTGAAAATAGTGAAAGCAGTAAGTCCATATCGCCGTAAAAATGTCCGGATTCTGACTGAAAGGAAAAGGTAATCTCCGAGGATTCCAGTAGCTTTTCAGTCATCACACGCAACAGGGACAGAAAGGAGTCTACGTCAATTTTCTGAAACGTAATCTCTTGTTTGTCAACATAGGTGAGTTCCATCATTTTCAGCGCAAGCCGTTCCAGACGCTTCCCCTGTTTGAAAATGTAATCGGCGGACATAAAGATATCTTCCTGCGTCATATCGACAGAACGAAGCATATCTGCATAACCAACAATAGAGGTAAGGGGAGTCTTTAACTCGTGTGAAAACGCCGCTGTAAATTCTTCCTGCCGGCGGGCGGCTTCTTTCAGTTCTTCGATATTTTCCTCTAACTGATTCGCCATCTGGTTAAAATCCCGACTTAGCACAGATACCTCGTCGTTCCCCCTTACCTTTACACGGCTCTGGTAATTTCCTTTGGCAAACGCCCGGACGGCCTGTGACAATTTTCTTATCGGAAAGGTAAAATGCATGGAAAACAGTAAAAGTACAATGGCAAATATAACAGAGACGATAGACAGCGCTAAAAGATAGGTTTCGTAATGATAATTTCTGTCCTGATATACATGGTCAATGTTGCGATGGATTTCCAGTATATAGTTGCCGACATTACTCTGGACGCTGCACAGAGATTCGATATAGTAGTGCTCCTTTTGCTTGTGAATCTGCCAGACGGCAGCAGTTTTTTCCCTTTTCGTTTTGATCAGGCTGCCCTGATAGCTGCTATTCTGGTAAATAATTTTATTTGATTTATTATATATGATAACCTCATCCCGGGCATTGTTCAGACTTTGCTGGATGGATTTGACAATTTCAGCGACTGCCATATCGGTAGCCTGATAATCCTTTGGCAGACCGTCTAAGGAAGCGATAAGGGCATACTGGAATATTTTCATTTCTTCTATGCTCTGGTCGGTTTCCCGGTTAATCGTCGTCTGGAAAGCAGTATGCACCATAATATTGCCGAAAATCATAAAGGACACGACAATAAAGCACATCATAGTAATAAATTGTTTCCAGAATAGTTTCATATTCGAAATCTCCTGTCAGATGGTCTTTGTTATATAGGTTCTGTTGTCAGGCGGTAACCGATTTTATAAACTGCCTCAATCTGTTTTTCCAGTCCGGCTTTTTTCCTCAGACGCTGGACATGGAGGTCTACTGTCCGGCTGTCGCCCATATAGGTGCTGTCCCACACATGCTCGTAGATGACGTCGCGGTACAGGGCAACGTTAGGATTGCGGACAAAGAGAAGCAGTAAATCAAATTCTTTATAGGTAAGTTTAAGGGGTATTCCCTGTTTTGTCACTGTTCTTGAAACCGTGTCAATGTGAAGGTCCAGTATGTCAATAAATTTTTTGGTTTTCTCAAAACGGCGCAGTACATTTTCTACCCGTGCAAGCAGTTCCAGCACCTCAAACGGTTTTGTTATATAATCATCGGCGCCAGCCCGAAGTCCCTTTACTTTATCCTCGGTTTCTCCCTTTGCCGTTAAAAATATAACGGGAAGCTCAATGCTTTTGGCAAAGTCCAGTAATTCGTATCCGTCAAATCCGGGAAGCATAATATCTAAAAGACATAAATCGTAATGGTTTGCCTGCATTTTATCTGCCCCATCCAGCCCGGTGTTAGCGACATCACAAAAATAGCCTGCATTTTTCAGGCTCATCTGTATTAAGTTTGAAATGGCTTCCTCATCTTCTACAATTAGTATTTTATTCATGGCATCGGCATCCTTTTTAATAAGTATATCATTTTTAACAAAAAATTGTATCATAGTTGTAACAAAAATTTTAGTACGTTGCGGTAGTTTAAATTGGCGCCGTCAGGCTACAAAAAGAGGAGTTCTCCGCTGCGGAAAACTCCTCTTTTAAAAAGCAGATAACGGGAGTCGAACCCGCCTTTCCAGCTTGGGAAGCTAGCGTTCTACCGATGAACCATATCTGCATAAGTGCATTATAACATGAAATTTTAAAAAAGGGAATAGTGAGAAAGGGTTTTTGTTTGAAAATATTGACACATCCTGATTATAAAGGTATAGTAAGTCAGAGGTATGGATATTATCGGTACTTAAAGATGGAGGAAGATTATGAATAAGGTAAAAGCATTTTTAAAGAGGAAAGACATTGAATTTTCGCTAAAGCGCTATGGTGTAGACGCACTGGGAGCGATGGCGCAGGGGCTGTTTGCTTCTCTGTTAATCGGAACAATTATCAGTACGCTGGGGGAGCAGTTTGGAATTGATATTCTGGTGACGATGGGAACGTATGCAAAGGCGGTGACGGGGCCAGCGATGGCAGTTGCTATTGGATATGCATTGAAATGTCCGCCGCTTGTTCTTTTTTCCCTAGTCTGCGTCGGTGGTGCGGCAAACGAGCTCGGCGGTGCGGGCGGCCCATTGGCGGTACTAATTGTCACGATATTTGCGGCAGAGGTTGGAAAGGCAGTGTCAAAGGAAACAAAGGTTGATATATTAGTCACGCCGTTTGTGACGATTGGCGTTGGTGTGCTTTTATCGATTGGCTGTGCACCGGCGATTGGCAAGGCGGCGAGTGCAGTAGGACAGGCGATTATGTGGGCGACTGAGCTGCAGCCATTTTTGATGGGAATGATTGTGGCGGCAATTGTAGGAATTGCCCTAACTCTCCCAATCAGCAGCGCAGCGATATGTGCGGCGCTTGGGCTGACAGGGCTTGCCGGTGGTGCGGCGGTAGCAGGCTGCTGTGCTCAGATGGTAGGCTTTGCTGTGATGAGCTTCCGTGAAAACCGTGTGGGCGGTCTGGTGGCGCAGGGACTTGGTACATCCATGCTTCAGATGGGAAACATTGTGAAAAATCCGCGTATCTGGATTCCACCGATTTTGTCCTCCGTTGTTATTGGCCCGGTTGCGACCTGTATTTTCCAGCTGCAGATGAATGGCGCAGCAGTGGCTTCCGGCATGGGTACCTGCGGTTTTGTCGGACAGATTGGTATATACAGCGGCTGGGTAAGCGACGTGGCGAGCGGTGCAAAAAGTGCGATAACTCCGATGGACTGGATTGGACTTTTGCTGATATGTTTTGTCCTGCCGGCGGTACTTACATGGCTGATTGCTATTCCGTTCCGGAAAATTGGCTGGATAAAAGAAAATGATTTAAAGATAGATTCCTGACAAAGAAACTTGCAAAAATTTCCGACCTATGTTATTCTTTTGAACGAGCGGTATTCGTAGGAAACTGCATCAGATGATAATGTGTTGTCACTGGTTACGGAGGTGATGACATGGAAATAGGAATTGTAGGAGCGGGGAAGGTCGGATGTTCCATTGGTAAATATTTGAGGGAGCACGACATTCCGGTAGCTGGGTTTTTTAGCAAAACAAGAGAAAGCGTGGAATTTGCCGCGACTTTTACAGAAACGAAAGCTTTCCAATCCTTAAAGGAATTGTTGGCGGTAAGCGATATCCTCTTTATTGCAACGCCGGATAGGTGTATAAGTGATATATGGGAGGAAATTGCGATTCAGTCGATTCAGAGTAAAATAATATGCCATTTCAGTGGCTCATTGTCATCCGTTGTCTTTACTGGCATGGAAAAAACCGGGGCATCCGGTTGTTCCATCCATCCTATGTATGCGTTCAGCAGCAAATTCACATCCTATAAAAAATTGAATCAGGTACTTTTTACAATTGAGGGCGATGAAAAAGCGCTTGCAACCATAAAGCCTTTGTTTGAGAAAATGGGGAATACGGTATGTGTCATTTCATCATCAGATAAGGTTCGCTATCATGCCGCAGCTTCTATGATGAGTAATATGATGATAGGGCTGTATCAGATGGGCATAGATATGTTTATGGATTGCGGCTTTGATAATGACAGTGCAAGGCGGCTGGCAGAACCGCTTTTGCGGGGAAATGTAGAGGCTGTTCTGACAACTTCTCCGGAGCAGGCATTGACGGGGCCGATTGAGCGAAATGATGTGGAAACCATCGAAAAGCATCTGAAGGTTTTAAATAAAGATGAAAAAGAGGTATATGTGAATTTGGGACGTGTATTGACAGAGATAGCAGGCCGGAAAAATCCAAATAGGGATTATACTGCTATTTCGAATTTATTTTATGATATGGAGGATGAAGGGTGAAAAATACAGTAGTGACGTTTCAGCAGGCGAAGGAAAAGGGCGAAAAGCTCACGATGCTGACAGCCTATGACTATTCTACGGCGAAATTGATAGATGAATCCGGAATTAACAGTATTTTAGTTGGGGATTCGTTAGGAAATGTTATTTTAGGATATGAGGATACGATTTCTGTTACAATGGAAGATATGATACACCACGGTGCAGCAGTAGCAAGAGGTGTCGAGAATGTACTTTTGATTATTGATATGCCATTTATGTCTTATCAGACATCTGTGTACGATGCGGTTGTCAATGCCGGACGTCTGATGAAAGAGGGACGTGCCGATGCGGTAAAGCTGGAGGGCGGCAAAGAGGTTTGTCCGCAGATTAAGGCAATTGTCAATGCGGGGATTCCGGTATGCGCCCATCTTGGATTGACGCCGCAGTCAATTAATGCATTTGGCGGATTTAAGGTTCAGGGGAAGTCCGAGGAGGCGGCGAAGAAGCTTTTGGAGGATGCAAGGGCAGTTCAGGCTGCAGGGGCGTTTGCCGTTGTGCTGGAGGCGGTGCCGAAGAAGCTGGCAACGTTGATTACGAAGGAACTGAGTATTCCGACGATTGGGATTGGAGCAGGGAACGGATGTGACGGACAGGTTCTGGTGTATCAGGATATGCTTGGAATGTTTTCTGATTTTACGCCTAAATTTGTAAAACGGTATGCGAGTGTCGGAGAAGTAATGAAAGAGGCATTCCGGGAATATATAAAAGAGGTGCAGAGCGGGGCGTTTCCATCTGAGGAAAATGAATATAAAATGGACGATGAAATTATTGAAAAGCTATATTAACTGATTGGCTTAACGGCGGCGTTAGCAAGTAAAGCGCTTCGGAATGGAGGAAAAAATGAGGATTGTATCAACAGTGGAAGAAGTACGGGAGCAGGTAAAAGAATGGAGAGCGGAAGGATTCAGCGTAGGGCTGGTGCCGACCATGGGATATCTTCATGAAGGGCATAAAAGTCTGATTGACAAAGCGGTCAGGCAGAATGACAAAGTAGTAGTCAGTGTCTTTGTCAATCCGATTCAGTTTGGACCGACAGAAGATTTGGCGACCTATCCGCGTGATATAGAGCGGGATGCGGCGTTATGTGAAAATGCCGGGGCGGCATTGATTTTTCACCCAGAAAAAGAGAATATGTATTTCGATGATTTTTGTACTTATGTTGATATGGATAATCTGACGAAAGGGCTGTGCGGAAAGAGCAGGCCGACACATTTCAGGGGAGTTTGTACCGTCGTAAGTAAGTTATTTAACATTGTTCAGCCGGACAGGGCGTATTTTGGTCAGAAGGATGCCCAGCAGTTAGCAGTAGTACGCCGTATGGTCAGGGACTTGAATTTTGATTTGGAAATTATCGGGTGCCCGATTATCCGTGAGGAAGATGGGTTGGCAAAGAGTTCCCGCAACACATATTTGTCCGCAGAGGAAAGGAAGGCAGCAGTGGTTCTCCATAAGAGTTTGGAAAAGGGAGAACGTATGCTGCGTGGCGGCGAGAAGGACGCAGAAAAGATAAAGCAGGCAATCCGTGAGGTAATTCTGGCAGAGCCGCTGGCAAAGATTGACTACGTCGAGGTAGTTGATTTTGACACGCTGGAAAGTGTGGAAACAGCGGATGGCGAGGTGCTTACTGCGATTGCAGTATACATCGGGAAAACAAGGCTGATTGATAATGTAATCGTAACGGTTTAAAGGAGGCAGACTATGACGATTCAAATGTTGAAAGGGAAAATTCATCGTGCCACTGTCGTACAGGCAGAGCTTGATTATGTAGGAAGCATTACGGTAGATCCTGAGCTTATGGAAGCAGCTGGTATTTTGGAGTACGAAAAAGTACAGATTGTAGATATTGAAAATGGCAATCGGTTTGAAACTTATACGATTGAGGGGGAACCCGGCAGCGGTATGGTATGTCTGAACGGTGCGGCAGCCCGTATGGTACAGGTTGGCGACCATATTATTATCATGAGTTATTGTGATATGACACCGGAAGAGGCAAAAGGGCACAGGCCCAAAGTTGTATTTGTGGATGAAAAAAATCAGATAAAGCGGATTACAAGTTATGAAAAACACGGACAATTATCTGAGTAGGGGGGGATGATATGTTAAGTGGAAAGACCATTATTCTTGGGGTAACAGGCGGCATTGCGGCATATAAGATGGCAAATCTGACCAGCATGCTTTTGAAACTGAATTGCGAAGTATATGTACTGATGACGGAACATGCGACTAAATTTATCAATCCGATTACGTTTGAGTCACTGACCGGACATAAATGTCTGGTAGACACCTTCGACCGGAATTACAATTTTAATATTGAGCATGTTGCACTTGGAGAGCGTGCAGATGTTATGCTGATAGCGCCGGCGAGTGCAAATATAATTGGCAAAATGGCAAATGGGATTGCGGACGACATGCTGACGACTACGATTCTTGCCTGTAAGTGCAAAAAAATTGTAGCGCCGGCGATGAATACAAATATGTATGAAAATTCATTTGTTCAGGATAATTTGAAAAAGCTTGAGAGCTTTGGGGTAGAGGTAATTGAACCGGATACCGGGCTGCTTGCTTGTGGGGCTGTCGGCAAAGGGAAATTGCCGTCAGAGGATATTCTTATGGAATATATTTTGAAGGAAATCCACTATGAGAAGGACATGATGGGAAAGAAGGTTCTTGTAACGGCAGGTGCAACCCGTGAGGCGATTGATCCGGTGCGCTATATCACAAATTATTCTACCGGAAAGATGGGATATGCCATTGCCAAGATGGCGATGCGTCGGGGCGCGGATGTTACGCTGATATCCGGGGTGACAAATCTGGAACCGCCGATTCACACGAGGGTTATTCCAGTAAAAAGTGCAGAGGATATGTTTCAGGCGGTGAAAGCAGAGGCAGAGGCTCATGATATTATTGTGAAAGCGGCGGCAGTAGCGGACTATACGATGAAGACTGTCAGTGGTCAGAAGATTAAGAAAAAAGGTGACGGGCTGACTTTGGAGCTGAAAAGGACGACGGATATATTAGAATGGCTGGGACAGCATCGACGGGAGGGGCAGTTCCTTTGTGGTTTTTCGATGGAGACAGAAAAGACGATAGAAAATTCCAGAGAAAAGCTGGAAAAGAAAAAAGTAGATATGATGATTGCTAATAACCTGAATGATGAGGGTGCCGGATTTGGCGTTGACACAAACATCGTTACATTGATTACAGAGGGAGGAATGATTGAACTTCCAATCATGACGAAGGAAGAGGTAGCGTCCGCTATCTTGGATGCAATAAATAATGCCAACTGATTTTACAGCAAAGTGATGAATAAAATTTCCAAAATTCCATATACTGTTAATAGTGTAATATTTTGAAAATAAACAGGGAAAAATTGACAATTACTATATTATGTGGTATACTCATATGGTGATTGACAATATGTCGTGGTAGCTGGAATGGAGGGATATCAGTATGGTAAATGGCAGTGTAGGCAATGTCCGACGTGAGGTTGCAAAACACTTAGGAAGCAAGGTGGTTGTGCGGAGTAATTTGGGACGGCATAAGTTTGATGTGACGGAAGGCGTCATCGCAGAAATTTATCCAAGTATCTTTTTGATAAAAGTGAGAAATGAAGCAGAAAATAGTTTCCAAACCGTTTCTTATAGTTATACGGATGTCATTACAAAAGATGTGCAGTTGACATTGTGTGCTGCACAGTAAACAGGGATGATAGAAAAATACCTCATCCGGAGTTATTTCCGGATGAGGTTTTTTTAACTCAATTTGCGGGTGCCGGTGTAGGCGCTGGCAATGGTTTATTATTCATAGCTATGAGTTCTGCAATCTTTTTAATTCCCAGATTTGTTAATATTGGAGAATACTCTTTGCCACTCTGTGAATTACGGTAAGGCTTATTGTTAATATTTTTCTGTTTGCCGTTGTATGCAAGTGTTATGGTTGATTTTCCAAAATTATTTTTGGAGACAACAAACGGTGCCTGTGCTCCGCGGAAGTTCAAGCAGAAATTGTTATTAACAAAAATATTATTGTTTATTGTAGTATTTTTCCAGTTCATAAGGAAGATGCCGGTTTCCTTTATATTAGTAAAGGTGTTGTTCCGGATAACTATATTTTCGTGATAGCAGTTCAACGCCCATTTACCATTTATTTTTTTCTGAGAGTATTTGTGAGTACCAATACCACGCTGCAAATTTTTAAATTTACAGTTTTCAATCGTTACATTCAGATTTGGTGTTTTGTCTGGTTTGCTCCATGCGAGAGTCAGCCCTCCAGTCAGTGCGTCTGGTGTGTCGATATTGATTGCTTCCTTATTGACAGGAGATTTCTTGGCAACATCGCTAAAGGAACAGTTATGAATTAAAACATCCTTTGCTGCATCAATTTCCAGAAAATGTCCGGTATTCATATGTTTAAAACGAATGTTTTGAACCTCTACATTCTGGCAGTGCGCAATGATAATAGCTTTTGCGTTTTTAATATTCTTTAAATCCATAGTTACCTTTCCTTCACCTATGAATTTGATATTTTGTGTAGCAGTATAGCCCGCTGCTTTCTTTTTCTTAAACCCGAGCTTGTAAGTAATAGTCTGGAACATGGATTCAGAGGCCTTATAAACTGCCTTGCCGGTTTTGTTAATTTTAACTAGTTTAACGCCGTTCTTGAATTTGATTGTAACATTATTTGGAACAAGCAGGGAGTTGGAAATTTTGTATGTTCCCTTTTTTAATGTCAGGGTTCCTCCACCGTTCTTCTCCATTTTTTCCAGATAGCCGCGCAGCAGCAAATAATGTTTGGTGTACTTATTCAAGTTTTTACTCTTTTTGTACTTACCCTTGACTTTCATCTTGGCAGATACCGTATAGTTTTTCATTTTGGCGCTGGAAGTATTTCCCATAGCAAAAAGGGAAAATGCCATGGCCGCAAATGCCAGTAAATAAATTTTTTTCTTCATAAATCTCAATCCTCAACTTTCTTTTTTCGTCACTTTTTAACGCCGTCATGTTTGGACGTGTTATACGAATAAGTATACCATAAAAACAGCTACCTGAAAAGTGCAAGTTCAGAGGTTCTATTTTCCCCCAAAAAGGAATATAACTTAATGTACCATAAAAAAGGACGAGGAGGCAGCGAGATTGAGATTGGTAACAAGGCGGGTTCACATGAATAAATGTAACTGTCGAGACAACAGGCAGATTACGCTCGACAGGGATTTTAATGTGCCGGATGCCAAACCGGATGCCCTGTCTATTATGAAAGAGCAGGGAAGTATACAAATTGAGGAAGTGCGTATGGTAGAGGGTAAGGCAAATGTAAAAGGTGAGCTGGTATTCCAGATTTTGTATGCGGTAGATGGAGAAATGCCAGTAAGCGAAATGAATGGCTCTATTGTGTTTGAGGAGGCCATACCACTTTCCTGTGCAGACAGGGATGATGAACTGACCGTAACGGCTGTGATTGAGGATTTGAGAAGTGAAATGATTAACTCGCGGAAACTCGGACTAAAGGCAGTATTGACATTGGAGGTAGCGGCTGAGACAGTATGTGACGGAGAAGGGGCTGTGGATTTAGAGGATGCAGACAATGTTTTTGCGAAAAAAAATGTGTTGGATATTTCACAGCTTATGTTTAGTAAAAAAGATACTCTGCGTGTTCGGGATGAATGGAAAATACCCGGGACAAAGGATGCGATTGGACAGATTTTGTATTCTGATATCCGGCTTGGGGAGATAAATTCAAGAATGAATGAAAATGAACTTCAAGTGGATGGTCAGGCGCATTTATTTGTAATCTACCTGAGCGATGATGAAAATCCGGCAATGAATTTTTATGAGAACGTGATTCCGGTTGAAGGGAAAATAGACTGCAACGGATGTGATACGGGTATGGTGGCACAGGTTGTGACTGGCATACACAGCAGGGATTTGGAAATAAAAGAAGATGAGGACGGCGAGAGCCGTGTGCTGGATGTAGAATTAGTTATTGATTTTGATATTAAAGTATATGGGCAGGAGCAGCTGGAGCTGCTGAGCGATTTTTATTCTACAGCATGGAAATGTAGTCCGGTATATGAGGATTCATATTTTGAAAATCTGATTGTACAGAATAAAAGCAAGGTTCGGATAAGTGGAAAGGTAGAAGCAGAAAGTGACCGCACTCCGCTTCAAATATGGGATGTGAGCGGAGAAATACGCATTGACAGACGAGAGCAAAAGGAAAATGGAGTACAGGTCGAGGGCGTTGTAGATGTCAGTGTTCTGTATCTGACAGAGGATGAGAGAATTCCATTAGCGTCTGTAAAAGGCACTCTGCCATTTGAACAACTGATAGAGGCAGAAGGAATTGATGAAAATAGCAATATCTGGCTGCGAGGAACGTTAGAGCAAATTAGTGGGACGGTGGCCGGAGATAATGAAATAGAAGTGAAAGCTGTGGCGGCACTTGAACTGATTGCCTTTGAAAGGATTGAAGCGCCGATTATTACGAATTATGAGACGGAGGAGATAGACTGGAAAGCGCGTAGCAGAGAACCGGGTATTATCGGTTATGTCGTGCAGGCAGGAGAAGAATTGTGGGATATAGCGAAGGCGTTCTTTACTACGAAGGAATCTATTATGGAAATCAATCACATGGAAAATGAAACGGTAAAGGAGGGCGATATATTACTGATTTTGAAAGAATTGTATGGCGCAGATTAAATAGAAAAGAACCACGGTTCGAAATAGGAAGCCGTGGTTCTTTTCTTAATTAAAAGGAAAACAAAAATTGGAAACTTATTCGGAAATACCATCACGCCATTTTGTCAGTTTGTCAACAGCGGCGTCAATTGTCTGCTTGCAGATATCCGGCAGCTCGTCTCCCCAGGCTTTGGTAGCCTGATCAAATCCCTTTTTCACTGCAGCAATCATTTCGTCTGCCTTTGTTGCGTCGCCGCCACTCAGAGCCTGTGCCATAGATACAAGACGGTCACTTGTCTGCGTTACTCCCCAGTAGCCATCTTCGCTGATGTCTTTCTGTGCCTGTGCAACTGTAGCAGGATCTGCGTTTATGTTCTTGAACAAATCAGCCAAAGATGTATATTTGTTAGCCTGTTTGCCGAGAAGCTGATTAACCAGATTCTGCAGCTGCTGATTCTTTGTAGACAGTTCCTTTTTCATGTTAGACACGACGGAAGAATAATTGGTCTTCTTGCTATCCTTAGCTTTGCTTGGCTCGTACACAACACCTACATCGTTTGCAGTTGCCTTATCGGCTGTTCTGTTTTCTGCTGCAGCAGCAGTGGTCTTCTCTGTAGAAGCTGGAACGTAACTGTTTGCCATTGCACCTGTAACTCCATTTACACTCATATGATTCCTCCTTTTCCGTGCGTATGCACTTAATTTTTTTCATAGTGATATAATGGTTTACCATATATTTCGGACGAAATAAGAATAAACTTAACGTTTTTTGGGAAAAAACTTAAAAAAATTGAAAAATTTTGCTTCATGACATTTCAAGGCGGTTTTATGACATTTAAAAAGGCAAATATTTTTTAATATCCGATATAAAAAGCAGAGGTGAGGTGTATGAATATTGCAGTATGTGATGATGAAAGAAAAGTCCGTGAACAAATAAGGGATTGGATTTTAGAATTAAAACCAAACTGTCAGGTGGAATTATTTCCCTCCGGAGAGGCGCTTCTTTGTTCCTCTTTTTCTTTTGATGTTATTTTTCTTGATATACAGATGGAGCACATGAATGGTATCGAAACAGCAGAAGCACTGCGGAAAAAAGACGGGGAAGCGGTTCTGATTTTTGTGACAGCATTAAAGGAATATGTATTCGAAGCATTTGATGTGTCTGCTTTTCACTATCTACTTAAACCGTTGAAGAAGGAGCGTCTGGCAAGTGTCTTTCGCAAAGGAGTACAGGAAGTGGAGAGAAAAAGGGAGCAGGAAGGCAGGCAGTTGCTAGTCCGTACAAGAAAACGGAATGTGGCAATAAAGATAAGAGATATTTACTATATAGAGAGTCAGGGCCGAAAGGTTGAAATACATACCGTAAAGGAAACGATAGAAATGTATGGAACAATGAACGAGATGGAGAAGGAACTCATTCAGGATTTTTATCGCTGCCACAGGGGATTTCTCGTCAATATGGCATATGTCGTTGAATATGGTGCAGATTACATATTTCTTGGAAATGGCGAAAAGATTTATATGGCAAAAGAAAAATATGCGGGTTTTGTAAAAGCGTACATGAGATATCTTAAAGGGGGAGGTGCTTCGCTTGTATAACGTAGTCAGTAATATTGTTGAGGTACTTATTGTTTTTTTTCAGGGTTACTGCCTGCAGTCTTTTTATCACTCATTTATGAAAACACGGAGGGAAGGATGGCTTGGAAGCCGATATGGTATATTTGTAATATGGGTAGTAATGCGCCTCCTTATGGGTTACTTCTGGACAATGGATTACAATCAGATAAAGTTGCAGGGGAAGCAGTTTCTGACTATTGCTGTTCTGCTTGTGGCAACATATGGCCTGTATGAGGCAAGGCGGGGCATGAAGGCTTTTTTAGCAATTACGTTTTTGGCGGTCAATGAAATCTGTCTGCTGATATCGTTCATGATTTTAGAGTTTGGCGGTGTTTTGTTTTCGCTCTGGAGCTGGTGTCTGGAAAAAAGATATGTCACTTCTATCAATGTTTTTATGACGCTTACGCAGGCTACGGCGGCGGGGTTGATGATTTTAACGTTAGTGGCATTTTCCCTCTTATTATATAACAGCCTGAAGAGCATTACGAACCGCTACCGGGAAAAAGAATATGCCATCCACCGGACGGAGCTGTTTTTTATTCTTACGCCGGGTATGACGGCGCTTCTTCTATGTCTGCTTTTGCGGATGCTGATGGTAACGGTAGAAGATAAAATACCGATGACGCTTTACGACAGATATCCGGTGTTGCTGGTGCTGGTCCCGGTTATTCTGGTTTTGTCACTATTTTCTATTATATGCAGCGTCCAGTTATTCCAGAGGATGATTCGTCTGAACAGGGAAAAAAGCAACCGTATTATACTGGAAAAGCAGTTACAGAATATGCAGGAACATATTGGAGAGGTCGAGCGGCTTTATTCCGGCATCCGGAGTGTGCGGCATGACATGAAAAATCAGCTGGCAGTAGCGATGCAGCTGGCTGGGCGGGAGAAAGATAGTGAGGGCGAGGAGCTAAGAACATATCTTGCCGGGCTGAACCAGGCACTGGAGGATATGGAAATTCCAATCCGGACGGGAAATACAGTGGTGGATACGATACTGAATATGAAATACCATGAGGGTGTTTCTGAAATGCCGGACTTGCGAATGGAGACAGAGGAGCTTGTGGTTTCTGATAAGTTGAAAATCCGTAATTATGATATCGGTATTATTCTCTGCAATGCGCTGGATAATGCAATTGAGGCATGCCGGAAGTTAAAGGGAAAAGACAGGGAGGCGGAGGTGTTTATCCGTCTGTTTTCTTTCCGAAGGGGAAATATGTTCTTTCTGGAAATTGAGAACAGTTTCGACGGTGTGCTTATACGAAAGAGGGAATCCGAATTTCCGATGACGGACAAGAATGATTCGGAAGCACATGGCATTGGACTTTATAATATTAAAAATTCGGCTGAAAAATACCATGGGGCGGTGGACTGGAATGTAAGGGGCAGGGTGTTTGTGCTGACCGTTATGCTACGAAATGAAAGGGAATAAAAGATTTGTAACAGTAGTTTATTTTGGTTTTGGTGCAGATGATTCGCAGATAGAACGACACGCAAGTATTAAAAATTGTAAAATCCTGCAAAAATATTTAAAAGCTTTTTGGGATTTATTCAATTTTTTCTAAAGCGTGTTGTTCTTTTTGCGAATCATCTTCCCTAAAACAAAGATTAGCTTACTGACAAAATAATTTTATTGGTTTTCTTGGCATATAGAAGGGGTAGTTAAGTCGTGCTTTCTCCAGAGAATTTCTGTGACTTTGATGCCCGCCGGTGCAAACGGTGTATGTTAAGTGTATTTGAGTGCCAAAAGGGTGCACGCACCAATCGAACACAATATATGTAGCATTGCAAGCAAGCTTGCAAATGTTACATATATGTGTCGATTTTGCCCCGAAGGGGCTTTTGGCACTCTTTTGCAGAAAAAAGCGCCGTTTCACACCGCTGCGTGGCATCGTAAGCGGGAGCGGTCACAGAAAAGGAAGGAGAAAGCACGACCTAACTCACGACATAATTACAAATAATTGACATATCAAATCTGGTTGCCCCATATAGATATAAGAAAAATAAATAGCAAGATGCTCTGGAATGGAGGAATTATGTTAAACAAACTCTGGGGATTTATGATTTTGATTGGAATCATTTTTGCCGCCTGTAATGGGCGGATTGGCAATGTGGGGACAGCGGCACTGGATTCGTCGAAGGAAGCGGTTACCTTATGTATTACTATGCTTGGCATTATGTCAATGTGGACAGGACTTATGAATATTGCAAAGAAGGCAGGAATTATCGACGCGCTGACGAGGGCGCTCCGACCGGTTCTTGCCTTTTTATTTCCGGGCGTGCCAAGGGAGCATAAGGCAAACGAATATATGGCGGCAAATATGATTTCTAATGTACTGGGACTTGGCTGGGCGGCTACGCCAGTCGGACTGAAGGCGATGGAGCAGCTTAAAGAATTAAATCATGGCAGGCATATCGCCAGCGCAGATATGTGTACATTTTTGATTATTAACATTTCTTCTTTACAGCTCATCCCAGTAAACATTATTGCTTACCGGAGCGAGTACGGCTCTGTGTCACCGACTTCCATAATTGGAATGGGGCTGGTGGCGACAATTATTTCGACAGCCGCGGGTATTCTTTTTTCTGTAATTGCAAGAAATGTTACAAAATCAGACAAAAAGGGAGGGGAAGAAAGTTGAGTATCCTGTACTATATTTCTGATTGTATGATTCCCTTTGTTATCTTGTATCTGGTAACATATGGAATGTGTAAAAAAGTAGATATTTTTGATGAATTTATCGAAGGGGCAAAGGATGGATTTTTGACAGTGTATAAAATTCTTCCGACGCTAATCGGGTTAATGATTGGCGTTGGGGTATTACGAGAGTCGGGAGCAATGGAATGGTTCGCCGGCCTGCTTTCCCCGCTTGTACAATTTTTGCACTTTCCGGGAGAGCTGCTTCCGCTGTTTATTGTAAAAATGTTTTCTTCCTCGGCAGCGACAAGTCTTTTGCTGGATGTTTACAAGACATATGGCGCGGACTCGTATCTGGGGACGCTGGCGTCGGTGCTTATGAGCTGTTCGGAGACGATTTTTTATACAATGAGTATTTATTTTATGACAGCGAAGGTAACGAAGACGAGATACACATTGGCGGGTGCAATGATAGCAACTTTTGCAGGGGCGGTGGCAGCTGTTATACTGGTATCAGGTTATTTATAAAGATTGGTTTTCAAAAGGTGATTTGCAGGATAAAGATGATTGATTTTTAAAAAATTCTATTGTATAATAAAACATAGCGCCATTATGTGAAGGCAGAACAAAATTGAATATAGATAAAGGTGTGGATTACCTGATCATGTAAGGAGATAGTTTTTATGACAAAGGAACACAAAAAAATGCTAATTGTTGATGATGAGGAACCTGACCGGGAGACATTAAAAAGTATTCTTCGCTCAGATTTTACAATACTGGAAGCGGACAGTGGTTTTTCTGCACTTAAAATAATTAGCGAGAAAAAAAACGAACTGGATGCAATTCTTTTGGATGTTTCCATGCCGGTTATGAACGGATTCGGAGTATTAAAGAATATGAGGGAAAAAAAGATACGAAATATCTGTATCTTTTTGATTACATCTGAAGCGACCAAGGAAAATGTAGAGAAAGCAGCAGAGTATCATGTATCTGAGTTCATAAGGAAGCCTTTTGAGAGGGAAGAAATAATTAAAAGGCTAAAAACAAAGCTGAGAATGATATAATGCATTTGCTAGGATGAAAGGAAAGAGATAAGTCATGGATAAAAAATTAAGACGATTTTTTACAGGCAGTATTATAAGTGCACTGGTAGTATGTCTGGTAGTCTTTATATTTCTGACTTTATTTATGTCCAGTCAGACAGAAAAGTCAGTTGCAAACATCAGTCATACATATATGGAGGAAATGAATCTGCAGTTGGAACAGAAATTTATTTCCATCGTCGGTTTACGGCTGGAACAGGTAGAGGGAATCGTAAAACGTGTTCAGCCGGGTTCTGCAAAATATGGACAGAAGATGAGGGATGACCTGCTTACGAGTGGTGAGGTAAGGAATTTTACATATCTTGGACTCTATACAGACAAGGGAGAAGCGGAAAGAATTATAGGCGAGAAGATTGAGATTTCTAAATTCGAAAACCTTGTAGCGCAATTAAAGAAAACAGATAAGCAGGCGGTTGCCGTGGCGGTTAACGAAGCGGGGGAACGGTATCTTATACTGGCGGTTTCTGCAGAATATCCTTTAAAGAATGGCAGCAAAAGCACAGCCCTGATAGCAGGAGTGTCAATGCAGTATTTGAATGATGCACTTTTTTTGCCTGACAAGTATGGAAGTATGTATTCCCATGTAATTGACAGAGAGGGGAATTTTGTCATCCGAAATGGAGATGCGTACAGGGAGAATTATTTTGATCGTATTGGATCGATGGTGGAGGAGAAAGATGGAAAGACGGCAGCTGAACAGAAAGAGGAAATGAAAAAAGCGATAGCTGCTGGCAAAGTATATTCTACAGAGGTTATAGTAGATGGGGAAATACGGCATCTGTTCTGCTCACCAGTTTCGAAAGATAAGGTTGACTGGTATTGGATTTCCGTGATGATAAACAGCACGTTGAATGAGCAGATATCCAAACTGGACTTTATGCGTGTCGTATTCACGCTGAGTTCCTGCAGTATTATATTGCTTACTATGATGGTTATCTTTATTATATATTACAATCTATCGAAGAAGCAGTTACGCGAGACAGACAAGGCGAAGCAGGAGGCTGTCCGCGCCAATATGGCAAAGAGCGAATTTCTTTCCAGCATGAGCCATGATATCCGGACTCCGATGAATGCGATTATCGGAATGACGGAAATTGCATTGAAAAATCCTCATGATTTCATGAGAGTGGAAGATTGCCTGCGGAAGGTAAAACTTTCCAGCAAACAGTTGTTGGGCTTAATCAATGACGTACTGGATATGTCAAAAATTGAGAGCGGCAAGATGACTTTGAGCGTAGAACCAACGTCCTTACGAGAAGTAATGGACGATATTGTAAATATTGCCCAGCCTCAGGTAAAGGCAAAAGACCAGTTCTTTGACATTTTTATATATAAAATAGAATCCGAAATGGTATATTGTGATGAAGTGCGATTAAATCAGGTTCTTTTAAACCTTTTGTCTAATGCGCTTAAGTTTACCCCTGAAAAAGGAAGGATTGATATACACTGTTATCAGGAGCCGTCGTCAAAGGGAGATGAATATGTACAAACGCACTTTATCGTGGAAGATACCGGCATTGGAATGTCGGAGGAGTTCCAGAAAAAGATTTTTGATTCCTTTGAGAGAGAGGATAATGAGCAGGTTCGGCATATCAATGGAACCGGGCTTGGGACCTCCATTACTAAGAGTATTATCATGCTTATGGGCGGTACGATAGAATTGACAAGTGAAAAAGGGAAGGGAAGTAAATTCCACGTTATTGTCGATTTGAAAAGGGCGGAGGAAGAAGATAGTGATATGAGCCTTCCGGAATGGAATGTTCTGGTAGTGGATGATAATGAACAATTGTGTACGAGTGCAGTGTTTAATCTAGAGGAACTTGGCGTTCACGCAGAATATACAATGGATGGACAGAAAGCCGTTGAGATGATAGAGGAACATCATAGAAATAATGACGATTACCATTTTGTTCTAATTGACTGGAAAATGCCAAATATGGATGGAATACAGACGATACGTGAAATCCGGAGCCGAGTAGGAAAGGGAATACCGGTATTCCTCGTTTCTGCCTATGACTGGGGAGATATAGAGGAGGAGTTTCAGAATTCCGATATTGAGGGCTTCATCGCCAAGCCGCTGTTTAAATCTACGCTTTATACTCACTTAAAGCAGTATATAAATGGCAAAAGCGATGAAGTTTCACCGCAGAAGGAAGAAATTGATTTTGAAGGCAGGCATATTCTTTTGGCAGAAGACATTGATATTAACTGGGAGATTGCAAATGAAATACTTTCCTCTGTCGGGCTTGTAATGGAACGGGCAGTGAATGGGTTAGAGTGTGTAGAGACGTTTGAAAAATCAGAAGTTGGTTATTATGATGCTATTCTGATGGATGTGCGTATGCCGATTATGAATGGTTATGAAGCGACAAGGACAATCCGTGCGCTGGAGCGTGAGGATAGCACGTTGCCGATTATTGCTATGACAGCAGACGCATTTTCAGATGATGCACAGCGCTGTTTTGAGAGTGGAATGGATGCCCATCTGACAAAACCGCTTGATATTAAAGAGTGTATGAGAACACTCCAGAAATTCTTGAAATAGGAGTGATTACAAGGTAAACTCCTGCTTGACATTTATATTTGGAAGTGGTAAATTTAATAAGAGACTACTAACTGCAAAAAAAGCAATGGGGAGATAGTATGGATAGACAGCGGATACTTATTGTTGATGACGAGGAAGTAAATCGTGCAATACTAGGCGAGATGTTTCGTGAGGAGTATGATATATGTGAAGCTACGAACGGACAGGAAGCGATTTCACAGATTCAGGCCAATCAGGACATTGTGTTAATCTTATTGGATATTATAATGCCTGTTATGGACGGCTTTAAGGTGTTGGACTACATGAAGGAAAAGGATTTGCTGGAAAAAATTCCGGTAGTCCTGATTACGAGTGAAAGTGTCGGAGACAGTGAAGGCAGAGCTTATACATATGGTGTGGCGGATGTCATGCATAAGCCGTTTTATCCTCGCATTGTAAAGAGAAGAAGTAAGAATATTATTGAATTATATCAGAATAAACATAATATGGAGCTGCGCTTAAAGCAACAGGAGGAAGAAATCCGGGCGCAGGAGAAGGAAATCCGTGAGACAAACGAATTCCTAATTGATTCGCTCAGTTCGGTCGTAGAATTCAGAAGTGCCGAGACAGGTGAGCATACAAGGCGTATTAAGTATTTTACAAGAATTATGCTGAAGTATCTCAAAGAGTATTTCCCTAAATATGGGTTGACGGATGCCTTAATTGATGAGATTACCAGAGCATCTGCCCTGCATGATATAGGGAAGATTGGTATTCCGGATTCCATATTATTGAAGCCGGGACGTCTGACTACAGAAGAATTTGAGGTTATGAAGACGCATACAACGATTGGATGCGATATACTGGAAAAGTTTTATGGTAATCAGACGGGCAGTTTTTACCGACATAGTTATGATATATGCCGGTATCACCATGAGAGGTGGGACGGAAACGGATATCCGGACCATCTGGTTGGAGAGGAGATTCCTCTGAGCGCACAGGTCGTTGCCATTGCGGATGTATATGACGCACTGGTAAGTCCTAGAGTATATAAGAGTGTGTACGCGAACAATATAGCATTTGATATGATTATGAATGGTGAGTGCGGTCAGTTCTCACCGGATATGCTGGAATGCTTCGGGCTTGCTAAGGTAGAATTCTTTAATGTTGTAGAAGTAATTAAAATGTTTAGCTTTTCGTGATACTTATAACAGATAGCAGGCAGCAAAAATTGTGATTTTTTTGTTGCCTTTTTCTTTTGTCTTACGGGACAGTTCACGACGCTTTTTGGTCACAGGAGGTGTACGAGGATGCAGGAAGAAAAATATATATTTCCGACAGAAGAAGCGCTGGAGATGATTGTTACATTTGACAAAAAGGGAATCATCTCTTATGCAAATAAGACAGCGAAAGAAAAGCTGGAATGTGACAGTGATTTGTGTGGCAGGCACATAGGGGAAGTTTTCCCCAATACATTTAAAGATACAGGAGATGGATTTGAGACGGAGATTTCCTTCGGTGATGAAATTCAGAACCTTGTAGCATACCGTACCAACCTTACCTGCTTTCCGGTAGAGGCAAGAATTTTAGAAAAGGATTCAGAAACCGGGAAATACATATGTATGGCAAATGATATTCTGGAAAAAGAGCATCTGGCTAGGGAGGTTGAACAGGTTCGGCAGGAAGCACAGGAGGCAATGAAGGTAAAGTCGGAGTTTGTTGCCAATGTGACACACGAACTGCGAACTCCGGTCAATGGGATTCTCGGCAACGTCAAAGAGCTGTTAGAGGTGGAACAGGAAGCCCAGACAGAGCGGTCATTGCGGTTGATTGAGCGATGCTGCGGTGATATGAATAAGATTATCAATAATATTCTGGACTTTTCGAAACTGGAGGCGGGCAAATTTACGTTAGAGCCCCGGAAGTTCCATTTCAGGAACATGTTAGATTATGTTAAAAGTAACCATATAAATAAAATTACAGAGAAGGGATTAGAGTTTTTTATGACGGTATCACCGCAGATACCGGAGCATATCATAGGGGATGAGCTGCGGATTGTACAGATTCTGAACAATCTGTTATCTAACGCACAGAAGTTTACTGCTATTGGGAAAATTACTGTAGAGGTGGTAAAGACGGCACAAATTGGTGACCGCATGGAACTGTTTTTCATTGTAAAGGATACGGGGATTGGTATCGACAGCAATGACCTTGACAAATTGTTCCAGAGCTTTTCGCAGGTGGATGCCTCGATATCAAGGCGGTACGGCGGCACTGGACTGGGACTGAATATTTGCAAGCAGTTGATAGAGCTGATGGGCGGCGGAATTGAAGTCGAAAGTGAGAAAAACATGGGAAGTACGTTTTCTTTTTCCATATGGGTAGATGCCTGTGAAGAAGAACAGGATTCCGTGCAGACAGGCGATTCGCTGATGCCTCCGCTTACGCCGGGAGCCGGAGCTTTTCCGGTAAATGAGGAGGAGAAAAAACCAGAGAATATAAAGAAGTATGGTACGGCGGAGAATTTGGAAAGCCTGAAAAAGATTTTATCAAAGCTGATTCTCTGTGTAGAGATGGAAAACTGGGAAAAGGCAGAAATGTTTATGGAGACGGTACGCCAGCTGACGGAGGAGGCGCCGTGGGAAGTGAAGCGGGTAGCCCTGCGGTTGAAGATGGCGATTCAAAAAGAAAATTATGATAAAATAACATCTGAATTTGACAATTTGAATAATTTCCTATAATTCAGAGGAGGTGTACCTATGAGCGGCAAAGATAAGGTTGAAAACGCTAGAAAGATTCTTATTGTAGATGACTTGGAACCAAACCGTCTTATTTTAGAGGAAATTATAAAAAATATGAACTGTTATCCGATTCTGGCAGAAAGTGCCAGTCAGGCATTAGAGCTTATGGAGGAATGGAAGCCTCAGCTGGTACTAACGGATATCTCAATGCCGGGCATGGATGGTTATGAGATGTGCCGGATTCTGAAAGAGAAGAAGGACACAAGGGATATTCCGATTGTATTTATATCTGCCTTTGATGACCCGGAGGATATTGTGGAAGGTTTTCGTCTTGGAGGGGCAGATTATATTACAAAGCCGTTTATTCCGGAAGTTGTACAGGCGAGGGTAGGGGTTCACCTTCATTTGTATGAGGCAAACTGGAAACTCACGGAGATGAACCGGAGACTTCAGATTTCGGTCAGTGAACAGTTACGGCAGATGGAACTGGAAAAGAAAAATATGTTATATGCGTTGGCAAATATTGCCGCACAGAATTCCAGTTATGAAAAAGAGTATATGGACCGGCTGAGTAAAAATTGTCGGGTTCTGGCACAGGCTATGCAGCTTTCGCCTTTATTTGAAGGCAGGATTTCAGATACTTATATAGATACGATAGAAATAGCAGCACCCCTGTGTGATATAGGAAATATAGGCGTTCCGATGGAGATTTTGCAAAAGAAGTCGGGACTGACGCCGGAGGAAACCGAAGCGATACAGAACCACACGAGCATAGGGGCGAAGTTTATCAGTGACCTTCATGCGAGCAGTGATTATAATGATTTTATCAGTATGTCGATAGATATTGCACGCTATCATCATGAGAATTGGGATGGAAGCGGATATCCGGACAGATTGGCAGGTGAGGAGATACCTCTGGCAGCACAGATTGTTTCAGTTATTGAAGGATACTGTGCATTAACTGGACAAAATGCCCACAGCAGGGAAGAAACTCTGGAAATTATGAATAAGGAGGCGGGACAGAAGTACAATAAAGATATTCTTGATATTTGTTGTAAAATATCGCGTCAATTATGCTGAATGATATTTTTAATTATCTTTTGACAGGAGGAATGGAGTCGTGATGACAGAAGAGGAATTTTTAAGAATCTCAATTTATATGAAGCAGAAATATGGCATTGATATGACAGAGAAAAAGGAAATCGTGAGAGGGCGTCTGGAAAACCATCTTAGAACGGGTGGGTGGAACTCGTTTGCGGAGTTTATGAATGATGTAGAGAAAGATAAGTCAGGAACACAGGAAAAAATACTGGTAAATCTCCTGACAACAAACTATACATATTTTATGAGAGAGTTTGGACATTTTGAATATTTTAGAACCGTTATACTTCCCTGGATACAAAAAAAAGAAGCCAAAACTAAGGTTATGAGAGTCTGGTGCGGTGCTGCCTCGACAGGAGAGGAGCCCTATATGATTGCTATGGTGATTGCCGATTTTCTTGGACTGGGACACAATGAATGGGATACAAGGATACTGGCAACGGATGTATCGACGGGGGCTCTGCAGCAGGCAATGGCAGGAGTTTATACAGGCGAACAGTTGAAAAAAGTTCCAGAGCAGTGGAAGCGGCACTTTTTTACACCTGTTGCCGGAGGAAGACAGTTTATGGCAAAACCGGAATTGAAACAGGAAGTTTTGTTCCGTCAGTTTAATTTGATGGATCCTTTTCCATTTAAAAGAAAAATGCATGCTGTATTTTTGCGCAATGTTATGATATACTTTGATGAGAAGACAAAACGGGAGCTGGTCCAGAAGGTGTATGACTTTCTGGAGCCGGGAGGATACCTTATTATTGGAATGACAGAGACTCTCGACAGAGGCAGCACACCGTTTCAGATAATACAACCATCTATATTTAGAAAAACGGAAGGGATTTGATTGATATATGCAGCCGATTAAAGTATTGATTGTGGAAGATTCTATTGTATTCAGAGAGCTATTGGTCCAGAATCTTAGCAGAGATCCTGCCATACAGATTGTGGCAACTGCCGGCGATCCTTTTGAGGCAAGGGATGCTATCCTTGCCCACCAGCCGGATGTTATGACACTGGATATAGAACTTCCAAGGATGAATGGAATTGAATTTTTGCGCAAGCTGATGCCGCAGTATCCACTTCGTGTTGTGGTAATCAGTTCGCTGAGTGATAAAGTATTTGACGCAATGAATGCGGGGGCTGTGGATTTTGTGGCAAAGCCGGCTGTATCAAACCGGATGCAGTTAGAGGATTTTATTAAGAATGAGCTTTTAGTGAAGATTAAAATTGCCTCCACAGCAAAAATCAGTAACATCAAAAAAACGGTTATGGTGCAGGAACAATCGCATCTTTCTGTAAAGAAAAAGAATCTTATCGTGGCAATCGGAGCATCCACTGGCGGTACAGAAGCAATTTTAAGTGTTGTAAAGGATTTCGGGACAGATATACCCGGAATTGTGGCAGTACAGCATATGCCGCCTGGATTTACGGAGATGTACGCTAAGAGATTGAACGACCAGTGCAGGATTCGAGTGAAGGAAGCAAGAACAGGCGACCGGGTTATGCCGGGAAGTATGCTGATTGCTCCGGGTGGAGATGAGCATATGCGTCTGGTAAAGGTTGGCGGAGGATATCAGGTGGAAATAAAACCAGGTCCGAAGGTAAATGGACATTGCCCATCCGTTGACGTGCTGTTTGAGTCTGTAGCGAAAATGGCTGGTGCCGACGCAGTCGGAATTATTCTGACAGGAATGGGAGGTGACGGTGCAAAAGGCTTGCTGGCAATGAGAAATGCCGGAGCCAGAACCATAGGGCAAGATGAATCTACCTGTATTGTATACGGGATGCCTAAGGTTGCTTATGATCTGGGAGCGGTGGAGCGTCAGGAAAAATTGTCTGATATCGCGGGCAGAACATACGCAGTATTAAATAAAATGTAAAGGAGAGATAGCATGAAGATTCTATTGGCAGAAGACGATTTTGTAACAAGAAAGTTTATGGTTAATTTCTTGTCAAAGTATGGTGAATGCGATGTTACTGTGGATGGAATGGAAGCGGTGGATGCGTTTATGATGGCTTTGGAGGATGATGAACCCTATGATTTGATATGCCTTGATATTATGATGCCGGTTATGGATGGATATCAGGCGCTTGTAGGAATCCGTAATCTGGAAAAGGAAAGGGATATTCCTGAGGATAAGGCTGTAAAAGTTATCATGACTACTGCGTTGAATGAAGAAAAGAATGTCAAGATGGCATTCGAACTGGGATGTACTATTTACTCTGGTAAACCCATTGATCAGGGAAGGTTTGAACAGGCACTCAAGAAACTGAATCTGATATAACAAAAGAACATTTTATAAATATGCAGGAAAGGAGAAGGATATGGCTGAGGAATTTAATACAGAAGGCATGCTGGATATGTATCTGTTTGAGAACGAGCAGCTGTTAGAGCAGCTTCAGGAAATGGTTCTTGAGCAAAAGGATGCAGATTGCTTTGATGAAGACAGCATAAACGAAATATTCCGGACAATGCACACCATTAAAGGTTCTTCCGGAATTATGATGTTTGATAATATTACGGCTGTTTCCCATAAGCTGGAAGATGTCTTCTACTATCTGAGAGAATCCCATCCCGATAATGTACCTCATCTGGAATTGGTGGAACATGTATTGGAGGTAGAGGATTTTATCTCAAGCGAAATGGAAAAGATTCGAGATGGTGAGCCGGCTGACGGCGATTCGAGTGAAATCATTAAGGATCTTGACAAATTTTTAAAAGAAATTCAAAGTGGTGCTACGGCAACGAAGGACGCCGAGCCGGTACCAGAGAATAAGCATGAGGAGCCGAAACAGTTTTACATAGCACCTGTTGCGACGAGTGCCAGCCGTTTCTACAAGATTTATATTACCTTTTTCCCAGAGACGGAAATGTCGAATGTTCATGCCTACAAAACAGTATACGCCCTGAAAGAAATTGCAGAGGATTTACTGTATTCGCCGGATGATATTATTTCGGATGAATCAAGTGCAGATGTCATTTTGGAGGAGGGCTTTCGAATTCTTTTACAGGCACAATGCAGTGAGGAAGACCTTCGGGAAATAATAAATGTGGGATATGATATACAAAAGGTAGATATATTTGAATGTAAGGCGGAGGAATTTCTTCAGGGCTTTGATTTTGGTGATCAGGAAGAATTAACGATTGATTTGGAATCCAGTGTCGAGGAGATAGAAACCAAGGCACAGGAAGAACAAGAGGCAAAAGAGCATACAGAGGAGAAGGTTGCAGAGGAGAAAAAAGAACCTGAAAAACCAAAGCCGAAGCAGAAGGTTTCCCCGGGTGATTATGTCATTAAGTCAAAAGAACCCGGTAAACAGAAGAAATTGGCGAGGGATAAGCCAAAAGCTGAGAAATCTTTTATTAGTGTTAACGTAAGCAAAATGGATCAGCTGATGGATTTGATTGGCGAACTCGTTATTTCCGAGTCGGTTGTATTGCAGAATCCGGATTTGAAGGTGCCGGGGCTGAATCTTGACAGCTTCTATAAAGCTGCTACGCAGTTGTCAAAGATTTCTACGGATTTACAGAATGTTATTATGTCGATGCGAATGGTTCCACTGACAAATACATTCCAGAAGATGAACCGAATTGTCTTTGATGTCTCCCGGAAGCTGGGAAAAAATATTGAATTTGAAATGGTTGGTGAAACAACAGAGGTTGATAAAAATATTATCGAACACATTTCTGATCCACTTATGCATCTTGTAAGAAATGCGGTTGACCACGGAATTGAGACAGACGAGGAACGTATTGACAGTGGTAAACTGGATAAAGGCAAGGTAACTTTGTCTGCGAAAACAGAAGCCGGCAAGGTTTGGATTAGTGTAGAGGATAACGGTAAAGGCCTTAATAGAGAAAAGCTGCTTGAAAAAGCGAGAAAACAGGGCTTGATAGATGATAGTAAGCCGGATAGCGCTTATAAAGACAAAGAGGTGTATCAGTTTATTACCTTACCGGGCTTTTCCACAAAGGAACAGATTACCGAATACTCCGGACGTGGAGTCGGGATGGATGTTGTAGTTCAGAATATCCAGAAAATCGGAGGCGCGCTTGACATTGAGAGTACCCCGGGCATGGGAAGTGTGATGAGTCTGAAAATTCCATTGACGCTGGCTATTATTGATGGCATTGTCATGGAGACTGGAAATTCTTCCTTTGTATTGGAAACAGGGGTAATCAAAGAGTTTGTTCATGTACGTGAGGATATGATGATTCATGAGCCGAATGGGGATGAGTATATTATGATACGCGGCGATGCTTATCCGGTAGTAAGGCTTGGCAGATGGTATGGTCTGGAGAATTATCAGGAGGCTGTAGAGGATGGCATGATGCTGATTCTTGAGGTTGAGGATAAGAAAGTATGTTTGTTTGTCGATAAGCTGATTGGTGAGCAGGAAATCGTAGTTAAGCCGATTCCTTCGTACATCAAGAAAGTAAAAGGCTTGTCCGGCTGTACACAGCTTGGAGACGGAAGCATTGCATTGATATTAGACCCCGGCGGTTTAGTAGAATAAAATTTATAGAAAGGAACGGTATTTCATATGGATGAGACAAAGGAGTTGAAAACACGGGCAGACGAATCCCAGTCCATTTCCACGGAGCCGGATGCACAAAAGGGTAAGTATATGACCTTTAAATCCGGAAACGAATACTTTGGAATGAAAATCCAATACGTGAATGAGATTATTCAGTTTCAGGCGATTACAGCGATTCCTGAAACGGAAGATTACATCAAAGGTCTTATCAATTTGAGAGGAAAGGTAATTCCTGTAATTGATGTCCGCCTGCGTTTTAAGCAGGAACCGTTTGAATATAATGACAGAACCTGTATTATTGTCATTAATGTGAAATCTACGGTAGTTGGGCTGATTGTTGAACAGATAGCGGAGGTAGTGGAAATTAAAGAAGAAAATATTTTACCACCGCCGGCTATCGGACGCTCTGACAAAGCACATCAGAATAAATATGTATATGGCATTGGTAAGGTAGGAGACGCTGTTAAGCTGCTGCTGGATCCTGATAAGTTATTGAATGATGAAGATTTATCAGTGGTTGAACAGGCAGACCAAATAAATATTGAAGAAGGAGAGGTATAAGATATGAAAAACATTACGATGAAAACAAAAATGATAATAACTTTTGTTGTTCTTGTAGTTCTTACAGGTGCAAATGCAATAGTGGGAATAACTTCCGTAAACAGAATTGAAGGATCTATATCTGCGATGCAGACAGAAGAACTTGAAAGTATTCAGGATACGATGAAGAAGATTGGTGCGGATGAGTCAAAGGCAAAGCAGGTAACGGATGCACTTGAGACATCCAAAAAAGAAGGGTTGGCAGACATTAATCAGATAGCGAATATATCTAATTATATCAGTCTGACCCTTGTAGGAGTATCTATTCTGCTTACTATTATTTTGGCCTTGTCCTTGATTAAACAGATAGCAAGGTCTGTGAAACAGTTGTCAGATGCGGCGAAACGCATTGCATTAGGACATACAGAAATTGAACTTATTAAATATGCCAATGATGAGTTTGGCGAACTGGTAGATGAGTATACAAACGTAATAAACAATATTAAGGAGCAAGCGGGAATTGCGGAAGAAGTAGCAAGCGGAAATCTGACGGTTCAGGTTAATCCGAAATCCAATGAAGATATGCTGGGCAATGCGTTAAAGAAATTGGTAGATGATAACTTCCATGCTCTGTCAAATATCAGCGATGCAGGTTCACAGGTTACGATTAGTTCTTCTCAGGTAGCAAGTGCAAGTCAGGCACTGGCTCAGGGTTCTACAGAGCAGGCAAGTGCCATTCAGCAGATTACAGCTTCTATTGATGAAATCGCAGAGAAGACAAAACAGAATGCAGAGCAGGCGAATTCGGCAGCTAGTCTGGTAAATCGTGCGATTGATGATGTAAAACAGGGTAATGAACAGATGCAGGGTATGATGACTGCTATGCAGGACATCAATAAAGCATCTGAGAGCATTTCCAAGATTATTAAGACAATTGATGATATTTCTTTCCAGACCAATATTCTTGCGCTGAATGCAGCAGTTGAGGCTGCCAGAGCAGGAGAGGCAGGAAAAGGCTTTGCTGTTGTAGCTGAGGAGGTTAGAAGTCTTGCAGCTAAGAGTGCAGAGGCAGCTTCCGAAACAGCAGAATTGATTCAGGATTCTATCGTTAAGGTTAGTTCCGGTTCCCAGATTGCAGATGATACAGCAAAAGCACTGGATGCAATTACGAATGTAGTACAGGAGAGCGAAGTAATTATCAATGGCATTGCAGAGTCCTCGAATTATCAGGCAACTGCAGTGGCACAGATTGAGCAGGCAATCACACAGGTATCACAGGTTGTTCAGAACAACTCGGCTACCAGTGAAGAGTGTGCTTCTGCCAGTGAGGAACTTTCAAACCAGGCTTCCCGCATGAGAGAGCTGCTTTCTGTTTACAACTTAGGAAATTCCAGTGGCGGCGGTTCCTTCTCAGGTTCCGGTTCATCTGCTTCGATGGCAAGTGCAAACGAGCAGGTTATCTCACTTGGTGATGATTTTGGTAAATATTGATGTAGCTCGTGTAAGTTATAGAGGAGGGATACCTGGATGAGTTTATTTGAAGAATTAAAAGACCTGGGCGTAGATATTGAGGAAGGCCTAGAGCGGCTTGGTGGAAACCAAAGTCTATATGAAAGGTTGTTGGGCTCTTTTGTGAAAACAGTAGATACCCACAAGGTCGATACAGATTTTGATTCCAATGATTACGCAGATATTATAGAGAAGACACATGCAATCAAAGGAACATCAGGAAATTTGTCAATTACTCCTCTGTATAAGTCATACACAGAGATAGTAGATTTGCTGCGTGCCGGGAAACCGGAGCAGGCAAAAGAAGAATTGGGAAAGATTCTGCCGGTGCAGGAAAAGATTATCGAGTGTATAAAAAATCATATGGAATAAAGCTTATCATATATAGTATAAATAATTAGCTGAATATATATAAGCAGATAGAAATAGCAGTGCCGTTTGCGGCGCTGCTATTTTTATCCATGTGACAGTTGTTAATAATTTTCGATTTATGCGGCAAGAAAACATATGATACCTGCTGCTCCCCAAAGACAGATAAGAAAGCAATTACCCCCGCCGGGAACATTACTGTTGACAAGATAAATTTACGAATGTATACTAAAAAAAGGAAAACGGTTTACAATAAATATTTAGAGCGGAAGATGCATATGGAGGGAACAATGAAAGAGAAAATTTTGGAGCTGGCAAAGGAAATCATCGAGGGGCACAGGTTAGGGCGGAAGGATGATGTGACAATTCTTCTGGAGGCTGACTTGGAGAACCTGAGGGAAGGAGCAGACCGGATTCGGAAGGCACTGTGTGGAGACGGTGTTGAGCTCTGCTCCATTATCAATGGAAGAAGCGGCAGATGCAGTGAAGACTGCAAGTTCTGTGCGCAGTCCGGGCATCATGGGACGGGAATAAAGGAATATCCGTTTCTGACTACGGAGGAGTTTGTCAGGGATGCAAAGCGGCATGAGGAAAAGGGCGTCCACAGGTATTCTATTGTGACGGCGGGACGCTCACTGGGAAGTGATTTTGAGAGGGCGGAGGAGGCTTACCGTGCGGTTCATAAGGCATGCCCGGAGATGGGACTGTGCGCCTCCCATGGGCTTTTGAGCGGAGATGAGTTTAAAAGGCTGAAGGCGGCAGGGGTAACGCGCTACCATGAAAATATTGAGACGTCCGAAAGAAATTTCTCCAATATTTGTACCACCCATACATATGAGGATAAAATCAGGGAAATTAAGATGGCAAAGGAAGCAGGGCTTTCAATCTGCTCCGGAGGTATTATCGGTATGGGGGAGACATGGGAAGACCGCATTGATATGGCGTTTAGTCTGTCTGAGCTGGAGGTGGATTCTATTCCTATCAACCTTTTATCACCGATTCCAGGCACACCGTTTGAGGACATAAAAGAGCTTTCGCAGGAGGAGGTATTACGGACGCTGGCGATTTTCCGTTTTATCAATCCGACAGCGTATGTGAGGATGGCGGCGGGGAGAAACCGATTTGCCGATGGCGGGCGTATTTTATTTGAGTCCGGGGTAAATGCAACAATTACCGGGGATATGCTGACGACAGTCGGGAATACGATTGAGGAAGATATTGCAATGCTGAAGGAAATGAAAAGAGAGACGAGGAGGAGACAATCGTGAAAGAAATAGGTATGGAGAATAAGAGAACATTTGCAACGGTAAATTTGGTTTTGATGGCGCTCTTTGCTGCTGCGACCTGTGTGTTAGCGCCTCTGTCTGTGCCAATTGGCCCAGTGCCGATTTCACTGACTAATCTTGTTGTTTTTGCGAGTGCCTATGTACTAGGCTGGAAAAGGGGAACATTGACATACATTGTATATTTGTTAATTGGTCTGGCAGGGCTTCCGGTGTTTTCTGGATTTACCGGTGGAGTTGGCAAGCTGGCAGGGCCTACCGGAGGCTATCTCGTTGGATTCATTTTTACAGGAGCTATCTGTGGAATATTTTTTGAGAGATTTGATAGGAAGGTAGTACCCGGTTTTATAGGAATGATTCTGGGAATGATTGTTGCCTATGCATTTGGCACGGCATGGTTTTGTATATCTACAGGAAGTACGGTAGTAGCAGCGCTTACAATATGCGTGTTTCCATTTATTATTGGTGATATTGCCAAGATGGTTGTTACGGTTCTTGTGGGTCCTGTGATTGCGAAAGGAATTCGTCGGGCGGCAGAATAATTTTTAGAAAATTTGTAAGGGAATTTTGCAACAATTTTTCCTTCTGATTCGTTTTATATATAGGACAATATTATGAGGGGGTATCTACAATGAAAAAGAAAATGATTTTATGTATGACAGCACTACTTTGTGTCACGGGTTTGGTTGTCTGCCTGAATAGCCGGAGTGCGGAGGCGGCAAAGAAAAGGTCAGTTAATGCGAGAGTGAAGGGCAGCACATTGACAATTTCCGGAAAGGGAGAAATGCCATCTTCTCTCAAGATAAAGAAGAAGAAAATTAAAAAGATTAAAAAGGTTGTGATAAAGAAAGGGGTTACATCGATTCCGATTGACGCATTTTCTAAGTACAAAAAGGTACAGGAGATTACAGTTCCTGTCTCGGTAAAGACGATAGGTCAAAATGCGTTTGGCTGCAAAAAGTTAAAGAAGCTTATGATTCCCGGTAAGTTTAAAGTCCGGACGTATTATGGTGAAAAGGGTGATTATGCCTATAATCAGATAGCCGGAAAAGTAAAAACCGTTCATTTTAATTCCAATCTGAGTTTGAAAACCGCGGCTTATTTCAGAGCAGAGAACTTGATTGTAAGTAAGAAGGATTCAAAGTATAAAAGTATAGATGGCGTGGTGTATTCGAAAGATGGCAGGGAGCTTGTGCGCGTACCGTTCCGGAGAACGGAGTTAAATATTGTGGAAGGGTGCGAAGTATTTTGCCTGCAGGCGGTTATGTATGGAAACGTGAACTCAGAGGGTGATACTTCGGAGGGCTGCGATGTGAAAAAGATTACGATTCCAGCGTCAGTTAAGAAGGTAAATGCAGATAAATATTTTGCGATAACAGATGGAGGGCTTTCGGATATTGTTCCCGGCTATGAATATGTGGCAGAGAATTTGAAAATAGTTGTGAAAAGTAAGCAGCTAGACGGACAGTCCTTCACAGAGCTGATATACCGGCTGGGAATGGGCATAGAGGATTTGATGAAACAGGTGCCCGGACAGATTTCTTGTGAAAACAATATGTATGTCACGAGTGACCACGTACTATTAAAATATAATGGAAAAGGCAGTACGGTAACGATTCCCTCCCACATTAAAAAAGTAGGAGATTATGCTTTTTTTGACAATAAGAAAATTACGAAACTTATTTTAGAGCCGGGAGTAGAAGAAATCGGAATAGAGTCCTTTTCGCGCTGTTCTCCGATTTTTGGGAAGAAAAATGAAACCTTGGAGGTACAGTTTCCGGACACATTAAAAAAGATTGGAGAAGGGGCGTTTAGCAGTAATGTAATTCAAAAAATCGATTTGCCACCGTCTGTAAAAGATTATGGAAAGGGAGTTTTTGAAGGTAATAATATGAGGGAGCTGCTACTGCCTGCTACGATGAAGATAGTGCCGGAAAGATTTGCCGAGGCAAACCGAATCGAGAAACTTGTGATTCCGGACACAATAGAAAAGATTCAAAAGGAAGCGTTCTCCAGCAATCCGATTAAGTCTCTTGTGATAGGGAAAAGAGTATCGGAGATCGGAGCGGGTGCATTTAGTGGAGAAGCGTCTGGCGGAGTAATTGAAGTACAGGGCAGCAGTAAGGGAATTTCAGATCAGGCGTTTTCGCTGACCGGAGCCATTTTAATTTACACAAAGGGGGCAAAAGAGAAAAAGACATCACTTTTTGTTCCGTTTGCTGAGTGTGAGTCTTCCTATGCAAAAAAGATAAAGTTTGAGATGAAGTGGAGTAAGGTAAAGGGCGTATCTGGTTACGAAGCAGTTCTGAGTACGAGTAAAAAGTTTACAAAGAACAAGAAGAAAGTAAAGCTGAAAGCAAATCAGACGAAGAAGAAAATGACGGTAAAAGTGAAGGCAAAAAAGGATCCCCATCTGTATGTCAAAATCCGTCCATATACGATGGAGGAAGGCAGGAAGGTATACGGCAGGTGGACAAAGCGTATTATTATTTGATATCCTTCGGATGGAATATTGTGAGACAGAAATAAAAGAAATGCGCCAGTTTTATGCTGACGCATTTCTTGCTTAGCAGTAACGCACGAATATTATAAGCATTGACACGGTTACAACGATGATGGTTGCCGGTGCGGCTGATTTACAATATTTTCCCCATCCGATGTGGTAGCCGTTTTTCGCGGCAACAGAAGTACCAACTACATTAGCAGAAGCTCCGATTGGTGTTGCGCTTCCGCCGATATCCGTACCCATGGATAAAGCCCATGCTAATGTCTGTAAATCCACACCCTGCGTAGCGGCAAGGCTCTTAACAACCGGAATCATCGTAGCAGCAAACGGGATATTATCCACAAAAGCACTTGCAAAAGCAGATATCCAGAGGATAATCGCTACCATCAGTTTTAGATTTCCTCCGCTGATTTCGCCAATGAATTTGGCAATGATTTCTAACACCCCGGTCTGTTCCAGACCGCCAACAACGACAAAGAGTCCGACAAAAAAGAGGAGAGTGTCATAATCTACTTTTTTAAGTAGCTTGATTGCGTTCTTGCCTGCTGTAACCAGAGTAAAGACTGCAATGACAGTACCAATAAGGGCTACGGTTAAACCTGTCTGCGCATGGGTTATAAGCATGATAACTGCACAGGCAAAAATAATGCAGCTAACGATAAAATCCCCCCTGTTTGTAATAATTTCTTTCGGATCCGGAAGCGTTGTCGGATTCACAGCCTCCGCTTCCTCTTGTAAAAGTTCTTTCCGAAATACAAGAAAGAAATAAAAAACAACTAAAATTAAACTGATACCCGCTATCAATCCGGTATTAGTTAAAAAGTCACTGAACGAATAGCTCAGGGAAGTACCGATAATAATATTTGGCGGATCGCCGCACATGGTAGCGGAACCACCTAAGTTGGCACAGAAAATTTCCGACAGAATCATTGGCACCGGATCAAATTTTAAAAGCTTTGCCAGTTCTACCGTAACTGCTGCAAGGAACAGGATAACAGTAATACTGTCGATAAACATAGCCAGCAGGGCTGACATAATCATAAAGGTAATAAAGAGCGGAATCGGTTTATAGTGAACCAGCTTTGCCAGTTTCATGCAGAGCCAGCGGAAAAAACCTGCCTTCGCCATTCCTTCGACCATTATCATCATACCAAGAATAAAAACAATGGTTGACCAGTTAATGCCTGCGGATGACTCAGCCTCTCCTGCTGCATACCAAAATTGTGTTGTAAAGAAGCTGTTCAGATTCAATGTGCGCCAAATAGCGGAGGTACTTCTCATTCCAACACCAAAAACTAAAATCAGTGTCAGAGCACCACAGCCTAAAGTAACGTATTGCCGTTCAATTTTGTCTATTACAATAAGTAAGAACATGGCGATGAAAATAGCAACTGCTAAAATTTGTGCGATAGTCATTTTTCACTCCTCCTCTGTAGTGTCGCCGTATTATTTTTTTCCTTATATGTCCGCTATTATCATAGCACTAGAAAAAAAAGAAATACATAGTCACTTTGCACAATTTTTATCATTCATTTCATAAAAATATGTACAAAATAGCTATGTACTTAAAATTACATGATATCAGATAGTTTCTTAGTTATTCTAGTCGAAATAGTCTATACGCATGGCGTGTTTTACTTCACTTAATGTCTGGGCGGCCACTTCTTTTGCCTTTATACTTCCCTGATGAAGCGTTTCCATAATGGCAGGGATATCTTTAGCAAGCTCCTGCCGCTTTGCCTGAATCGGGGAGAGCTCCTCCATTAATACAGAATATAAAAATTTCTTAACTTTGACATCGCCAAGACCACCACGGGTATAATGGTCTTTTAATTCCTGTAAGCAATTGTACTCCGGCAGATATTCAGCAAACAAATCATCATGGCAGAAGGCGTCCAGATAAGTAAATACCGTATTGCCCTCAAGCTTTCCCGGATCCTCAATGCGTATATGCTCGGGATCAGTATACATGCTCATAATTTTTTTTCGTATATCCTCCGGCGTATCGGAAAGATAAATACAGTTGCCAAGCGATTTACTCATTTTTGCCTTTCCGTCTGTCCCCGGAAGACGCATACATGCTTTGCTTTCTGGAAGAAGTGCATCCGGCTCTACCAAAACTTCATCGTAGGTAGAATTAAAGCTGCGGACAATTTCCCTTGCCTGCTCAATCATTGGCAGCTGGTCGTCACCTACAGGCACAGTTGTTGCTTTAAAAGCTGTAATATCTGCCGCCTGACTGATTGGATAGGTAAAGAAACCGACAGGTATACTGGACTGAAAACCGCGAAGCTGAATCTCGGATTTCACTGTTGGGTTCCGTTTTAGTCGGGAAACCGTTACTAGGTTGCTGTAGTAAAAGGTCAGCTCGGTCAGCTCGGAGACATAGGACTGTACAAACAAAGTGGATTTCTCCGGATTTAGTCCACAGGACATATAATCGAGCGCAACCTCCGAAATATTTTTGCGCACCTTTTCAGGATTATCCGCATTGTCCGTCAGAGCCTGAGCATCTGCTATCATTATATAAATTTCATCGTATTGACCAGAGTTTTGTAATTCTACGCGGCGTTTTAAGGAACCAACATAGTGTCCTACATGAAGCCTGCCAGTAGGACGGTCACCGGTTAAAATAATCTTTTTCATTTTTTCCTCCATTCCGAAACGTATATTACACTTTTATGCGCTTCAACATAATTTTAATTGTATTCGTGTTAAAAGTCAATTTTTATTTCGGAGGTGTTTGTGCCATGTGTCTCGTGGGCGCTCCCGCTAGCAGTAGAAATTGCCTCCCACCTCAGGAATTATTGGTTGTTATCAAAAGTTTTGTAGTGTATAATTTGTAATAGGTTTATTTATGGCAATTAATGGGAGCGCTGCCGGAGTATGCACAAGATATAAGGAAGTGGCATAGTAGGGTTTTGCGTATTGCAGTAAATGAGAAAGTTGGTGAGAATATGAAGGAAAAGGAACATCAATCTATAGAGTGGAAAGAAACTTGGCGTGATGAATTTTTAAAATGGATTTGTGGATATGCTAATGCTTATGGTGGAACAATATTTATAGGTACAGATGACGATGGTAATGTTGTTGGCGTTGACAATGCAAGAGATTTGTTAGAGAAAATTCCTAATAAGATTACGGATACAATGGGGATTATTGCAGATGTAAACCTTTTGTATGAAGGTGAAATGGAATATTTGCAGATAGTTGTTGATAAATATCCTTTCTTAATTAGTTTTCATGGAAAATATTATTATCGTTCAGGCAGTACCATGCGTGAAATTACTGGAAAGGAATTGGAACGAGCTTTGCTAAAAACTCAAGGAAGAACATGGGATGGTGTACCTCTGCCAAAACTGTCTGTATCTGATTTGAAGCAGGATGCAATACAGTTATTTAAAGAGAAAGCAGTAAAAAGAGGCAGGCTCACAAAAGAAGAGGTAGGTGTAGAAAATGCTATTTTGATGGATAACTTGCATCTGATTGATGAAGATGGATATTTGATAAGGGCAGCAATGCTGGCGTTTTATAAAGATCCAGAAAAGTGGGTTACTGGTTCTTATATTAAAATCGGTTATTTTGGAAAATCGGATTCTGATTTAGTGTATCAGGATGAGGTACATGGTTCGTTGATTGAACAGGTTGATAAGACTGTCGATTTGGTTTACACAAAATATATGAAAGCATTGATTGGCTATGATGGAATTCAAAGAGTGGAGCAGTTTATGTTCCATAAGGATGCATTTCGTGAGATTTTGCTGAATGCTGTTGTTCATAAAGATTACAGTAGTTGCAATCCGATTCAGATTAGTGTATATGAGAACAAGATATATATTTGGAATGATGGTGAAATGCCTCCAAATCTAAATTCTACAGAAAAGCTGTTTATGAAACATTCATCCAAACCATACAATCCGAAATTGGCGAATGTATTTTTCAAAAGTGGTATGATTGAAGCTTGGGGAAGAGGTTTTGAGAAGATAAAGGAAGCCTGTGGATTGTATGATGGACCACTGCCCGAGTATGAAATTAGTGAAGCGGGGATTATGGTCTTGTGTAAGGCTTGTGATAGGTATTTGGAGTTGGTAAGAGTGGATGGTCAATATCCTAACCAAAATGGTCAGGATGTGAATAGGATGATTATTGATTTTTGTAAAGAACCGAAGTCGGTTCAAGAAATAATGAATAAATTTGGTTTTGATAGCAGGACAAGTTTTAGGAGAAAGTATTTGACACCACTGCTTGAAAAGGGAGGATTGAAAATGTCTATTCCAGAGAAACCATCAAGTAAGAATCAAAAATATTTTTCGTAAGATGTATCCTAACCACATTTTAATCAATGTGGTTAGGAACAGAACGAAAGGGGAACATGGTGCGGTAAACGTTGCGTGAAAGTAAAAAAAGAAATGCCTTACCTGTCATTACAAAATGTATCAAGAAAAATAAAAGCATAAGTGAGGGAGTGACAAGCATATAGTATATCAGTGGAACGATTCCGATGAGAGAAAGAGGGGAAGACAGTGACTGATTATATGCGGGAAATTATTTATTTAAAAAAAATAAAAAAGGGAGCGCCGGCGTCAAACGACGGTTTTGTCCGTTTGAACAAAAAGGGAAATCGGCTGACGATTTGTCTTGCAGTAAAAGAAAAGGAAGCCGGGTTCCGAAGACCAGTGTATTTAATTTATGAGGAAGATGGTATTTTAAAACCATATATGGCGGGAAACTGCGGGGAAGAAGAGACGACAGAAATTACGATGGAAACCGGACAGGCGGGCGATATGCCGGAAGAAATATGTGGTATTTTGGTTGGCGAGTCTTCCTGCTACTGGAGCGGTGCATGTAAAAAGTTTAGCAGAGAAATTTATTATGGACAGATTGATTTTCCATTGGATCATTCGGAGGCTGCAGGCCCAGCGGCAGAGAGTTCACAGAAAGAGAATTTGCAGGAAGGTCTTCCGAAAAAGGAGACAGATACTGCTAAGGCGGCTTCGTTAGAGGATATGCCGGCGCAGGAGCCGGAAAAGTTACAAGATCCATTTCTTGAAAAGCTGTCAGAGATGTACCCGTTTGAGGATGATGAAATGGAGTGGTGCCTGCAAATGGAGCCGACGGATTTTACGTCTTTTCCAATGGAGTTCTGGCACTATGCAAGAAACAGCTTTTTACTGCATGGATTTTACAATTACAGACATTTGCTCTATGCACACAGTAAGGACAAAAATTATATCGGGGTGCCGGGACAATATCATAGGAGGGAACAGTATCTGGCAAATCGTTTTGGTTTTCCAAGGTTTAAGGGAACACAGAAAAAGCGGGTAACGGTTGGAGACTTTGGATATTGGCTGAAAGAACTGTAGTAGTTATTGACAACCGATTTTTCATTCGTTATAATAAATAAAACTACAGACGGAGGTGCGGAATGATTATTAGATAATTTACAGGTTAAACGGTAAAAAAGAAACATGCAATGCCTGAATGTCAGGCGTTCTTGTGGTACCGAATGTAGATTATCTAATAGGATTTTTTATCTGTTTCAATTATGCTGTTGAAATCTGCTTTCGGTATGAACGGGAGCAGATTTTTTTGCATAAAGATGAGGTGAGCATATGTTACAGATAAAAGAGGTAAGCATCACATATAAAAAAGATTTACGTGTACTAATTTCCGGGCTGTCCCTTGTGCTGAATCCGGGTGATAAAATGGCTCTGATTGGCGAGGAGGGGAATGGAAAGTCCACGCTAATGAAACTGATTTATGATGAGAATTTAGTAGAGAGTTATGTCGAATATTCTGGTGAAATTGTTAAAAATAACTGTGTACTGGGATTTTTAGAGCAGGAAATAGACAGTAGGGAAAAGGAATGTTCGGTCTATGAGTTCCTTGAAAGGGAGTCTGGTTTTTTTGACATGAGTCCGAAGGAACTGGCAGAAATAGCTAACAAACTGAATTTATCTCCTGAGTTTATATATTCTGAGCAGAAGGTAAAGTCGTTGTCCGGCGGGGAAAAGGTAAAGCTGCAGGTTGTACGGATTTTGTGCAGAAGACCAGATATTCTTCTGTTAGACGAGCCCTCCAACGACATTGATTTGGAAACACTCGAATGGTTGGAACGCTTTATACAGGAATGGGAGGGGGCAGTATTATTTATCTCTCATGATGAAACTCTTCTGGAGCGGACGGCAAACAGGATACTGCACTTGGAGATGCTGAAGAAAAAGCGAGAGGCTAAGCATACAATCAGTCAGGTGGGTTACAACGAATATATGGAGCGGCGGAAGCACCAGCTAGAAAAACAGGAGCAGGTTGCTAGAAAAGAACGCAGTGAATACCGGGCGCAGCAGGAAAGGCTTCAGCGGATTGAGCAGAAGGTGGAACGCCAGCAGGCGCGGATTACAAGACAGGATCCCCATGGCGCCGCCCTGCTAAAAAAGAAGATGAAGGCGGTAAAATCATTGGAGCACCGTTTTGAGCGGGAATCAGGAGGAATGACGGAACTGCCGGATGTTGAGGAAGCTATTTTTTTCAAATTTCGCAATACCGAAAAAATTCCAAGAGGTAAATTCGTGCTGGATATGAAGCAGGAGGAGCTTCGTGTGGGGAACCGCCTTTTAGCAGAGAATATAGATTTGAGTATACGGGGACCGGAGAAGGTCTGCATTGTCGGGAAAAACGGAATGGGAAAAACAACGTTGATGAAATGTATTTGTGAACAGCTCTTAGAACGGGATGATATCCGGGCCGCCTATATGCCGCAGGATTATCAGAGCAGAATGGATTTTGAAAAGACGCCGGTGGAATTTCTTTCCCATTCCGGGGACAAAGAGGAGCGCACGGAAATCCGGACTTATCTTGGCAGTTTGAAATTTACAAAAGAGGAGATGGAACATCCCATCCGGGCATTATCCGGAGGACAGAGGGCAAAGCTTTTTCTGCTTCAGATTAGTATGCGGGGCGCAAATGTACTGATTCTGGATGAGCCGACAAGGAATTTTTCACCTCTCTCAAATCCGGTTATACGAAAGCTGTTAAGAGATTTTGAAGGCGCGATTATCAGTGTATCCCATGACCGGAAATATATAGCAGAGGTTTGCGATACGGTGTACGAGCTGACAAGGGAAGGATTAAAGCCATGGGAAACATTAGAGAAGGAGAGATAGTGTCAAATGAAATATG